>CAYRCM010000002.1:0-164440 GCA_964422715.1 uncultured Myxococcales bacterium | reverse complement strand
GCGAGCGCCCCGCGCAGCCCGGCCAGCGGAACCGGCGCCCCAGCGGCGGCGAGCCGCGCCGCACCGAGTGCCCCGCACAGCAGCGCGTTCGGGGCCACGCGCAGCCCGGCGCCGGCGAGCGCCGGCAGGCTCTCGCGGAGCGCGCGGAGCAGCCCGGGGTTGAGGGCTCCACCGCCCACCAACACGACGGGCGGCTCGAGCGTGCGCCCGGGCACGACGCTGCCGAGAAACGTGCGGATGAGCGCCTGACACAGGCCGTAGGCGATGTCGGCCTGCGGCGTGCCCTTCTGCTGCAAGTGGATCATGTCGGACTTGGCGAAGACCGAGCATCGGCCCGCCACCGTGGCCCCCCGTGCGGCCTCTGCCGCCAGCGCGCCGAGTGCCGCCACGTCGAGGCCGAGCCGGCCGGCCTGCTGTTCGAGGAAAGCCCCGGAGCCGGCCGCGCAGAGCCCATTGGTCGCGAAGTCGACGACGCGCCCCGGCGCCCCGGCCGCGCCGGGCAGGAGCAACACCCACTTCGTGAACTGGCCGCCGAAGTCGACGAGCGTGCGGGCATCGGGCATGGCGGCGGCCACTTCCTGGGCCGCGGCGAGCACCTCGTTGACGGCCAGGAGCGGCAGCGCGGCCGCCGCGTCGCAGACGAGCGCGGCGCCGGAACCCGTCACGGCCACGGGCAGCCTCTTGAGGGCTGGGTGGGCCGCACTCAAGGCGGCCAGCAGGGATTCGAGTTCGGGCAGCGGCTGCCCGCGCGAGGCGAGTTGGGCCTGCCAGAGCAGGCTGCCTTGGGGACTCCGAAGAACGGCCCGGACGTGCACGGCACCGAGGTCGATGCCGAGGGTCGGCTGGACGGCGGACGGCTCATTCATGGCACCAATCTCCAGGGATTCGGATGCCCCCAGGGGGCGACATCCGATCCTACGGAGTCCGGGCGGGCCTGTCACGACGTGCGTGCCGGGGCGCCGGTGTTCACGCGGGAATCGTCCGCCTGCGGGTCTCCGCCCCGCTCCGGGTGCAGCCAGGCGTGGATGCGGTCGGCGAGCCGCGCCGGCAACCCCGGCACCGCCGCAATGTCGGCGGGCGCCGCGGCGGCGAGCCGCGTCAGGCTGCCGAAGTGGTTCAACAGCGCGCGGCGGCGGGCCGGGCCGATGCCGGGCACGGCATCGAGGGCGGAGTTGAGCCGGGCCTTCGAGCGGCGTTTGCGGTGGTACGACACGGCGAAACGGTGCGCCTCGTCGCGCAGCCGCTGGAGCAGCCGCAGCCCGGGGTCGCGCTCGGGCAGCACAAGGGCCGTCTTCGCCCCGGGCAGGAACAGGCGCTCGGGCTTCGGCCGGCCCGCGCCGGCTGCCGCGCCGGGGTCGCCCGGCCGGCTCTTCGCCAGCCCCACGGCCGGCAACTCGCCGAGCCCGAGCTCGGCCAGCACCCGCAGTGCCGCGTTGAGCTGGCCCCTCCCGCCGTCGATCACGACGAGGTCGGGCGGCGGGTCGGCAGCCCCTTCGGCCGGTGCAAAACGGCGCCGCAGCACTTCGCTGAGCATGGCGAAGTCGTCCTGGCCGGCCACGTCGCGAATGGCGTAGTGGCGGTACTGGGCCTTCGCCGGACTGCCGCCGACGAACGCCACCCGCGCCCCGACCGGCTCCCCCCCCTGCGTGGTCGAAATGTCATAGCATTCGATGTGTTCGGGGGGGACCGGCAGGCGCAGGCGGCGCTGCAGCCGTTCGGCCAGCCCCTCGTCGCCATCGGCCCGCGCGCGTTCGGCGGCCTTCTCGGCGGCGTTGCGCGCGGCGAGATCGATCAGCCGGCGGCCGGCCCCCGTGCGCGGGGCCCGCACCCGCACCGGCCGCAGCGTGAGTTCGGACAGCCACTGCGCCCGGGCCGGCAGGTCGTCGAGCGGCAGCGGCAGCAGCACTTCTTCGGGTGCCCGGCCTTGTTCCTCGTAGTACATCGTGAAGAAAGACCCCAGGATCTCGTCGGCGGGGGCGACCTGGTCGGGCCAATGGAAACTGCGGACCTCGGTGACCAGGCCCTCGCGTACGAGCACCACGACGAGCGTCACTGTGCGCCCGAGCTGTTGCAGCCCGAGCGTGTCGATGTCGCGCCGGGCGCCAATGTCGATGACCTGCTTCTCGCTCGAACGCCGCACGGCTTGCAGGGTGTCGCGCAGGCGGGCGGCGCGCTCGAAGTCCTGGGCGTTGCTGGCGGCCCACATCTCGGCTTCGAGCTGCCGGCCGAGTTCGCCGATGCGGCCTTCGAGCAACAGCCGTGCCTTGGCGACGCGCTCGGCGTAGAGCTCGGGCGCCACCGGCAGGGTGCAGGGGCCGAGACAGCGACCGATGCCGTGGAGCAGGCACGGGCGCGTGCGGTGCCGGAACACCGAGTCCTTGCAGGCGCGCAGTTGAAAGAGCGCGCTGATGAAGCGCTGCGTGCGGCGGATGGCCCGAGCGGAGTCGTACGGCCCGAAGTAGGCGGCCTTGTCGTGTTCGCGTCGGCGCACGGCCTCGATGCGCGGGTAGGTCTCGCCCAGATTGAGGCGCAGCAGCAGGAAGCGTTTGTCGTCGCGCAACCGCACGTTGAAGCGTGGCTGGTGCAGCTTGACGAGGTGATTTTCGAGCAGCAGCGCCTCCTTGCCGCTGCGCGTGACGACGGTGTCGATGTCGCCGAGCAGCCGGTCGAGAAGCGCCACGAACGGCCGGCGGTCGTCGGTGCGGGCGAAGTACGAACGCACGCGGGCCTGGAGGTCGTTGGCCTTGCCGATGTAGAAGATGCGTCCCCGTCGGTCCTTCATGAGGTACACGCCCGGGGCGTGCGGCAACAGCGCGACGCGGGTCTGCCAGTCGAACGGTGTGGCCGTCATGGCGTGCCCCCGCGCATCAGGCGAGGCCCCAGCGGCGCCGCAGAAACCATTCGAGCGCCAGCAGCAGCCCGATGCCGAGCGCGGCCCAGGGGGTGGACCAGAGGTCGTGGACCGTGCGCTCGACCACTTCGTCGGCGGGCGGGGCCTTCAACTCGAGCTTCGGCGGCGGTGCGTCGAGCGGGAAATGGGCGCCCCCGGTGGCCGCGGCGATGCGTTGAAGCAGCGGGGCCGCCGGGACCACGCGTTCGAACTCGCGGTCGGCCGACTCCACTTGCACGAGGTCGAAGCCCGCGAGCGTCTGGCCGGCCACCTGGGCCTCAGCCTCGATGCGGTAGACGCCCGCAACGGGGGGCGAGAAGCGCACGGCGGCGCGCCCAGACCCGTCGGTTGCCGCTTGTACGGCGTCGGCCGCCGGGGATGGGTCCGGCGTGTCGGCCGGGCCCACCCCGACGCGTTGCCAGTGGACGCGCACGGGCACGCCGGCTGCCGGCTGGTAGTCGGGCTGCCGCACGTCCACCTGGGCATCGAGCGCCCCGCCTGCGCGCGCCGGGTTGCCGAGCACGTGCACCTGCACCGGGCCGAGCGAGGGGTCGCGCGTGAGCCAGCGAAAGGCGTTCTGCCAGAACCGCGAATAGTGGCGCGGGTCGCCCTGGCCCTCGGCGTCGCGGCGGAACGCCCAGAACCAGGTCGAATCAGTGGCCACGGCGAGCACGCGGCCCCTGTCCACCTCGCGCACGGCCACGACGGGCGCCGGCTCGCCGCTGCCGTCGACGAGCCGCGGATGGCCGAGCAGGGTCGTGGCTCCGGGCTGCAACCCCGCGAAGCGATTGATGCCTTCGAGCAATGGCAACGCCTGCCAGGCGGCCTCGGTCGTGGCCTCGCTGTCGCCGAGTTGCAGGATGGGGTGAACGCGGCCGGCGGCGGTGCGCCGCGGGCGGAACGGCTCTTCCGAAAGCACGCGCAGCGGGCGGGTCTCGGCGAGCAGCCGCACGGGCAGGACCGTCTCGATTTCGGTGCCCGCGAACCCGCCGCTGCTGAACGCGTGCTTGCCGCCGACGACGAGCAGGCTGCCGCCCGCCCGCACGAACGCCGCGAGCCGGCCCAGGTGTCGGGGCGTGCCGAAGGGGCCGTACGGGAAGTCCTGAAGGATGACGATGTCGAACCCACCGAGTTCGTGGATGAAAACTTCGTCGGCGGGAAACGGGATGAGCGCCGTCTCGTCGTCGCCCGCCGGCGTATAGTTGGTCGGCCGGATGAGCAGGAAGAAGCTGATGAGGTCGACGTCCGGGTCGCGTTTCAGCAGCCCACGCAGGAAGCGCACGTCGGCCGTCGGCTGGCCGGCCAGCTGCAACACCCGCACGCGGTCGCGCAGCACGTTCACCACCGCCGCGCGCACGTTGTTCGCGACGGTCACCTCGCCCGGCATGGCGGCCACCTCGACGCTGACCACGTGTTTGCCCGCCGTGGGCGGCAGCCAGCCGAAGCGGGCGGCCAGCGTGCGCTGTCCGGCCGCAACGCTCAGGGTGCGACGTTCGACCTCGGCGCCATCGGCTCGGAAGACGACATCGAGCCGGGCCCCGTCGAGGCCGGTGCACTCGAATTCGGCCGCCACTTCCGTCAGGTTCAGCACAAAGGCAAACGAATTCGTGACGAGCGGCCGAACCGCAACGTCGCGCAGGGCGCGGGTCGCGTGCACGCCGAACGTGTAGACCGGCGCATCGAGGCCGCGCAGTGCCTTCACGGTCTGCGGGTCGAGTTCGCCTTCCGGGTTGGCGCGCGCGCCAAGCGGTCCCGTGTCGATGCCGTCCGAGAGGAGCAGGAGCCCCCCGACGTCCCGGTCGCGATACATCTCCGTGATGCGCGCGAGTGTCACGCCGAGTTCCGTCGCGTCATCGGTCGCGCGCAACTCGCCGGCAGCCGGACGCTCGAAGTTGCGCAGCGTCTCGCCGAACGCGTAGAACACCGGCTCATGGCGCGCGCCGAGCGTGGTCCAGAACCATTCGTTTTCGAGGAGGAAGCGCTGGGCGTGCGCGAGCCGGCTGCGCTCCCCCTGCGCGAGCGCCATGCTGCGGGAGACGTCGACCAGCACCGGCACGCGGTTCTTTGCGCCGACGAGCGTCTCGCGGACGAGCGCCGGCTGCAGGAACAGCAAGAAGGCCGCGACCAACGTGCCCGTGCGCGCGCCGAGCAACACGAACGCCCGCCGACGCGGCCGGGCGCGGCGCACGTTGAGCGCCGTCATGAGCAGCGTCAGGGCCAGCGCCCCGGCGACCACGACGAGCCACTCGTCGGACCAATCGCCGAGCCAGGAGACGCGCCACTGCGCCGCGGTTGCCCCGAGGACGGCGATCATGGTTTGCGGACCCGCCAGTTGCGCTTGTGCAGCAGGTAGTCGAGGTGAACCTGGTCGTCCTTGTAGTCGAGGCACAACGCGTAGACGACGAGGTTGACCCCGAGCCGGTAGGCCTGCTCGCGCTGGGCCTCGCCGCCGGGAATGACGTCGTGGAGGGCGCCGCCAAACGCGTGGCGCGCCCAGGCCCCGGAGAGGTCGTTGCGCGAGTACACGAGGCCGAGCCGGTCGTCGAGCACGAGCCCTTCGAGATACGGCACGGCCAAGACGCGTCCGGCCGGCAGTTCCACCCGATAGAAACTGCGGTAGAGCACGTGGTCGGGGGCCAGGGCCTTCAACTCACGGCCGGGCAGGATGCGCTTCAACTCCGCGCGCAGGTTGCGGTCGAAGCCGGCCGACGGCCCGGCCGCGCCCACGTTGTCGACGAACACGAAGCCGCCGAGTTCGAGGAACCGACCGAGGTTGTCGGCCTGGGCCCGGCTGAAGTGGCCGAATTCGCCCTGGCCAAACAGCAGCAGGAAGGGCTGGTCGAAAAGACGGGGGCTCTCGATGGGCACCTCGGCCGGTTCGAGGTGCAGCTCGATGCTCGTGCGGAAGCGCAGTTCCTGGGCGAGCGCCAGGGCCGCCGTGGGCCGCGGGTTCCAGCTGCCGCCCGCGTAGCGCCCCTGTTGCACGCGAAAGAGGGTGGCCGGCCCGATGCCGCGCGCCGGCCCGGCAAAACCGCAGAGCAGCGCCCCGAGCGCGGCACGCCCGGCGCTGGCGAGAAGGGCTCTGCGTCTGGTCGGCATGGCCCGGCGTTCCTCAGGGCGCCACCCCGGAGACGGTCACCACTTCGCTGCCGGCAATCCGCACGCCGATGGACGCCGCCTCCTTCGTGCCGTCGCCGTCGAGGTCCAGGTCGGGGTGGACGTAGTTCAAAATGATGGCCTCGGCCGCTCCCTGTGCCATGTCGTCGAGTTCGGAATTGCGAATGGCATCGAGCAGTTCATCGATGACCACCGCCCCGGCGAGCAGCCCGTCGACCGTCCGCAGCGAACCCGCCGCCTCGTCGAACGCGACGTCGGCCTGCAACTGCGCGCGGCGCAGCGGCACGGCGATGTCGGCTCCGGCGATGGTCAGGTTGAAGCGGATGCGCTGGTCTTCGCCCGCCCCGGCCGCCGCAACGCCGCCCCCGAGGCGCACGCCGGCGAAGTGCGTGGCGGGCTGGCACGGCGCCACGAAACTGTCGCCGCGCACGCTGCAACCCGAAGCGCAACTCTCGGGCACGGCCTGGAAGAGGTCGAACGTGAACGGGCAGTCGGGCGTCGTGCCCGGGCTGCCGGGTGTTGCGACGAGGAAGATCGTGCGGCCGTCGTCGATGCGCTGCCGCAGCGTCGGATTGGCAAGCGTTCCGAGAGGCTGCAAGGCGTTGTCGACGCCGCCCGAGCAAGCCCCGGCCGGCGCACAGGTGTCGCGTTGGCCGTCGACGTCGAGGCCGGAGCCGGGCTGCCCGTCGGCGCCGAGCGCAAATACGCTCAGGCGCACTGCGGTGGGCCCCACCGGGTGCAACGGGTCGCAGGCCGGCAGCGCCGCGCAGCCGCCGCCGTCGGCACCCGCCTGGTCGCCGGCCAGCACATCGCCCGCGGGGGCGTCTGCGGCCGTTCCTCCGTCGGTCGTCGGCATGTCGCCGCGGGGCCCGGCGTCGGCGGCGCCGCCCGTGTCGGCCGTGCCGGCGTCCGGCGCCACGCACAGGTGCTCGGTGGCCGAACACATGCCGGTCGGGCAGTCACGATCGTGGGCGCAGATGTCTTCGGGATTTGCGCAACGTGCCGTATAGACGCTGCAAACGAGCCGCCCTGAGCAGTCGGAGTCGACGCCGCACGATTCGCCGCTGCCGGCGGCGCAGGCGCCCAGGCAGAGCCCGCAGAGGACGAGCCCGACGGATACGATAGGGGTTTGCGAGTTCCTGTGGTTCACCCATTGCTCCTTTCGCTTGCGTCACGGTTCGGTGGCGTAGCCGAACTCGTACTCTTGCGCTCCGCCGTCAGCGGCCCTGACCTCGACCAGGTAGCCGCCCGCGCCGGCGCTCGCCGCAGCCGTGAGGCTGGCCTCGCCCGGGCCGGTGTCGCTCTCGGCGAGCAGCGTCTCTCCGTCGGGTGCGAAGAGCCGTGCCACGGGCGGCGCCCGCCCGTCGTCGAAGAACACGAGCTGCACTTGGATGTAGGCTCCGGCGGCGGCCTCGATGAGCCACCAATCGGCCTGCCCGGCGCACAGGCGCAGCCGCGTCGTATAGCCATGGGGCAGCGGGAGCGCCGTGGCGGCGCTGCCATTCGGGCCGAGCCGGTCGTCGCGGCACGCCCCCGCGGCCGCCTCGGCGGCCACGACGAAGCCGTATTCGGCTTGTCCACCGTCGCTCGTGCCGATGCCGTAGAACACGGCGCCTGCCCCGGGGCTCGGCGCATCGACCTCGACGGTTTCGCCGACCTGCGTGAAGTCGCCGAGGGATTCGCCCGACCCGTCGAGCACGCTGACCGTCAGCGGCGCGCTCGCCGCCTCGTTCCAGGCCACGACGCGCAAGTGCTCGTCAGGATTGAGTTCGTAGGCAAACCAGTCGCGGGTTCCGGGGCACACCGTGAGCCCTTCGTAGGCGCCCATGGGCAGCAGCCAGGCCTCGCTCGGCAGGCCGTTTGGCGCGAGCGCGTCGTCGGCGCAGCCCGCCTGGACGCGCGCCCGCAGCGTGTAGCCGCCCGCGCGCGGCTCGGCGCTGAACACGCGCAGATAGTACGTTCCGGCGGCCTCGGTGCGGTAGACGAGTTGTTCATGCACCACCCCGGTCTGCTGCCGGGTGACGAGCGCCGCAACCCCGTCGGGACCGACGATGGCCAGGTCGAGGTCGGCCTGGAGCGGCAGCATGTCGAGCTCGACTTCGACGCTCGCGTCGGCCGCGAGGTCGAGCGCGTACCAGTCTTCGTCGGCCGGACACAGGGTGAGCCCCTGCCGTTCGGCCGGCAGCGCGAGCGGCGTCGCCTCGGCCGCCTGGCCGTTCGGCTCGAGCGGGTCGTCGGGGCAGCCCCCCTCCTCGAAGGTGAAGCGCAGGCCGTACGTGAGCCGGTCTCCGGCGGGCGCCGTGACCTGCGCCCACACCACCCGATCCTCGTCGGCGCTGGCCTCGACGCTGGCGCGGCTGCCGTTCGGCGAGTCGGCCCCTTCGGCGATGACCTCACCGGCGGCGTTGAGCAGCCACAAGGCCAACCGCCCGTGGTCGGGCCAATAGTCGAGTGCCGCGACGAGGGATCGGCCGCGCGCCACCAGCACCTTGAACCAGTCCTCGTCGCCGGGGCAGAGCCGCAGCGCCGTCCAGGGTCCGCCGGCGGAACTCATGGTGCCGAGCGGCGCGTCGTCGGGTTCGTGTTCGTCCTGCAGGCACGCGTCGGGCGCGAAGTCGGGATGCACCGCGACGTGGAAGAGCCCGCTTTTCGGCAACCGGGCCGCGTGGTCGCAGCGCTCGCCGGCGAGGTCGTCGTTGTCCTGGGCCGTGATGACGTAGGACACGAAGGCCGGCAGCGCGCGCGGGTCGGGCGCGGGCAGCGTGCCCCGGTAGCGGTCGCTCCGTTCGACCCGTTCGAGGACCCGCTCTGAAAACGCATCGTCGGCCGGGGCCGTCCCGAGGGCCCAGCGCACCGTCACCTGGCGCAGCGCCGACTCGGGGTCGGCGGCCTCGACCTCGATGGGGATGCCCGCGGAGCCGAAGGCGTCGGGGGGCGGCACGTGACGCAGGCTCGGCGCCTGACCCGCACAGTCGGTGGCCAGCGCTCCGTTCAGCAGGACGAGCGAGACTTCCTGTTCGACCGGCGCGTGTTCGCCGTCGTCGGCCGCGAACGTCACGGCGTAGTAGGCGCCCTCGGCAATCTGCGCCGTGCTCGGCTCCCAGAAAAAGGCCGCCGACTTGGGGCCGGCCGTCTCGAAAACCGCCCCGGCGATGCCCTCCGTCATGCGCAAGTCGACCGTTGCCGAGTCGTCGTCTTTGACCTCGACCACGAACGTCAAGAAGCGCTGCTCCGCCAGGTTCAGGACGTAGCCCGGGGCGCTCTGGAAGACGGGCGCGCCGGCTTCGAGCCAGACCGTCAACGTGACGTCGGCGCTCGTCCAGGCCCCGTGGCTGTCGACGACGATGAACGTCAGCGGATACTGCTGCCCCGGTCGCCCCTCGGCGTCGAGCGCGTCGCTGACGAGCGGGCTCCAGCGCAAGGTGGCCGCGTTCTTGCCGGACCGCACCCAGTCGGCGTCCGGGGGCTTGCCGTCGACGCGGAATTCGAGCGCGTCGCCGTCGGGATCCGCGGCGCGCACGACGAGTTCGAGCGTGGTCGCCACGACCACGTTGCGATCGGAGAGGGCGTCGATGGTCGGGGGCCGGTTTCGCTCGCTACAGGCCGACGCCGCAAGCCAAGCGGTCAGGACCAAGAGCGTCGATCGGCGCATCCGCGGACCTCCCTGTGCTGGCCCGGCGAGACAGGCTAGCACAGCCGCGGGCCTCAAAGCCCCGCTTTGAGCGCCTCGGCCTGGAAGTAGGCCTGACAACTGCCGATGATCTCTTCGAGGTCGCCCTGCAGGATGCGGTCGAGGTGGTACAGGGTGAGCCCGATGCGGTGATCGGTTACGCGGTTCTGCGGGAAGTTGTACGTGCGGATGCGCTCGGAACGATCGCCGCTGCCGACCTGGCTGCGCCGCTGTTCGCTGCGTTCGCGTTCCTGCCGTTCGCGCTCGATGTCATAGAGCCGAGCGCGCAGGATCTGCAGCGCCCGCGCCTTGTTCTTGTGCTGGCTCTTCTCGTCCTGGCAGGTGACGACGAGCCCCGTCGGCAGGTGCGTGACGCGAACCGCCGAGTCGGTGGTGTTGACGCTCTGGCCGCCGGGCCCGGAGGAGCGGTAGACGTCGATGCGCAGTTCGTTCTCTTCGATGTGGACGTCGACGTCCTCGGCCTGCGGCAGCACCGCCACCGTACAGGCCGATGTGTGGATGCGGCCCTGGGCCTCGGTCTGCGGCACGCGCTGGACGCGGTGGACGCCGCTCTCGAAGCGCAAGTGCGAGTAGACGCGGCGCCCCTTGACCTGCGCGATGACTTCTTTGAAACCGCCGAGTTCGGTCGCGTGTTCGGACAGCACTTCGATGCGCCAGCCGCGCGCCTCGGCGAACCGCGCGTACATGCGGAAGAGGTCGGCCGCGAACAACCCGGCTTCTTCGCCGCCCGTACCGGCGCGAATTTCGAGAATGACATCTTTCTCGTCGCGCGGGTCGCGCGGCATGAGCAGCACGCGCAGCTGGGCTTCGAGTTCGCCCTGCCGGGCCTGCAGGCGCGTCTGTTCTTCTGCGGCCAACTCGCGCAGTTCGGGTTCGCCGTCGGTCAGCAGCGCCTCGTTTTCGACGAGTTCGGTCAGCACCCGCTCGTACTCGCGGAAGGCGGTCACCGTCTCCTCGATGTCGGCACGCTCTTTGGCGAATTTCTTGAATTCGCTCGGCACCGCCAACACGTCGGGGTTCGCCAACTGCTCTACGAGGAAGTCGTATCGGGCGGCGACTTGACGGAGCTTGTCGAGCATGACCGATTCCTCCGGGCGGCGCCGGTTTGCGCCCGCTCAGGGCACGCGCAACTGGAATTCCTCAAAGTTCGTGAACACTTCAGGCGCCGCGCGCGACTCGTCGGCGGCCCGGCCGAGCTGCTCGCGCCAGAGCGTCTTGCGCAGCGCCACGAGCGCCACCTCGATCTCACCGTCGCCAGGCTCGCGCGTGGTGAGGCGCTGCAGCCACAGCCCCGGCGCCACGAGCCAGCGGCCGAACGGCGTGTGGCCGAGCCGGTCGCCGAGCCGGATGGCCTCGTAGGCGAGCCCGGCAATGGGCAGCAACAGCGGCAACTTGATGAGCACGAAGAGCACCTGGTCGAGCCAGCGGCGACCCGTGGGGGCCGGCAGCAGCGGAAATACGATGGCGAACACCGCGATGCTGACCAGAATGGCGAGCAGCAGGAACGACGTGCCGCAGCGCGGGTGGAAGCGGCTCTGGGCGCGGGCATGCGCAACGTCGAGCGGCAGGCCGCGTTCCAGGGTGGCGATGGCCTTGTGTTCGGCGCCGTGGTACATGAACACGCGACGAATGTCCGGCAGCCGGCCAATGGCCCACAGGTACACGACGAAAATGGCCATCTTGATGGCCCCGTCGACGGCGTGGAACGGCAGTGACTGGCCGTCGGAAAGCGCCGCGCTGCCCGTCAGCGTGCCGAGCAGCCAGACGAGGGCGTGCGGCAGCGCCACGAACACCGCCACCGCCAGGACGACCGCGATCAGCATCGTGAAACGCAGGGCCGTTGGGCTCGCGCCCGAGGCGTCGGCCGAGGGCTTGTCGGTTGCCTTTGAGCCCTCCGGGTTTTCGGCGGCGTGCGCCGCAGCCTCGGCCGCCGAGAAGTGCAGGGCGGTGAACCCGTTGTGCAGCGACTCGCCGAGCACGACGGCGCCACGGAGAAACGGCCAGCGCAAGGCGCGCAGCCGTTCCCAGAGCGAGTGCCAGACCTGCTCGCGCACCGCGATCTCACCGTTTGGACGGCGGATGGCAACCGCGAACGAGCGCGGACTGCGCATCATCACGCCTTCGATGACCGCCTGACCGCCGACCTTGTTGCTGCAGGATTCGGGCATTGTTGGCCATCGCTCGGCGCCGAACCGCGCCCGGACACCGTGTCGCGTTGGCCGTTTGGGGGCCCAACTGCGGGAATGCGGAGGCTGCCCGCACGAAACGACGGCAGCGCCTGGCAACCGGTTCGGCCGAAAAGAGGGGGGCCCTGGGCGCCGGGGGCGCGCCTGGCCTACTCCGCGGCGGGGACGGCGACGGGTTCCGTCTGGCGACCGTACTTCCGGTTGAAGCGCTCGACGCGCCCGGCCGAGTCGACCAGCTTCTGCCGCCCGGTGAAGAACGGATGGCAGCCGGAGCAGATTTCAACGGTGAAGCTGCCGCGCGTGGAACGCGTCTCGATGACGTTGCCGCAGGCACACGTGATGGACGCCCGTTCGTATTTCGGATGAATGCCCTTCTTCATATGCGTGACTCCGGGTCTGGGCCCAGGTGGCCGAAAAAACGAAAGCCGGTCTCTACACGAAACCCGACCGCGATGCAAGTACCCCGCAGCGGCGGGGTGCGCAAGCGGCTTGCGGCCGGGCCGAACCCGCAGGATGCGCCGGCCAAGGCCGGCCCACGGAGCGGACTCGCTGCCCCTCATGCCCGAAGGTGGCGCAGAGACGCCGACGGGCGCAAACGCGGCGCGTCGCTCAGCGGTTCATGCCGCCCAGGAATTCGGCGTTGGTGTCGAAGCGCGTGATCTTGTCGAGCAGGAATTCCATGGCGTCGATGACGTTGAGCGGATGGAGCAGCTGGCGCAGCACCCACACCTTGTTGAGCACGTCGGATGCCTGGAGCAGCTCTTCTTTGCGCGTCCCGGACTTGTTGATGTCGAGGCACGGGAAGATGCGCTTCTCCATGAGTTTGCGGTCGAGGTGCATCTCGCAGTTGCCGGTACCTTTGAACTCCTCGAAGATGACCTCGTCCATGCGCGAGCCGGTATCGATGAGCGCCGTGCCGATGATGGTGAGGCTGCCGCCGTCTTCGATGTTACGGGCCGCACCGAAGAACCGCTTGGGCTTGTGCAGCGCGTTGGAATCGACACCGCCGGACAGAATCTTGCCGGAGGGCGGGACCACCGTGTTGTAGGCGCGGGCGAGGCGCGTGATGGAGTCGAGCAGGATGACGACATCGCGCTTGTGCTCGACGAGCCGCTTGGCCTTCTCGATGACCATCTCGGCGACCTGGACGTGGCGCTGGGCGGGCTCGTCGAAGGTCGACGAAATGACTTCGCCCTGCACCGAGCGTTCCATGTCGGTGACTTCCTCGGGGCGCTCGTCGATGAGCAGCACGATGAGGAAGACCTCCTTGTGGTTGGCGGCGATGGCGTGGGCGAGGTCTTGCAGCAGCACCGTCTTGCCCGTGCGCGGGGCCGCGACGATGAGCGAGCGCTGGCCTTTGCCCTGCGGACAGAGGAGGTCGATGATGCGCGTCGAGTGGTTGCGCGTGTCGAACTCCAGGTTGAACTTCTCGTTCGGGTAGAGCGGCGTGAGGTTGTCGAAGAGCGTCTTCGTGCGGCACGCTTCGGGCTCTTCGAAGTTGACCGCTTCGACCTTCAGGAGCGCGAAGTAGCGCTCGTTTTCCTTCGGAGGACGGATCTGGCCCGCGACGGTGTCGCCGGTGCGCAGGTTGAAACGGCGGATCTGCGACGGGGACACGTAGATGTCGTCGGATCCCGGGAAGTAGTTCGAATCGGGAGCGCGCAGGAAGCCGAACCCATCGGGCAGCACCTGGAGCACGCCCTCGCCATAGATGAGGCCGTTTTTCTCGGTCTGGGCCTGGAGAATGGCGAAGATGAGTTCGTGTTTCCGCAGACCGCGGGCGCCTTCGATATTGAGGTCCTTGGCCAGGGAGATGAGTTCGCTGATCTTCTTGTCCTTGAGTTCCCTGAGATTCATGTAGGGTGCCCTCCGAACGGGGTGGGGTTGGGGTGAATCTGCGATCCGCTCATGGCGCTGCAGTCATGGCCGTCGTTGCTGAGGAAATAGCCTTGCGCTATCCGACTGCGAAACCGGTATCAACTAACGTCCTCGCCGGCGTGGCACGGAGGCCTCCGGGGGGTCTTGGCAGCATGCTGTCAGGATGGCGACGCCGGAGGGGGCAGGGGACGCTCCGAACGGCGTCGTCGGAAAGCATGGCCGGCACCCTAGACGAGGGGCCGACCATTTGTCAAGGCCCACGCGCCGCGTTCGCGGCTCTGCGCGCCTAGCGGACCTGCAAGGCCACGGCCTGGCGCCAGCGTGCGAGATGCGCCTCGGCCTCGGCGGCGCCCACGGCGGGCTCGAATTCGCGGTCGAGGCGGTACGATTTGCGCACGGCGTCGAGGTCGGGCCACACGCCCACGGCCAAGCCGGCCAGCAGCGCGGCCCCGAGCGCCGTCGTTTCGACGATTTGCGGGCGGATGACCCGCGTCTGCAAGATGTCGGCCTGGAACTGCATGAGCAGCGGGTTCTGGCAGGCGCCGCCGTCGACCCGCAGGCCCTCGGCGAGCCCATGGCCGCGGTCGGCCGCCATCGCGGCAACGACGTCGCGCACCTGGAACGCGATGCCTTCGAGCGTCGCGCGGGCGACGTGCCCGGCCGTTGAGCCGCGGGTGAGGCCGGAGATGATGCCGCGGGCCTGCGGCGCCCAATAGGGCGCGCCAAGGCCGGTCAGCGCCGGCACGAACACGACGCCGCCGCTGTCGGGCACGGACGCCGCGAGCGCCTCGATGTCGGCCGCCTTGCGGATGAGCCCGAGTCCGTCGCGCAGCCACTGCACCGCGGCACCCGCGATGAAGACGCTGCCCTCGAGGCAGTAGGCCACGGCGTCCCCCACCTGCCAGGCAACGGACGTCAGCAGGCCGTGGTCGGAGCGCACGATCTGCGCCCCCGTGTTGAGCAGGAGAAAGGCGCCCGTGCCGTAGGTGCACTTCGCCTCGCCTGGCGCAAAGCAGCACTGGCCGAAGAGGGCCGCCTGCTGGTCGCCCGCGATGCCGGCCACCGGAATGCCGTCGGGCAGTTCGGGCACGCCGCGCGTGGTGCCGTAGCGGTACGACGAGGCGCACACGCGCGGCAAAACGGCTTCCGGGACGCGGAGTTGTTCGAGCAGCCACGGGTCCCAGGCGAGCGTTTCGATGTTGAACATCAGGGTGCGCGACGCGTTGGACACGTCGGTGACGTGCGCCTGCCCCCCCGTGAGCCGCCAGGTGAGGAATGTGTCGACGGTGCCAAAGGCGAGTTCCCCGGCTTCGGCGCGCCGCCGGGCGTCGGGGACGTGGTCGAGCAGCCAGCGCAACTTGCTGCCCGAGAAATACGCGTCGAGCACGAGGCCCGTGCGTTTGCGGAACTCGGCTTCGAGCCCGGCCGCGCGCAATTCGTTGCAGAACGCTGCGGTGCGGCGGCACTGCCACACGATGGCGTTGTGCACGGGGCGGCCCGTTGCGCGATCCCAGAGCACCGTGGTCTCGCGCTGGTTCGTGATGCCCACGGCCGCGATGCGCTCGGACGGCACGGCCGCCGCGGCGAGAGCCGCGCGAACGGCCGCCCGCGTCGAGTCCCAGATGGCTTCCGGGTCGTGTTCGACCCAGCCGGGCTGCGGGTAGACCTGCGGGAACTCCTGGTTCGCCTTGCCCAGGATGCGCAGCGCGTCGTCGATGACGAGCGCCGTCGAGCCCGTCGTTCCTTGATCGATGGCCAAAACGTAGCGTTCGCCGCTCATGTGCCGTTCCTCCACGAGGCAGACCGGCTGACCCATAGCCCACGCCGCCGCGGCTTGTCAAACGGCGTGCGACGCGCCCTGGCCCCTTGGCCTGCGGCCGGGCATGCACTACCTTAGCGGGCCAGAAGGGAGGAACCACCATGGCGAACGAACCCAACCCAGCCCCCGAGAAGCGCCGCCGCCGCATGCAGGTACCCATTCAAATCGACGACGACGTTTCTCAAGGGGCCTATTGCAACCTGGCCATGCTCAACCACACCGAAACCGAGTTCGTGCTCGATTTCGTGTACGTGCAGCCGCAGGAGCCCAAAGCCAAGGTGCGCGCCCGCATCCTGCTCAATCCCCGCACGGCCAAGCGTCTGGTCGTGGCCCTTCAGCACAACATCGAACTCTATGAGAAGAAGTTCGGCACCATTCTCCTGCCGAAGCCCCCCGGCCCCGCCATGCCCGGCCCCGATACCGACGACCCGACGCTCATGCACTGACCGAGCCGGCACATCCCGCTCGTGCAGCCCCGCGGTTGGACGGTTCTGGACCCGGAAGTCCAACCCGTTGAACTGCGGCCGGCCCAGGCGGGCCCTGCACGCGGCTGCCGGTCTGGTCCCGACGGCTTCGGGTACCCCGATATAGTCCAGACACTTCAATGCGTTGTGTTGTGCGTCGCCCGCCGCCCGGACCGGCTTTCGGCGTCGGCGGGTGGGCTGGCACGCCGGTTGCTACGGCGAGAGGTCGTCCGGACGATCGGGTGGCGCCGCGCGTGGCCGTCGCCCCAAACGACCGAGGAGGTCCGCATCATGAGCAAGCGTTTCGTTCCGAAAGTGGTTGGCGGTCTGCTGTTGGCCCTGGCGTTGTTCGATGGCGTGCCGGCAGGCGCCGCCGGGCCCGAGCCCGCCGCCGCACCCGCCGAGTGCGACGGCAAACTCAACCTGAACGTTGCCAACGTGCAGCAACTCACCGACTTGCCCGGCATCGGGCCGAGCAAGGCCCTCAACATCGTGGCGTACCGCACGAAGCGGCCGTTTCGCACGGTCCGGCAGTTGCTCCGCGTGCGCGGCATCGGGCCGGCGCTCTACCGCCGGCTCGAGCCGCTGGTCGCCGTGTGTGCCCCGGCGGGGTCGCGGCCGCCCACGATGGCGCGGGGCTTTCCGCCCCAAGGCCGCTAGCCCCGTCGATTCCGGTTGCGAGGCCGTGCTGCGAGGATAGGCACGGCGAATCATCCGCAGTATCCTCCCGGAAAGGAGGTGCAACGACTCGGCAAGAGGCAAGGCGTGGCGAAGCCTGAGCACGACAACCAAAGAAGTTCAGGGGATCGGGTTGCGTGGGGGAGCCGGTGCTTCTCCACGCCGCGCCTATTGGGGCGCACGGCCCGCGCGACGGCCCGGTTTGTCGCGGTCCTGGCGTGCGCCCTGGCGTTTCTCGGGGCTGCCCGTCCTGCCGCGGCCACCTGGTCCGACGCCACCCGCGTGCTGCACGGGTCGGCCTACACGCTCGACCAGGGCAGCTTCGCGCTTGGGGTGCTGACCCCCCTCCAGTATGGCGTCATCGACCAACTCACGGTGTTCGTGCACCCGGTGCTGTTGGTCCTCGTGACCCCCAACCTGGGGCTGCGGGTGCGGCTGCTCGAAAAGTACGTCACCCTCGGGCTCGGGGCGTCCTACCAGCAAA
This sequence comes from uncultured Myxococcales bacterium, assembly GCA_964422715.1. Lineage (GTDB taxonomy): Bacteria > Myxococcota_A > UBA9042 > PWKZ01 > CAYRCM01 > CAYRCM01. The sequence goes on along the minus strand of CAYRCM010000002.1, from coordinate 147,233 downwards.
ATTTCCTCTACCGCCGCGAGGGGGGCAATCCCGGCTCGGTCACCGTGGCCACGACGCTGTCCGTTCCCATCGGCTGGCGGGTTGTTGTGTCGGTGTCGGGAGGCTACTCGCCGCATTTCTTCCCGGCCCGTCACCGGGTGCTGTTTTCGGCGGGGGTCAACGTACTCGCGGGCCACAACGACCTCATCTTGGTCCAGGCGCACGGTCTCTACGCCTTCGATCCGGGCGAGTTGAGCCGGCCCGCGTTCAACGTGATGTATGCCCATGCGTTCGGGTCGTTGCACGTGGGCGGAGGCGTCTCCATCGGCCGCTTCGCTGTGACGTATCGCGTCGACACCCACTACGACGAGGTATTCCAGACGAACGTGGCCGGCTGGCCCATCTACCCCTTCGCCGACGTGTGGTGGCACTTCTAGTGCTGCTCGGCCGGGAGACGCACGACGCTGCGACGTTGCCGCGGTAGGGTTTGCGCCGCGGGCCCGAGCTGCGGCATGTTGTTCGAGGGCGCGGCGGCCGGCTCAGCCGGGCGCGCGGAGGGAGGGGCGTCCATGCCCGCGAGAAAACTGCCCGAACCGTTGCTGCTGCTGGTCGGGCTCGTCCTCTTCGTCTGGGGCTGCGGCCCTGGGGCCGCCTCGGGCCCCGCCGATGTCGCCCCTGACGAGCGCGTCGACGCAACGGCCGGCGACGGCGCCGGCCCGCCCGATGCCCTACCCGACGCCGCGCCCGACGCCGCGCCCGACGCCGACGCGCCTCCGGCCGACGGGGACGCCGGCGACGTCCCCGCGGCGGCCGACGCAGACGCCGCGCCGGCCGTGCCGTACCCCACCTCCGAACTCGTGCTCGCCATCCTCGACCCGGCCCCCGACGGCCATGCGGAATCGGTGAGCGCCACGACCGATGTGCGCGGCGTCGTCTTCGGCGCACAGGTCACCGTGAACTGGCAGACCGACTCGGGTCAGAGCGGCCAGGCAAGCGGCGTTCCCTTCTTCCAGACGGGAGTCATCCGCCTCAATCGGGGAGACAACGTCGTCATCGTCACGGCCCGCCAGGGCAACGCGGTCACCACGCGCCGAATCGTCATCACGCACAACCCCGCCTTCCGCTTCGATGGGCCGTTCACGCTGCGCCCCGACGTCGTCTTCGTCGGCGAGCGCAACGAGCTCGTCGCCACGGTTGCGACGGGGCGCTACACCGACTTCGCCCCCGAGACGCTGCACCTTTGGGAATGCGCCCCCGACGGCGCGCCGCGCGTCGACCTCGGCCAACTCCGCGATGACGGGGCGATCGCCGCGAGCGGCGACGAAGTCCAGGGCGACGGGGTCTACAGTTTGCGCTTTCCGGTCTCGTTTTCTGCGGCCACCACTGCCGTCTATCGCGCGGCAGTACAGGTCGTGGCGGCTGACGCGCCGTACACCGCGCATTCCCGGCCCGCCACGCTCGACGTCGTTGCGCGTGTTGGCCCGGCCGACTGCCGCGCCATGCTCGACCTCCAGCGCAGCGCGCGTGCCGCGTGGCTCGAAGCCCTACCAAACGACGGCGAGACCCCTGCGCGGGCCGCTGCGCTCGCGGTCCTGCGCGCGTCGCCCCTCGTCGCCGAGGCGGGCGGTGGCGTGGGGCCCGAGGGGGTCTGGGCGGCCTACCGGAGCGGCGTTCTCGGAGCGCTCCCGCTCGCGCCCGCCGGCACCCGCGGCGGTGGCGATGTTTCGGTCCCGCCGCCCGGCGTCCCGGCGCCGCTGCCGGCCGAGCCGACGGGTTCTCCACCGCATCTCGGCAGCCGGCGCGTGCTCCTCTTCGACCCGCTCGGCACGTCGACTGCGCAGGACGAAGTCACCGGCGTCTCCCAGGCGCTCGCCGCCCGCGCCTGTCCGCCGTACGAGCCGCGGGGGCCCCTCTGGGGCGAGGCGGCAACGCTCGCCGAACTGCGCCAACTCGGTCGGTACGGCCTCGTCGTCGTCGCGGCCCTCGGCGGCGTCTACTTCGCAACGCTCTCCGAGGCCGAGCGGGCCCGCTTCGCCTGGGCGCACGCCGGGGCGCAGGAAGTGCTGTTCACGGGCGAACCCGTTGACTGCGACGCGTGGGCGAGCACCGCCGAGCCGTGCTCGCCGGGCAGCTGTCCGGCCGGCAGCGACTGCGTGCTCACCGGCGCCGTCATCGAAGGCGGGCTGCCCCGCGGCACCGGTGTTTGCGTGCCGCTCGCCATGGTCGATCTGCTCACGGGCCGCGCCGTCCTCGGCGATGACAGCTACGGGGTCCTGCCGGCCTTCTTCACGCACCACCTGGCCGCGACGAGCCTGCCCGACAGCCTCGTGTATCTCGGCGCCTCCCAGTCGGCCTACAACGGCACGCTCTTCGCCGCGCTACTCGGACGGGGAGCGCGGACCGTTGTCGGCTACGCCGGGCGGGCCGACACCGCCCTCGCCGCGCTGCGCGGCCGCGCATTCTTCGATACCGCGCTTTCGGGGGTGGGTGGCCTCGAAGCCGGCCTTGCGGCCGCGCGGGCCATCAACGCTGTCGGTTCGCACGTGCTGGTGCTCGGTGCGCTCGATCTCGACCTCGAATACGGCGACCTGCTGAACGGCGACTTCCAGGAGGGCCTGCACGGTTGGACGGCCGAAGGCGACGCCCGCCTCGTCGCCCGGCTCGGCAGCGCCGCTCCACCGACGAGTCGGGCCATGGCGTTTCTCACGACGGGGCTCGGCGTCGAGACCCGCAGCGCCACGCTGCGCCAGCGTGTCTGCGTGCCGGCGGGCCGCGTCGATGCGGTCTTGCGCTGGCGGCTCTACTCCGAGGAGTTTCCCGAAAACTGCGGTTCGGCCTACCAGGACCGCTTCGTTGCGGAACTCGTCGCGTCCCACACGACCGCGCCGCTGGTCGACGCGTGGGTCGATGCGCTGTGTCCCCCCGGCAGTTGCGCCGGCTGTGGCGCCCAGTTCGAATCGCTCGAACCGGCCGACGTGGGCTTCGATGTGGGCGACGTGCAGCGCACCGGCTGGATCGAGAGCCGCGCAAGCGTCGCCGCCCTTGCGGGTCAGGGCCCAGCCGACATCGTCCTCACGGTCAGCGATCGCGGCGACAGCCGCTTCGACACGGGCGTCCTCGTCGACGAACTGCACTTGCGCTGATTTGGGCCGAAGGCAGGGCGGCGATCCGGCAGCCGGCGCTGCCGTCAAGCCGCCAGCGAACCACGCCCCGGCCGCACGCCGCAGCCCTGCCGGGTCGCCCGCGTCGCTGGGGCCGGGAGGCTATACGGGGTTCGGCACGTCGACGAACGTCGCGTCGAGCGCCAACGCGGTGCGTGCCCAGTCGGCGAGCGCTTCGACACCGGGTCTCTCGGTGAAGTAGTGCCCTGCGGCGATGAAGTGGATCCCCTCTTCGCGGGCCAGATTCATCACGAATTCGCTGACCTCGCCCGTGACGAACAGGTCGGCGCGCTCCTCGATGGCCAGCCGCAATTCGCGCTGCCCGGCCCCGGTCACGAGCGCGGCGCGCTGCACGCGAGCGGGCCCGAACGGAAACACGAGCGGCGTCGGGCATCCGGTGGCCCGGCGTACCGCGTCGGCCGCGGCGTGTACGTCGCCTTCCACGACCTCGCCGAACCAGCCGAGCGGCCGGCCGCGATAGTCGCCAAAGGGGCGCAGGGCCTGCCAGCCGAGCCGGCGCGCGAGCACCGCGGCCGTGCCGACCTCGGGATGCCGGTCGAGCGGCAAGTGGTAGGCGAGCAGACTGATTTCGTTCGCAAGCAGCGTGCGCAGCCGGCGCGCGTGGGCGCCCCGGATGGGCGCACCGCCGTCGCCCCAGAGCAAGCCGTGGTGCACCACGATGGCATCGGCCTCGGCCGCGAGCGCCGCATCGAAGAGTGCCTGGCAGGCGCTGACGCCGAACACGAGCTTGCGCACGGCGGCTCGCCCCTCGACCTGAAGGCCGTTCGGGCCGTAGTCGGCCGCCCCGGCGACATCGAGGTAGGCGTCGAACGCGGCCACGAGTTCGCGGAGCGTCATCATGGGTGCATCCCGGAGTCGACGACGAAGGGGTTCTGTTGTTTTTCGCGGCCGATGGTCGTGGCGGGGCCATGCCCGCAGAGCACCTGGGTCTCGTCGGGCAGCCGGAGCAGCCGCGTACGAATCGAAGCCATCAACTCGTCGAAGGAGCCGCCCGGCAGGTCGGTGCGGCCGATGCTGTCGCGGAACAGCGTGTCGCCGACGAACGCGAGCTGCGCCTGCGGCAACCAGAAGGTGACGCCGCCCGGGGAGTGGCCCGGACAGGCGAAAACCGTGGCGCTCAACTGCCCCACCGTGAGAACTTCGTTGTCGCTCAGGAAGTTGTCGACGGGCGGGACGGCGTCGGCCGAGATCCCGAAGGCCAGCGCCTGCCGCGTGCAGGCCTGGTAGAGCGGCAGGTCGGCGCTGTGGAGCCTCACGATGGCGTCCGTGGCGCGCTTCACGGCCGCCACGCCGGCGATGTGGTCGACGTGGCCATGCGTGAGCCACACCTGCGCGACCCGTAGGCGGGCCGCCTCGGCGATGCGCACGAGCCGAATGCCGTCCTCGCCAGGATCGACCAGGACGGCCTCGCCGGTTTTCGGGCACCCGAGAACGTAGGCATTGGTCTGGAAGGGGCCGACGACGACGCGTTCGAGGTACAGGTCTTCGCGGGTCACGCAATTCCTCCGTGCTTCCGGCGCTGGTCCGCGCCCTCTCGGGCGGCTCGGCTAGGATAGTGGCGGCGCGGCGAGCGTCAACCGTGCCCTGCGGGGGCCGCACCGACGCCTGCGCGTGCAGCTCGTCTCATGCAGGCGCCCGAACTGCGCGCGCGAGCCGTGGGTTGACGTCCGTGCGTCCCTGCCGCTACGCTTTGGCCGTTGTCCGGCTCTCGGGGAGTGCTGCGCGGCCCCACGTTTTTCCAACGTCCGCGGCGTCGTATGCGACCAGCGCCCGAGGAGGCGTCGCGGCCGTACCTGAGCCTGTCGGCCAGCGGTGTGGTGCCCGGCCCCCTGGCCCGGCGCCGCTCGTCGGCACGCGTCCCGGCCCGCGCGTTTCTGTGCCGCGAACGACCGAAGGGAAGGATTGTGGCATGCAGCTCCAGGCAAGTCTCGTTCGGACGCACCTCGGCCTCGCGCTCCTGCTTCTCGTGGCCTCGTGCGGCACGAGTCGTCTGTTGCCCGACGCCGGCGGCGGCGGCGACGCGGCCGAGGTCGGCGGTGACGGCGCCGCCGGCGACACCACGAATCCCCCCGACGGCGCGTTGCCCGACACGGGCCCGCGGCCCGACGGCGCGGGCGACACGCTGGCCGATCTCGCCTACCCCGACGCCACGTTCCCCGACGTGCCGGGCTGGGAATTCCAGCCGGTCGGCGCCGGTGTATTCATCCTGCCGGTCGGCACCGACTACGTTGCCGTTGGGCAGTCCATCCCGCTCGAAGCCCGGGTCTACGACGAGCGCGGCAATTGGCTGCGCGACGCCGAAGTCACTTGGGCCTCCAGCGACGAATCGCTCCTGTCCGTGAGCCCCACGGGCGTCGTCACGGGCATCACGTTCGGCGGCGGCGACGCCGTCTCGCCCGATGGTTCGCTCTTCGTAACGGCCAGTTCCGGCGGTTCCAGCGACACCCGCATCCTGCAGGTGGTCCGCCCCATCGTCGGTACGGGGCTCGACTTCGTCGCCACGTCGCTTTCCGCCAACCCCGCCGGCGGCGCCGCCGCGCCCGACGGTTCGGCACACTACGACGGCCTCTACCCGCTCAACCTGTCGGCAGCGGCGCTTGGCGCCTGTTCGCTCTACGTGGGCGGCGATACCCGTTGGAACGAGGGCGTCGCGTGCACGTGGGACAAGGCCGACGGCCGCCTGATGGTGGGCGAACAACTCAACTTCGAGGTGCGGGTCCGCGCCCAAACGGACACGTACGACATCGGCTGGCTCGAATTCCCGGCCCCGCTCGACGAACAGGGCCGGCCGCTCGCTCCCGCCGTCGCCCGCGCTCCCTACCTCACGTGGGCCAGTTCCAACGCGGGCGTCGCCATCGTCGACGGCGGCGTCGTCACCGCGTTGTCGCCCGGTCAGACCACGATTTCGGCCACGCTCGGGCCCCAAACGGCGCGCGTGCGGCTCGTCGTCTACGACCAGTTCGGCTACTTCCCCTTCGAAGACTTCGCGACGGGCGCCGAGCGCGAGGACGGCTCATTGCTCGTGTTTTCGTCGTCGAACGGCCCGGCGTTGCTCGGCAGTCTCGACACGGTGCGCGTTGTCGATCTGAGCGACTACCGCAACCTCGACTACCGCCCCTCCAAGTACGGGCCACAGGGCGTGCGCCTCGTCGAGCGTTCGTCCGGCGCCAACGAAGCGTTTGGCGGCGGCGGTTGCGGCATGGTCACGGGCGCCGGCGATGAGCAGTGGCTCCTGTCGTCGTGGGTCGCCATCCCGTTCGACACGGCCACGGTGGCGCAGGCCGGCGGGCTCAACAAGGTCGCCTGGCATGCCGACGACGCGCCGGCCGCCGAACGCGCCAAGTCCATGTGTCAGGCGGCGTTCTACGAACGCGGCGGCCAGCGCTTCCTCATCGGCTTCGATGTCGCCGAGGGCGACCCCGGGCCCGTCAAGGTGCGCGTCGCCAACGTCACCAACCTCGCGCAGGGCAACGTGGTCGCCGCCCCCGTGCCGCACGAACCGTTCAACCAGGGTCAGGCGCGCTACTACAGTCCGCAGATCTGGCACGCCGACTCGGGCGACGACTACCTGCTCTTCGTCGAGCAGGGCACCCCCAACGTGCTGCACTTCAGCCGCCTCGTGGTCAACGGCGCGACGCTCACCATTGAGGCCCCGCTCGAAACCGACGACATTGCGGCGGGGTCGTCGCCGAACGTGCCGAACGACATTGGCGAAGCGCCGGCGTTGGCGGTGGTGTCGGCGGGCGGCAACGACTATGCCTTGGTCGGCAACCAGTACACCATCACGGTCATCGATTTGGCGACGCGGCAGATCGTCGCGTATGGCGACGACGTCGACGACCCGCTCGTGCGCGACCTCGACATCCGCTGGTATGGCGAGTACATCCGCGCGTTTGCACTCAGCCCCGACGGCGCCACGCTTTACGCGTTGCCCTACCACGAGTTCGAGGGGCCCGACGACGACGGCGTCTACCGCGGCCGTACCACCATCGACTACCTCGACTGGGAGGGCACCACGCGCCAGTACGACGTCACGAACCACCGCGTGGCGCTCATCGACCTGAGCGCCCCCGATCGGCCCGTCCTGCGGGAAGATCCGGCCCGCGACCCGCACCAGTGCCACCGCAGCGCCGGCTGCACGACCTGGGGCAACGGCCTGCGCTTCGGCATCGACCTGCTGCACACGTCGCTCAAGAAATGGATGCTCGACACGCAACTCTGCACGTCCACCGGGCAGCTGCCGCCCATCACGGGCCTCAACGTGCGCGCCATTGCGGCGTCCACCCGCGCCCTGTTTGCCATTGGCCGCGACCACCCCGACGGCGTCGGCACGGCGCTGGCCAACCTCAGCGACCTGTCGGTCTACGACATCGCGTCAGGCGAGGGGGTCGTGTTCCGCGGCTGGCGCGCCAACCCCCAGGAAATGATGGGACTTTCCGACCCGTTCGGCTTCCGCCTGGGCGAAGACGACGCGGTGCTCGGACGCTACCGCGCGAAAAATGCCGCGCTGTTCTTCCGCCCGGGACCGGCGCCTGCCGAGAACGCGGGCGATGGCCCGCCGGTGCTGCCCGACGACGCGTTGCCGGCGAGCGACAACTTCGCCAACGCCCCGGATGCGCGGCCTGAGAGCGGCAAAATCGTGCTTCTCAGTTCGTCCCACCGTCTGGCCGCCGATGGCACGCACGACGTCGTGCGGGTGCTCGACCTGGAGACCTACACCGAACAGGATTTCAACGCCGACATCGCGGGCAAGCAGGGCACCGAACTGCTCCAGGGGCCGAGCTTCGGCAGCGCCAAATGGCAGGGCGGCTGCGGCATCGCGCGGGGTCCGGGCAACGTGGTGTTCCTGTTCAACGGGGCGAGCGCCATCGGTTTCGACCTGAGCACGCAGCGTCAGGCGTTTGCGGGCCACCAGATCACGTTCGACGAGGAACCCGCCTCCGCCGACGTGCGCGTGTGCGCCGGCGCCTACTACGAAAACGGCGCCACGCGACGCCTGTTCGCCATCGACACGGGCACCATCCCCTCGTTCCCGCTCTGGGAAGTCGACCTGAGCGCACTCGAAACGCGCGACGTCGTCGCCACGCCGGTTTCCGACCCCTTCGTGCTGCCCATCGCCGGCGTCGACGCCTACGACGTGCGCTACGTCACGACGGCCATCGTCAACGAGGAACTCTGGTTGCTCGAGAAGAACGATCCGTTCCACGGCTACCGCAACGCCATCCACCGGGCGCGCATCGTGGGGGGCGGGCTCGTCTTCGACGCCAGCCGAGCCACCGATCTCCTCGGCGAATACACGAGCGACGAGCCGCTCATCCACGACCCCGATTTCATCGTCGCCCCCTTCGCCGGTGTGCCGCACGCCTTCATCGGCAACGAGCACTCCATCACGGTCTACGATGTCGGCAACCCCGCGGCACCCGAGCGGCTCAACTACAACACCGACGGCGATCCGCTCCACGACGACCTCGACACGTTCGCCTACGGCCGCGGCATCATGGCGTTCGCCGCCGATCCGGGCCACACGCGGCTCTTCGCGCTGCCCTACCAGAAGAGCGCCCGCGAGCCGAAAGACCACTACTACGTGCCCATGCTCAACGGCACGCATCGCCTGCAGGACGCCGACCGCTGGCGCATGGTCGTGCTGTCGCTCGCCGACGACGGGCAGGGGCGGCCCTGGTTCGACCTGAGCCTCAACAACGGCAACGGCATCGACCTCGTCTACTACTTCCTGAAGCAGCGCATCGTCGACGACTGGGTCAGCCCCGGGGCCCTGCCGCCGATTTTCCCGAACTTCCGGCGCGCGTTCGCCGTCAGTGCCAACAGCGCGTTTCTCCTCGGTTTCGATAACGACGACGGCGCGGGCAGCGCGCTCGCCAACATGACCGACCTCGCCATCTACGACCTCGCCACGGGGCGCGGCACCGTCTGGCGCGACTGGACCTACGTCGATCTCTCGTCGGCAACGCTGCCCTTCGGCTTCCGGCTCGGCGAAGGCGACCCCGAGCTCGGTTCCGACCGCGTCAAGAACGCCGCCGTGCTCTACGTGCCCTGACAGGGTCCCCGAGTACTGTGTTCTGCGGGCCGCCCCTGCCGGCCGGCAGCGACGTCGCAGGGGCCCCCGAGACCCTGCGGCGTGTCCACGGATGCGCCTCGGGTTTCGTGCCCCCCGCTCCTGGCTGCCAATCCTCCAGGGTCGCGCCTCGCGGCCAAACCCCCGTTCCGGAGCCTCTGTGAGACCGTTCGCCCCGGCGCCCGGGCGCGCGGCAGGCGCCCGGAGGCCGCTCTCCTCGGCCTCCCCGTCGCTGTTCGCCGGATTTGCTTCAGTCGCGCGGCAGCACGACGCGGGGGCAGAGCAGGGGCAGCGTGCGCACGTCCAGCGGCGGCCGGTGGCGCCGCGCGGCGCGAAAGAATTCGGGCAGGCGCACGTTGACGAGCGGTTCGAGCCGGTCGCCGAGGGGCGCGAAGAAGTCATCGCAGTGGATGGGGATGACGCGCGGCGCGCCGAGCGCGGCGACGGCTTCGCGCAGATAGCGGGCCGTGTTGCCGCGGCCCGCGAGCCCCAGCAACACGACATCGGCCTGCATGTTCGCGAACGTCGTCGGCAGCACGGCGGCGCTGCCGTGGTGCACGAGACTGCCGGCGGGGTGCCGCACGTGGATGGCAAACGTCCCACCGAGGCGGTAGGCGCTCGCTGGCGCGGGCGGGTGGAGCGGGTGGGAAATCTCGCCCGGGAAGGGCACTCGGCCGCCAAACGCCGCGCTGTGGGCGCTTTCGCGGAACGTCACCTCGAACGCGCCGAAGCACAGCGGCCGGCCGGCCGCGACCGCCACGAGACGGCCTTCGGGCAGCGCGGCCCCGCGGCCGATGTTGAGCGTGCTCTCGGAGCCGACGAGCGGGGCGTCGAGCAACGTCGCGAACGTCGGCGCGTCGAGCGCGTGGTCGTAGTGGCTGTGCGACACGAGCACGGCGGCGCACGACCTCTGCCCGAGCCGAGCCAGCGTTTGCTGGGCGAGGGTTGCGCGCGGCAATACCGGCCAGCCCGTGACGACCTGCCAGAGCGGGGGGCGGGTGACGCAGGGGTCGATGAGGAGGCTCGTTTCGCCATCGGTGAGCCAGATGCCCGCGACCCCGAGCCAGGCGGCCTCGACCCGTGCGGGCGCGGCTCCGGTTTGGCGCGGCGGCGGCGGGAGCAGCCGCGCCTCGTACTCGCGAAGCCCTGCGCCGCCTTCGTCGAGCAGCCAGGCCGCGAGCCGCATCGGCTGGTGGGCGAGACTCGCGCACCCGGCGCGGAGCCACCGCGCCCCCCCCTCGGCGGCCCCGGCAACCCGGCCGGCGCAGCCCGGAGCCTGCCCGGTGCGGCTCATCCGACCCGTGGCGGGCCGGGCGGCTCCGCGAAGAGCGGGATGCCGGACTCCTGCCGTTCGCCGCGGGCCAGCGCGTGTTCGCCGACGGCGCGGACGGCCTCCTCCATGCGGTCGAGCAGCGCCAGGTAGTGCGGCTCGGTGTCGTCCCAGAGCAACTTGCGCGAGCCCCAAGGGGCTTCGGGCGACCCCTGGAGTGGCTGGGCATGCCCGAACCACTCGCCGTTGCGCCGGTCGATCTCGGCGTAGAGCAGCACCGCCGCGGTCTCCCCGCGCGTCGGGACCTCGATGACCCGCCGCGGAGGCCACCAGGCGGTGAACTCCGCGTCCGACAGCAGCTCCCAGCGCACGCAGTACACGTCCTGGCGCGCGTTCGCGGCCCACAGCGACTGGGTCGCAAGGCCGCTGTATACCTCGAGCAGGCTGCGGTAGCCCTGATCGGCAGCCTCCTCCGCGGACAGTTGTTCGGGCGCCACCCGGTCGACGCCAAGAATCCGAGCCGGCTCCTCCCACGACTTCACTTCGAGCCGTACGACTTCGCCGACTTCCACGTCGGGCCGCTGCAAAAGGTAGTCCACCGCCCGCTGGCGGCGCCGCACGGCGTCGATGGCCGGGTGCATGGGCCACGGCCGCAGCGGCCGGAGCGCCTGCAAGATGCGCAATCGTTCCTTGAAGTCCATGGTGGCCTGCTCCTGTCCACCAGGTCGCGCCTGGGTCGGCCTGAGCGTATGCGCTGCCCCGATCCGGTCAACTTTTCGGGCCGTTTCGCGTGAACTTGGCCGGCGGAGCGGCAACCGCCGGCGCCCCCGAGGCCTCCTGGGCTGACCGGCGCGCTGGCGGCGCCTTGACGCCCCTACCGGCGGCGCGCCATCATCCGGGCCACGGGCCCGCACGAGCGGCCCGTCCGGAGGTCGCCTTGCGCCGATGTTCTGCCCCGCGCACGCTCTGCGCCGCGCTCCTGTTTCTCGTCCTCACCCCGACCGGGGCCCCCGAGGCCCTGGGGGCGCCGCGCGCGGGCCGGGGCGGGCGCGACCTCCGGATTGTCGCAGCCGGTGACACGGCCCACCCGAAGGGCTGGAGCGACGCCGTCGTCGAACGCGCCGGCGTGCGGCTCTTCGAGTCGGTCCGCGACGAAATCGCCCGCGCCGACATCGCGTTCGTCAATCTTGAGGCCGCCGTCAGCGAGGGCGCCGCCACCGAACGCAAGACCTACGTCGCCGTGACCCCGCCCGCGCGCGTCAACTGGCTCACCGAGGCCGGCTTCAACCTCTTCTCGCTCGCCAACAACCACGCTGCCGACGCGGGTGCGGCCGGGGTGCGCGACACCGTGCGCACGTTTCGCGAGTCGCAGAAGCGCCTCGGCATCCACTGGGCGGGTCTCGGCGACGACGACGAGACGCGCACCCGCACGGCCTTTTTCACGCCGCGCGGCAAGCGCCTCAAGGTTGCCTTTCTGGCGTTTGGCAACGGCTCCTCGCGTTTCGTGCACAACGTCAACGACCACGCGGCGCTCGACCGCATCCGCGCCGCGCGCGCCAAGGCCGAACTGGTCATTGTGTCGGCCCACTCCGGCAAGGAGTACCAGCACGTGGCCGAGGCCTCCAAAGTGCGGCGCTACCGCGCCTTCGTTGCCGCCGGCGCCGACCTCGTCATCGGCCATCACCCGCACGTGCTGCAGGGTATCGAACGGTACAAGAACGGCATCATTTTCTATAGTCTCGGCAACTTTTCGTTCGCCAGCCGCACGGTGCGCCACCGCGAGACCGGGGCCCTCATGTACGGCATGTTGCCCATCGTGACCGTGCGCAAGGGCCGCCTCGCAGGCGTCGAGATCGTGCCCCTGTGGGTCAACAACCTCGAAAAATGGACGCTCGGCAGCGAAACCATGGGCCCCGCCACCTTTCGCCCGGTGCGCGCCCGCGGCGCCTTTGCGGTCGAGATCGTGAAAGCCATCGCGGGCTGGAGTGCCGCCATTCCCGGCAACGACACGCGCATCACGACCGAACGCGACCGCGGCGTCGTCGCCCTCTGACGTCCACGTCCGTCCGGCCCGGAGGAGCCCCGATGCTCAACCGCTCCCGACCTTCCCGTCCGGCCCAAATCGGCCTCGTCGGCCTCGTCGCCCTCGTGCTCTGCGGCGCGGCCGGGCCGGCGCGCGCCGAAGCCCCGCGGGTGCTCTTCGAACGCCAGACCCCCTACGGGCGGGTGTTCGTCGTGGAGCAGCACGGGCGGCGCTGCTTACGCTTCACGGCGGCCGACGGCGGCGACCAGAGCTGCATTTCGCTCGCGCGACCCGCCGAGCCCGTGTTCGACTACGTGCGTTCGTTCGGCGCAGCGCTCTTTGCGGTACCCGAGCCGCGGCGCGTGCTCATGGTGGGGCTTGGCGGCGGCTGCGTCATCCAGTGGTTGCGGCGAGCGTTTCCCGACGTGCAGGTCGATGTCGTCGAACTCGACCCGGCGGTCGTCGAGGCCGCCGAGAAACACTTCGACGTGGTGCCCGGGCCGCAACTGCGCGTCATCGTTGCCGACGGTCGGCGCCACATCGAGACCAGCAACGAAACCTACGACCTCATCCTGCTCGACGCGTTCGGCGCCGACAACATCCCGCCGGCCCTCACCACGCGCGAGTTCCTGCGGGCCGCGGCTGCACGGCTCCGGCCCGGGGGCGCCGTGGCCGCCAACCTCTGGCGCGACAACGACCGGCTGTTTCGCGCCATGCTCGCGACGTATCGCAGCGTTTTCAAAACGGTGGCGGTTTTTCCGACCCCGGTCGACCTCAACGCCATCGTCGTTGCCGGCGACCATCCACTGACGGCCGCCGCCGTCCTTGCGCGCGCGCGCGCCATGCCGGTGGGGCGCCTACCGTTCGACCTCGTTGGCGTGGCCCAGGCGCTGCGCCCCGCGGCCGACTATCCGAGCGACGACGTGCCGCTGCTCGAAGACGCCCACCCCGAGCGCCACTCTACGCTCGACCGGCCTTGAGCAGGCGGGGCGGTCTCGGCGCCCGGGTCGGCGAGCCCGCCCCGCGGCGCTCAACGCGTCTCGGCAAGCCAGGCCACAGCGTTGAGGAAGAGCGCTCGGTGGTGCAGCGCCGGGTCGTGCCAGGAGTCGTGGTTCGGCTGCAGCGTACCGTGCGAGTCGGAGCCGTCGCCGGCCAGCGCCGAATCGGTCACAAAAACCACCCGGCCTGGTCCGACTTCGACAGCGCCGGCCACGAGCGCGCTGCGTTCGTCTGACGCGTTGTCGAGTTGGATGAGCCCCGTGCCGCCGCTTCCCGTCGTCAGGTGGGCCGTGCAACCCTGGTAGAGTCCGATGCGGCTGACGGTGCCGAACGGCCCGCCGATGACGGGGTGGGTGGGGTTCGGAATGCGGGTGAGCGGGGTCCCGATTTCGACGTCTATCGCGTCGAAGCGGAAACCGAACGGGTCGGCCGCAAGCGGGTTGTCGTCGAAGAGGTCGTTGAAGGCCCGCGGAGCGCTGTAGCCGTTGGCGTCGCGGTCGGCCCCGTCATGGTTCGCGACCGCGAGCAGTCCGCCGCCGGCCTGGACGAACCGAATGATGGCGCTCTTGTCGGCGGCGCTGAGGCGCCGGCTCGGCTCGCACACGACCAGCACGTCGTAGAGCGAAAGGTCCTGGGGGTTCGACTGGTCGCGGTAGCTGAGCCGTCCGTTCCACGACGGCAGGCTTTCGATGAGGTAGTCGCCGGTCGCGTAGAGGTCGTAGGCAAACGAACTCAGCGCGCCCGCCCACTCGCTCGGCCCGCGCGGGTTGCTGGGCGCTGGAAAGCGACCCCACGCGTCGACCACCCAATCGGAATTGGCCCCGCCCGCCGCCGTCTCGTCGAGCGTCTGGTCGAAGAGCACGCGTTTGCGACCTCCGACGGGGCAGTCGGCCGTCGTGTAGACGCAATCGATGTCGGCACAGCCCACGTGCCCGTCGCCGTCGGTGTCGACGCCGTAGGCGCAGCCGCGTTCCTGGCGCGGCTTCGCGCACGTGTCATGGAACGGGTTCTTGAAGCAGTCGGGGTCGGCGCAGTCGACGAGCCGGTCGCCGTCGTCGTCGACACCGTTCGCGCAGGCCGCGGGGCTGTTCTCGTAGACAGCCTGCGCCCCGCACACGAAGACCGCCACGTTTCGGGCGCACGAAAAATCGGCGCAGTCGGTGAACCCGTTCGCGTCGTTGTCGCGTCGGTCGCCGCAAAGCGCCGCGGTGCTCTCGCCGGACCACGGAAAGGGGTTGTCCGTGAGCGGCACGAAAGGCGGCTCTGGAAGGTCGGGCTGGTCGCGCGCCACGCCGTCGTCGGCCAGCAAGTCGCGCGGCAGGTCGGCCGGCGTGGCCCCATCGGCGTCGCCGCGCGCCAGGTCGCCGGTGCCCGCGTCGGCGGCCCCGTCCGCGCCCGGGCCCGTGTCGGCGAGCGCGGTGTCTTGCGTTTCGGGAACGGTCTCGTTGGCGCGCCCGTCGCCGATTGCGGCGTCGGGGCCGCCCGTGCGGTCGTCGGCGGGGGCCACGTCCCCCGCCCGCGCTTCCTCGCCGAGGTCGGCCGCCGCGGGCGTACCGGGGCCTCCCCCGGCGCAACCGGCCGCGCAGAGCCACAGGCACAGCCAGGCCCCCGCGTTGTGCATCGCCGTTGCCGCTCGTCCGCCCATGGCACGCCTCCTTCGGCCCAGCCGGCGGGGCCGCGTGCACCCTATCCTCGGCGCTCCCCCCCGCGCAAGAGGGGCGGGTCGCCGAGCCCCGCGGGTCGTGCCCGTCCGCCGCGGCATGGGGCCGGCGCGGGCCCCCCGGAGGGGGGCCCTGCGGCGCCGCGGGCCTTGACACGGCGCCCCGTGCGGCGCCCAATCCGGGCCGTGCGCCAGCGGCAGGCGCAGGGCCGAGCGATGCCCGAGTTCGACGCCTACGAGCGCTATCTTGTCGCCGAGCAGGCCCTCAACGAGGGCCTCATTCGCACGGGCTTGCCGCGCCGAGCGCCGGCCGAGCTCGCCGCCCACCAGCGTGTGCGCCTCGCCGAGATGCGACAGTTCCTGGCCGCTTGCGGCGACCCGCAGCGTGCCTATCCCGCCGTGCACGTCACCGGCACGAGCGGCAAGGGCAGCGTCGCCACGGCCATTGCGGCCGGGCTCCAGGCCGCCGGGCTGCGGGTCGGGTTGCACATCTCGCCCTACCTGCAGAGCCAGACCGAGAAGATCTGCATCGCCGGCCAACTCCTCGACGGCGCCACGTTCGCCGAACTCGTCGCCACCATCACGCCCCTCGCCCGCACCCTGCGCCGTCCCGAAACCCATGCCTCGCCGCACGGCATGGCCTCCGTCACGGTGGCGCTCGAAGCCTTTCGGCGGGCGGAGGTCGATGTCGCCGTTGTGGAAGCTGGCTGTGGCGGGCGTTTCGACCTCACGAACGTGCTGCAGACGACGCTCGCCGTCATCACCTCGGTCGGCCACGACCATCTCGCGAGCCTCGGGCCCACGTTGCGCGACGTCGCCTGGCACAAGGTGGGCATCTTTCGGCGGGGCGTGCCGGCGGTCGTCTCCCTCGCGGGCGACGCGCTCGCCACGGCCGAGGCTGAAGCCGCGGCCCTCGACGTTCCGCTGCAAGTGCTGCCGCCCGACGAACGGCCGTTTCCCGAGCGAAACCAGGCGCTTGCCCGCGCGGCGCTGGCCGGCGTGCTTCCGCGCCTCGGGCTGCCGGCGGCGACGCTGCGGCGGCCGTCGGTCGAGGCCGCCATCCGGAACGCGCGCCAGCCCGCGCGGCTCGAAGTCGTCCCGGGCAGCCCGGCCGTCTGCCTCGATGGCGCCCACAACCCCGACAAGATGCAGGCCCTGCTGCGCGCCCTCGAAGCCCATCCGGCCGGGCGCCTGCGACCGCGCGTGGCGCTCGTCGGAGTGCTGGCCCTCAAGGACGGCGAATCCATCGCCGCGCCGCTCGCCAGCACGGCCGACGCGGTGGTGCTCACGGAGCCGCGCGTGTTCGAAAAGCCGGCCCGCCCCGCGGCCAGCCTGGCTCCATGTTGTGCAGGCCGTTCCGTGCACGTCTGTCCCGACCCCGACGCGGCGTTCGACCGCGCCCTGCAACTCGCCGGCCCGGCGGGCCTGGTCGTCGTGACGGGCTCGCTCTACCTCGTCGGCGCCCTGCGCGAGCGCTTCTACCCGAAGCGCGAGGTCGTGCTCCAGCGCACCAGTTGGCCCACCCGGCCCGCTCACCCCGCCGTCTGAGCGCCCCCGGCGCGCACCCCTCCGCTCGTCCCCGCGCGGCGTCCCGCCGCCCTTGACCCCGCCGGCGCCCGGGCATAAAACCCTTGCCCTGGGACGGCTCTTTTCACCACGGAGGACCCCGAATGCGCCGAGTGGACAGCGATTTCCTCTTCCTCGACGATCTTCCCAACGCCGATGCCGACGTCGCGCGCCTCATCGCCCTCGAAACCGAACGGCAGGCCCGCAAACTCATCTTCATCGCGTCCGAGAGCATCTGCCCGCCGCCCGTGCGGCGCGCCCTCGACTCGCCGTTCCACAATCTCTACGCCGAAGGCTGGCCGCACCACCTGCTGCACGGCGCCGAGCGTGAGCGGGTCACCGACCTGGCGCGCCGTCTCACACACTTCCGTCGCTATGGCGACCGGCGCTACTACCGCGGCTGCGACTACGCCGACCTCGTCGAGGCGCTCGCGCAGGCCCGCGTCGCCGCCCTGTTCGCAAACGCGCGCGTGCCGGCCGAACGCATCTTCGCCAACGTGCAGCCGCTGAGCGGCGCCGCGGCCAACAACGCGGTTTACGAAGCCTTCGTCACGCCCGGCGGGCCGGTCATGGGGCTCGACCTGGCGAGCGGCGGTCACCTCACGCACGGCAGCCGGGCCAACCGCTCCGGCAAGCGCTACCAGATCACGCCCTACTTCGTCGACCGCAAGACGGGGCGGCTCGACTATGCCGCCATTGCTGAAACGGCCGCGCGCGTGCGCCCGCAGCTGCTCATCGCCGGCTTCAGCGCGTATCCGTGGGACATCGACTGGGCCGCCATGCGGGCTGCCGCCGACGCCGCCGGCCCGCAGTGCATCCTGCTCGCCGACATCGCCCACACGGCCGGCCTCGTGGCCGCGGGCGAACTCATGAGCCCGCTCGGCCACGCGCACGTCGTCTCGTTCACCACGCACAAGTCGCTGTGCGGTCCGCGCGGCGCCGTCTTGCTCACCACCGACCCGCAACTCGCGCGCAAGGTCGATCTGGCCGTCTTCCCGGGCGAGCAGGGCGGCCCGCACATCCACGCCATTGCGGCCAAGGCCGTGGCCTTCCACCTGGCGCAGAGCGACCGTTTCCGCGGCCTCATGCGGCGCGTGCGCGAAAACGCCGCCGCGCTCGCCGCAGCCTTTGCGGCCCACGGGCTGCCCGTCGCGTACGGCGGCACCAATACGCACCTGGCCCTCATCAACGTCGCGGCCTACACCACGACCTCGGGCGGGCGGCTGAGCGGTGAGGTGGCCTCGCGGTTGCTCGATCTCGCGGACATCGTGGTCAACAAGAACACCATCGCCGGCGACGTCAACGCCACCCATCCCTCCGCGCTGCGCTTCGGCACCGTGTGGGCTTCGCAGCGGGGTCTACTGCCGGCCGACATGCAGGCGGTGGCCGACGTCACCTGCCGCATCCTGAGCGGCGTGCGCGCCTACTCCTATCCGAGCGGCCGCAAGGAAGTCGGCCGCGGGCGCGTGCCCTGGGGCCTCATCGCCGAAGCGCGCGCCGCCGTGCGCGCCATCGAGGCCCGCGCAGCCCGCGAATGCGACATCGAAGCCACCGGCTACCCGCTCTGGCCCGCCGCTCCTGGCGATGTCGCGGGCCCAGCCTTCCGCCTGCGCGGCCAGACGAGCCGGCTCACGGGCATGCTGCAGCAGGTGTTCTCACCGAGCCTCATCGACCTTGCGGTCGGCGCCGCGCGCGACGTCGTCGCCCTCCGCCCCGACGGTGCGCTCATGGCCGTCGCGCGCATTCGCCGCGAGCCCGCTCCGGCCCCCGGCGAATCACTCCTCCTCGTGCGGCCCCGGCCGGGCGAAGGCGACGAACTCCTCCCCTGGCTCGCCGCGCTGTCCGATGGCTACACCCTGGCGTACCCCGACGACGAGGCGGCAAAGGTCGAGGGGCCGTTCATCCTCGAACCTGCCCCCGCCGCCGACCTCGCGCTGCCGGCCGTCTCCCTGCCGCCGTGCGGCACCCCGGCCGCCGTACTGCTCGATGCGGCTCCCGCGCTGTTCGACCTGAGCCGGCCGCCGTTCGTCGGTTCCGCCGCGCTCCAGGCCGAAGCCGCCGCGCCCGCCGCGCAGCCGGCGTTTGTGCCGCCTCCGGCCCCGCCACTGCGGCGCACGTGTCTCTACGCCGAACACCTCAAACTGGCGCCCAAGAGCCAGCTCGTGCCCTTTGCCGGCTTCGAGATGCCCGTGCGCTACGGCTCCAGTTTCGACGAGCACCGTGCCGTGCGGCTCACGGCCGGGCTCTTCGACGTCTCGCACATGGGCGTGCTCGCCTGCCGCGGCCCGCATGCCGAACGTTTTCTCGACCTCGTCACGACCGCCTACGTGCCCGCGCAACGCGTCGGGCGCAGCCAGTACAGCTACCTGCTCGACCCCGACGGGCTGCCCATCGACGACATCCTCATCTACCGGCGCGCCGCCGCCGACTTCCTGATCGTCGTCAATGCCGCCAACGCCGAAAAAGACTTCGCGTGGCTGCGCGCTGTGGCAGCGCGCGAGGTGACGCTCGACAGCCGCCGCCCGGCCGTGAGGAGCGACGCCAGCGATTTCGAACTCCTCGACTTGAAAGATCCGGTCGCCGGCGCTGGCCAGAAGGTCGACCTGGCGTTGCAGGGGCCGCAGTCGCTCGCCGTGTTGCTCGATCTGGCCCCCGACGAGGCCGCGCGCACGCTGCTGCGCCGCCTGCGCCGCAGTGCGTTCTGCGATGTCGAACTCGCCGGTGTGCCTGTCATGGTCTCGCGCACCGGGTACACGGGCGAGGAATACGGCTTCGAGCTCTACCTGCATCCGGCCGCGGCACCCACCCTGTGGCAGGCCATCCTGAAGGTAGGGGCCGCCCGCGGAGTCATCGCCACGGGCCTCGGTGCTCGCGACTCGACGCGTGCCGAGGCCGGTCTGCCGCTCTATGGCCACGAACTCGCAGGGGAATTGGGCATCGACCCCGTCGAAGCCGGCTACGCGGCTTTCGTGCGCTTCCACAAGCCGTTTTTCGCCGGCCGCACGGTGCTGCTCGAACGGCTGCGCCAGCGCGAGCGCCAGGTCGTGCGGTTCCGCGTCGACGAACAGCCGGCCCGCCCCATCCGCCCGGGCAGCCCCATCGCCAATGCACGGGGCGACATCGTCGGCACCGTCACGTCGGCCGTCTTCGTCACGCAGTCCGTTGAAGTGGGGCTCGGGCTCATCGGCAGGCGCCATGCCGATGTGGGCGCCCGGCTCGCCATCTACGCTCTGCCGCCGGCCAACCGAATGCCCGAGGCGCGGCCCTACGCCGCCCTCACGAGCGGCGACCGCGTGCTCGTGCCGCAGGCGGCCCGCATCCTCGACCGTTTCCCGCTGCCCGGCGAAATGCGCGAACGCATGAATCCGTAGGGTTGCCGCCGCTACTTGCCGCTGAGCCGAAACACGCCGTGGTGGGCGTCGCCGAGCGCCCGGTCGAGCCGTTCGCGCAGCGCGCCGCGCAGGATGAGCAGGCGGTCGGCCGCCAGATCCGCGGCCACGCTCGGCTCAGGCCGCCCGAGCGCCGGCACGGGGGTGGCGTCGCCTGCCGCCCGCCTCGCGCGCACGTCCCCGAGGTCGAAGCGACAGCGCCGCACCGCAAGGCGCGTCGTCCCGGCCGCGTCGTCTGCTGGCGCCTCCCCCGCCGCTACCCCGGCCGCGCGGCGCAGCAGGTGATACACCCGTCCGGTGCGGCGCACGTCGGGCGGTAGCGAGCGTTCGAGCCAGTCGAAGCGCACGAACACCTCGTCGAGTTCGGCCTCGCTCATCCCCTGCGTGCTCTCGAAGCGACGAAACGTCTGAAGCGCTTCGCCGGGCCGAGCGGGCATGAGCCGCACGCCATAGTCGTCCGGATGCCGCTCCACGGGGCAGTGCCGCGTGAGCGTGAAGCGGTTGAGCCCCACCGAGAAATCGGGCGAGCGCAGCCAGCCCTCGTGGCCGAAGACGAATTCGAGCGTCTCGAGCGCTTCGGCCTGCGTCTCGGTCGGAAAGCCTGCGATGAGCCACAGGTGCACCGCGATGCCGAGCTCCACGCAGGTGTCGACGATGCGCTCGACGTGGTCCCGCACGATGCCTTTCCGCATGCGCGCGAGCACGCGCGCGTTGGCGCTTTCGAGACCGAACACCACGAGTCGCAGCCCGGCAGCATGAGCCGCGCGCAGTGTCTCCTCGTCGAAGCCAGGCTCGAAGCGGGCCTCCATGCCCCAGCGGGCCTCGGGCAGGGTGTCTCGGAGCGCCGCGCTGAGCCGCCGCACGAAGGGCGCCGAAAGCCCCTCGTCCGCGAAGAAAAAGGCGCGCACGCCGTGGCGCGCGTGCAGCGCGGCCATGTGCTCGGCCACGCGGGCGGGCGTGTCTGCCGAGAAACGCCGGCGGTAGATGTAGCTGTGCGCGCAGAAGGTGCAGCGTCCCCAGTAGCAGCCGCGCGACGCCAGCAACGGCAAGACCGGCTCGGGCGACCAATACCGTTCGAGCGGCAGCCCGCCGAAGTCGGGCGCCGCGAGCGAGCGCACGTTTTCCACCGAAAACGGGCGGTTCACCCGCACCGGCGTCCCCGGCCCGCCCGCGCGGTAGAGCAGGTTCGGCACCCGCGCGAGTTGCCCCGCGCCTTCGTAGGCGTCGAGCAACGCGAGCAGAGCGGTTTCGCCTTCCCCGGCCACGACGGCGTCGACGACGTCGAACCATTCGGGCGTCGCTTCGAGTTCGGGCACGAGCTTGGTGAGGTACGGGCCGCCGAGAACGAGGTGGGTCTCAGGCAACCGCCGCCGCAGCCCGGCACAGAGCGTCAGCGCGGGCACGAGCTGCTCCGAGTCGACCACCGAGACCCCCACGGCCAACCGGCCCGCCGCTTTCTCCGCGAGATCGTCGAGCAAACCGCTCGTCTCGTAGAGGTCGACGAACGGGTTCGTTGCGGCGTCCGCCGCGGCCGCGAGCACGCCTGCGGCGTTCCAGGCCAGGCCGGGCCAGTCGAAGCCCCCGAGCGTCAACTGCGTCGGCGGATACGCGGCCGACACGAGCGCGAACCCGCGCAGCACCGTGCGCATGGCCGCATCGAAAGTCGCCGGCGCGAAGGCCGCGCCCGAGCGCAACTGGTCGAGCGCCGCGGGCATGGCTTCGGCCGCCAGCAGCCCAGCGGCGTCGACCCGCACGAGTGTTTCGTAGCGCGCGAAGTCCGCCGGCGCGAGCTGCGGCTCGGCTTCGAGGAGGCGTAGCGCTGCTCGTACCCGGTCGCGGCAATGCGTCTGGAAGGGCAGGCCGAGCAGCGCCTCGTGGGCGAGCAAGTTCAGGTCGACGACGGCCGTCTCGCGTCCCGCGCGCCGCAGCGCCGCGCTGAGCGCGGCCGGGGCGAGGTAGGGCAGTTCCGGCTCGAACACGGGCGGGAAGACGAGCAAGGCTGAACGCTGGCGGGCCACGAACCCCTCCCCCGACTCGCGCGGGCCCTCCACCGCCACCCGCGGCACCGGCGCCCGTCGCACCCCGGCAGAGAATAGCAGCTGCTCGAAGACGACGAAATCCTGCACCGGCGTGGACTTCCGCCGGGCGGCGTGGCGGGCTTCGCCCCCGTCTGCAGGCGGCTGAGGCCTCACCGGCCGGGGCCCATGCGCTTCTTTTCTCTTGACAGGCAGGGGCCACACTCCCTAGAGTCAGTCGCCTTTCGGACGGACGACGAGGTCTCCGATGTACGCAGTGATCAAGACCGGGGGTAAGCAGTTCAAGGTGCAGCAGGGCGACCTGTTGCGCGTCGAGAAACTGCCGGGCGACGTGGGCCAAGCGGTCAAATTCGACGAGGTGCTGCTCGTCGGCGACGATGCCGGCACCCAGATCGGCAAGCCGCTCGTGCCGGGGGCCTCTGTCGAGGCCACCATCCAGAAGCACGGCCGGGCCCGCAAAGTGGTCATCTTCAAAATGCGGCGGCGCAAGACGTACCGTCGCAAGCGGGGGCACCGCCAGTGGCTCACCGAGGTCCGCATCACCGGCATCCGCATGGGTGCTGGTGCTGTGGCCCCCAAGCGCGCTCCGCGCGCTGAGCCGCCGCCGTTGCCGCCCGTTGTTGACTGAGGAGGGACGCCATGGCGCACAAAAAAGGACAGGGCAGTTCGCGTAACGGTCGCGACAGCCATGGGCAGCGCAGGGGCGTCAAGGTGTACGCCGGCGAGGCGGTGGTGCCGGGCAACATCATCGTGCGCCAGCTGGGCACCTTGTTCCATCCTGGCCAGCACGTGGGCATGGGGCGCGACTACACCATCTTCGCGACGGCCGAGGGGGTGGTGCGGTTTCACCACCGCCGCCAGCGCACGCTGATCAGCGTCGTTCCCGTTGCGCCGCAGCAGGCCTGAGCGCCCCCCGCGCCCCCTCGCGTTTCCCCACGGGCGAAGTCGATGCGCTTCGTAGACGAAGTGACGGTGGACGTGTCCGCCGGAGATGGCGGCAACGGCTGCGTGTCTTTTCGCCGAATGCGCTACAACCCGCACGGGGGACCCGACGGCGGCGATGGCGGACGCGGCGGTGACGTGCTCATCGAAGCCACCACCCGGCTCCAATCGCTCCAACACTTCCGGCACCGCCGGCGCTTCGCGGCCGCCCGTGGGCGCGGGGGCAGCTCCAACTACAGCAAGGGCCGCGACGGCGGCGACTGTGTCATTTCGGTCCCTGTAGGCACGCTCATCTACGACGCGGAGGGCGCCGAACTGCTCGCCGATCTCGACCGCGACGCGTCTCGCTTCGTCGCGGCGCGGGGCGGTCGCGGTGGCCGGGGCAATGCCGCGTTTGCCACGCCCAGTCGGCAGGCCCCCGATTTCGCCAAGCCCGGCGAACCGGGCGAATGCCGCCGGCTGCGGCTCGAGCTGCGCCTCATGGCCGATGTCGGTCTCATCGGGTTGCCCAACGCCGGCAAGTCCACCCTCATCCGCGGGCTCAGCGCCTCCAAGGCCAAGGTCGCCGACTACCCGTTCACGACGCTGGCCCCCAACCTGGGGGTCGTCGACGACGGCGAGCGCCCCTTTGTGGTCGCCGACGTGCCCGGGCTCTTGCCCGGGGCGCACTGCGGCACCGGCCTCGGGCTTCAGTTCCTGCGGCACGTTTCGCGAACAGCGGTCCTGGCCCACATCGCAGCCGCGGTCGACGATACCGACCCGGTCCTGGCCGTCGAGCAGGTCACGGCCGAGCTGCGCGCCTACGACCCTGAACTCGCATTGCGGCCGCGCGTGTTCGTGCTCACCAAAAGCGACCTCGTCCCCGCTGGCGACGACACCGTCCAGCGCTGCGCCGCATGGGCGGGCGCTCACGGACTGCCGTTCGTCGCGGTCTCGGGCCTTACGGGGCAGGGCCTCGATGGGCTCGCTCGGCTGCTCGGGCAGGCGGTGGCCAGCCACCGCCCGCTGCCTGCCGCCGAGCCCGACGCCGATTCCGACGGTCTCTTCGACGACCCGCAATCCTAGGGCCCGCAGATCTCCGCCGATGCATCGCAACCCCTCTTAGGCAATGCGCTTCCGTCGGTCTGGCGGGTTTGACAAGGCAGGGTCGTTTTGCTAGAAGTGAGCGTTGTTTTTTGGGGTCCTCCCCCGCGGCTGCCGGTTCTCGGCGGTCAATCGATGCGAGGCACCATGTCGTTCAAACGGTTCACCCGCTTGGGGTTTCTGTTGACGGCCGTCGTGTTGGGCAGCGCGTCGCTTCGCGCCCAACCCGCGGCTCCGCCCGTGGCCGCCCCCGTGGTCTCCACGCCCGCTGCCGTGCCGCCCTCGGCGGCGTCCGTCCCGGCCGCTCCGGCGCCCACCGACCTTGGGCAGCCCACCGGCGGGGCCGCGAGCTACCCCTTCCAGTTGCGCGAACTCGAAGAGCGGGTCGTCGGCCTCAAAGAAGAAGTCTTCCAGGCCAAGACACGGCTGCTGCTCCTCCAAGAAGAAATCGTCCAGAACATCATCGCCGAAGCGCGGGCCGTCATCATCCACAACAACGACATGGGCAGCGCTTTCACCCTCGAGCGCGTGGCCTATTTCCTCGACACCGAACAAGTCTACGTCCAGGAAAACCGCGACGGTCAACTTGACGAGAAGACCCGCTTCGAAATCTTCAACGGCAATCTGGTCCCGGGCAACCATGTGCTGAGCGTCGAATTCACCTATCGGGGCAGCGGCGCGGTGTTCACCTACCTCGACCGCTACCGCGTCAAGGTCTCGTCCAACTACAACTTCTTTGCCGCCAAGGGCCGCATCACTCAGATCGAAGTCGTCGGCTACAAGAAGGGCACTGCGGCGATGGACCTGCACAAGCGCCCCTCGGTGAAATTTGTCCTGACCCAGCTCGACTACGACAAGGAACGCCTGCGCAAGGCCGGGGCCAACCCGGGCGCTTCCCGTCCTTCGGCCCGCTAGCAACAGGCTGCGCCGTGACGATGCACGTCCTTCGTTCCGTCGGTTTGTGCGTTCTGGCCCTTGGGCTGCTCGGCGCGCCTGCGCGTTCGGCTGAGCCCGGCGTACCTGGCGCCGTGTCTCGCCTCCAGCGCGACGTCGCGGCCACCGAGACCCGCGTGGCGACGCTCGTCCGCGATTTCACCAACCCCATTGCGCAGACGCTGGTCTATGCCGCCGAGAAGCGCATTGTCGACGCCCGCGTGTTTCTCGAATACGGCGCCTATGCCAAGGCCGCGGCGCTCTTCCTCGATGTGGTCGAGAATCCGCGCTATCGCGGCTTTGGCGACCGCCCCGAGGCCCTTTTTCTGCTCGGCCGGGCGCTCTTCGACGACCACAACGACCTCGCGGCGCGCCACTACCTGATGCGGCTCGTCGACCCGCCGAACCCCCAGTGGTACCAGGAAGCGTTGCGCTACCTCGTCGAAATCGCATTGCGGCGCAACGACACGCAAGACCTGGAGCGCTTCGTGCAACGCCTCGCCGCGGTGGCGCCAGCCTCCCGCGGGCCCGAACTGTCCTACGTGCTCGGCAAGGCGCTGTTCCAGCAGAACCGTTTCGCCGAGGCCGACCAGGCGTTCGCCGCCGTGCCGGCCGAAAGCCCCCTCTCGCGCCGCGCCTCCTACCACCGGGGGGTGCTGCGGGCGCGCGACGGCCGGTTCGCCGAGGCGCTGGCACTCTTCCAGTCCATTCCCGCGCCAACGGGCGCCGAGCCCGCCGACCGCGAATTCGCCGACCTCGTCCACATGGCCATCGGCCGGCTCTACAACGAACTCGGCGAAACGCTCAAGGCCGTCGACGCCTACCAAGACGTCCCCCGCGACTCCGCCCTGTTCGAACGCAGTCTCTACGAGATGAGCTGGGCCTACCTCAATGCCCGCGAGTTCGCCCGTGCCCTCGACACGCTCCAGGTGCTCATGCTCAACGCCAACGACGAGACGATCGTCGTGCAGGCTGCCGAACTGCACGGGCGTCTCGGCATCTACCTCGAGAAATACGATGAGGCGCTCGACGCCTACCAGAGCGTCGTCGACCGCTTCTCGCAGGTGCGCAACGAACTCAACGCGTTCACGGCCCGGCCCGACAGCATTGAAGCCTATTTCCGTTCGTTGCTCGCCCGCGGCGAGGCGCCGGGCCGCATGTCCGCCTTGCTCAGCGAGCGTGTCGCGGCGTGGGTCGAATCCTCCGACGAGATGCGCTCCGTCGTCGCCACGTTCTCCGAGGTCTCGCGCACCCGGATCGAAGCCGAAGAAGGTCTGGCCATCGCGCGCCGGCTCCGCGCTGCCCTCTCGGCGGCCAACCGCATCGACCTCTTCGAAAACCTGCGCGACGGTTGGAACCGCACCGTCGAACTCGAAAGCGCCCTGCTCACGGCCAATGGCCGGGCGCTCGATCAACTGGCGATCCTGCTCGCTCCCGTGCTTCCGGCCGAGGGGCGCGCCGCCTTCGACGATGTGCGCGCCCGGCGCCGCGCTCTCGAAGAGAACTTCCTGAAGCAGCCGCGCACGGCTCCCGAACTCGTCGAGCGCGCAGCCGACGCCCGCGGCCGGCTTGCCGCCGAGCGCAAGCGGGCCTTCGAAGTCGAAACGCAGCTCAAACTCGAGACGAGCCGCCTGCTGGCCCTCGAACGGTTCGTGCGGGCATCGCTCTACGGCGACGAACGCGAGCCCGGTCTCGGCGGGCAGGAAGAACGCTTCCTCCAACGGCTCACGGCCGAGCGGGGACGCATCGAAGCGTTGCAGCAGCGCATCGCAGCCGTCGCCGAGACCATCGAGCAGGCGGCCACCGCCGTCGGAGCCGCCGACCCCACGGGTCGCAGCGAGGCCCAGGCCCGCAGCCAACTGCTGGCGAGCCAGCGCGCCGAAAGCCGCGTCTACCTCGGCTTGCTCGACGCGTTGCCCGCCGATTCCGCCGCGCTGGCGGCCGAGCTGTTCCAACTCTTCACGCGAGTCGACACGGCGCTCCGCAGTTTGAGGCAGGTGGCCGATGCCATCGACCGCAGCGCTGCCGCCAAGGCCAGCGAGACGCTCGACCTCGTCGTGCGCCACGCCCGCACCCTCGACCAGGCCCGCCAGCACGTCACGGCCAACGAAGCCGAGGCCGTGCGCCTCGGCCGCGAAGTCGGCGGGCAACTCATCGAGAATGTGCGCCGTCGGCTAGCCGACGTCGTGCTCGACGCCGACCTCGGTCTCATCGACCTCACGTGGGCACGCAAGCAGAGCAAGAGCGACCAGATCCGCGCGCTCAACGTCGAGCGCGACAGCCGGCTGAAGGCGCTCGAAACCTCATACCAGGCGGTGACCGCGGCCGTCCCCGCGGGCCCTGCCGACGCAGACTCTCCGCTCCTGAGGGCGTTGCCCCCCGAGCCGGCGGAGTCCGTCGCGCCGGCCGGCGGCGGGTCTCAGAGCGAGGAGGGCCGGCCGTGACAAACCCGTCGCGCGCCAAATGGCCTCGTGCGCCGCAGCCTTGGTCTCTGTGGCTCGGCGGGCTGGTGCTCTGGCTGCTGGTTGTCTCTTCGGCACAGGCCCAGCAAGGCGCCAGTGTGCCCGCTCCATCCCCCGGCGACGCGGCCGCCACCGCACGGCCCGCCGCCGCCGCCGAGCAGGCCCATTTCCTGGCGACCGCGTTGCGTTTCGAGTGGGCTGCGCGGCAGGTCAGTGGCGAACTGCGCGAGCTCATTCGGCGCGAAGTCGACGCGCGTCGTCGTTTCATCCAGGCGACCTTCGATCGCCAGGTCGAGACCCTCGACGAACTCCAGAAACGCGACCGCGACCAGGCCATCACCTACCACGAGCAGTTCCTGCGCAAGTACACGAACGACCCCGAAAACACGCCCGACGCCATGTTCCGCCTGGCCGAACTCTACTACGAGGACGCGCAGGTCGAATACCACGAGGCCGAGCGGCGCTTCGAAGACCTGCGGCAACTCTACGAGCGCGGCAAGATCCCCGAGCTGCCCGAATCGCCCGTCCAGGACTACGGGCGCAGCATCGCGCTCTATCAAGACCTGCTGAAGCGCTTCCCGAACTACCGCTATGGCGACGCCACGCACTACCTGCTCGCCTATTGCCAGCTCAACTCGGGGCTCGATGTCGAGGCGCGCGATTCGCTCTACGCCCTCGTCCAACGCTACCCCCAGAGCGAGTATGCCGCCGAGGCGTGGCTTCGAGTAGGCGAAATCCACTTCGATCTCGGTGAGTTCGACAAGGCCGGCGAGGCCTACGCTCAAGTCATGCGATTCAAAGACAGCCGGTTCTTCGAACTCGCCATGTACAAGCTGGCCTGGTCGTACTTCCAGGGCTACCGCTACGACGACGCCATCGCCCAATTCAAGGAACTCATCGCCCACTACGACCGCAAACCTGCCACCGGCGACGAGCGCAGCGCCCAGTTGCGCAAGGAAGCGGTCGACTACCTCGCCCGCAGCCTTGCCGAAGACGACTGGGACGGCGATGGCATCAAGGATCCCGGCGCGGGCGTCGAGCGGGCGTTCCGCTACCTCTCCGCCGGTCTGCCGTTCGAAGAAGACATTCTGCTCGTGTACGCCAACACGCTGTTCGAAATGCACGAGCGGCCCAAGTACCTCGAAGCCGTTGAGGTCTACCGCCATCTGCTGCGGCGCGGTCCCGAGCAGGCGGCGGCTCCCGAGCGGCAGGCGCGCATCATCGAAATCTGCGACATCCTGCGCGAAGAGAAATGCAGCGCCGACGCGCGAGTCGACATGGCCCGCCTGTTCGGCCCCGACAGCGTCTGGCACCGTGCGAACCGAAACGACGTACGCGCCGTGGCCGCGGCCGACCGGGCCATCGAACTGGCGTTGCGCCAGGCCGCCCAGGGCCACCATCTAAGGGCCCAGGAATGGAAGACCCAGGCCCGCACGCTGCAGGATGCGGCG
This sequence comes from uncultured Myxococcales bacterium, assembly GCA_964422715.1. Taxonomy (GTDB): domain Bacteria; phylum Myxococcota_A; class UBA9042; order PWKZ01; family CAYRCM01; genus CAYRCM01. The sequence goes on along the minus strand of CAYRCM010000002.1, from coordinate 118,185 downwards.
CTGCTCGACAAGGCCCGCGCCGAGTACGAGGCGGCGGTCGATGGCTACCGCGCTTACCTCGGGCGCTACCCGCAGAGTCCCTACACCCAGGAACTCACCCTGCTCTACGCCGAGGCCCTCTACTGGACCGACCGCTTCAGCGAAGCGGCCGACCAGTACGAACGCCTGCGTGACATGCCCGGCGTCAAGCCGGCCGACCGCGATGTGGCGGCGTTCAGCGCCATCAAGTCGCTCGAGAAGCACATCCAGGCGCTCGTCGAAAACGGCGGCCTGCCGAAAGACCCCTTCCGCCGCGACCAGCCGTCGGCGCCCCCGAAAGCCTCCGACGAGTCCGACCGGCAGATCCACCGGCGCCAGCCCGAGCCCATCCCGGCGCCGCTATTGCGCTGGGCGGCCTGCGCCGACGGCTACGTGAAGGGCGGCTATGGACAGGGTCGCGATCCGGCCCTCGTGCCGACGCTCAAGTATCAGCTCGCCGACGTCTACTACCGCTACGGCCATTTCGATGAGGCGCGCGTCCGTTTCGGCGCCATCATCGAGCAGCATCCGAGCGAGCTCGTCGCGTCGTACTCCGCCGCCAACATCATCAACAGCTACCGCGAAGAAAACGACTGGGACAACGTTGAAGTGTGGGCTCAGCGCATCAATGCCCAGCAGATCGGCGAAGCCCAGGGGCGGGAGCAGTTGCTCGAACAGATCCGCATGCGCAAGGTCGGGGCCCAGTTCCAGAAGGCCACAGACCTGCTGGCCGAGAAGCAGTACGCCGCCGCGGCCGAGACCTACGTGACACTCGTCGACCAGAACCCCGATTTCGCCGATGCCGACCGGGCAATGTTCAACGCGGCGCTCGCCTACCAGCAGATCAAGCGCTACGACTCGGCTGCCCGCCTGTTCGACCGCATCGTCACCGAACCGCGCTTCCAGAACTCCGACCTCCACGAGGACGCGCTGTTCCGGCTGTCCGAAAACTACCGTCGCTTCTTCAACTTCGAGCGCGCCTCGGCCGGCTACTTGGCGCTCGCCACCCGGTTCGCCACCAGCAAGCGGGCCCCGTACGCGCTCTACCGGTCTGCCGAACTCGTCGAATTCTCGGGCGACCGCAAGCGTGCCGCCGCGCTGTTCCGCGACTACTTGCGACGCTTCCCGGGCGAAGCCGATGCGCCCGACGTCCACTGGCGGCTCGTTGGCATCCTGAGCGACCTCGACGACCGCAGCGGCGCCGAAGAATCCTTGCGTACCTTCATCCGGACCTACGGGGCTGCGCCGGCCCAGTCGGCGCGCATCGTCGAAGCCTACCTGCGGCTGGCCGACGCGGCCAAGCAGCGCCAAGACTGGCGCTCCGCCCGAACGCTCTATGAGCAGGTGCTCCGCGAATTCACCGCGCGCGGCCTCCAGCCCGACACGCCCGCCGCGGCCTTCCCGGCGAAAGCGACGTTCGAGCTCGTCGAGATGGAGTTCCGTCGCTACCAGGCCATCCAGATTCGCGGCTCGCTGCAGCAAATGGGGCGCGCGATTCGCGAGAAACAGGACATGCTGTTCCGCCTCGAAAAGGCGTACATCGACGTCTTCCCGTTCAAGAGTTTCGATTGGACGCTCGCGGGCTACTACCGGATCGGCAAGATCTACCAGGAATTCGCCCAAGCCCTCTACAGCGCGCCGCCGCCGCCGCACCTGAGCGAAGAAGATCTCGAACTCTACCAGACCGAGCTCGAAGACCAGGGCGCCAAGTGGGAAGACGTCGCCATCGAGCGCTACGAGGAGACCATCCGACAGGCGCGCCGCCTCAAGATCGTCAACGACTGGGTCAAGCGCACGCTCGAAGAGCTCAACAAGTACCGCCCGCACGACTACCCGTTGTTCAAGGAAGAGAAGGCCGTTCTGACCTTCGATGCGTTCCTGGCGCCCGACGCCGACGGCCCGTTGGCGTCGCCGGTCATCGAGTCTCCCGACGAGATCCCGGTCGACGCCACCGAGCCCGCCGGAGCCAACGGGGGGGCGGCTTCGCCTTCCGAGGCGGGGCCGCCCGCGCCGGCCCCGGCCGGGGAGCCCGCCCCCGGCCCCGTGCCGTGATGCCAAGGAAATGTCCATGACCGCCCGCCGCGCCTCCATCATTGCTCTCTCTCTCAGCGCTGCGCTGCACGCGGTGGCGCCGGGCGGCTGTGCTCCGGGCCGCGTGGCCGCGCCCCGTGGCGAAGCCTCCGCCGAGGTTGCTCGTCCCGACGCTGCCGCGGCGGCCGCGCCGGCTCAGCCCGCGCCCTTCGATCCCGGCGCGGCTGCCGCTGTCGCGCACACCGACGCTCAAAACGCGCTGGCTGCCGGACAGCTCGACGATGCCGAACGCAAACTTGTCGAGGCCACCACCCTGCGCCCCGATGACGCCGGCGCGCAGTACCTGCTGGCGCTCGTGCGGGCACGCAAAGGCGACGTCGCCGGCGCTCGCGAAGCAGCGGCGCGCTGTTTGCAGGCCGACCCACGCCACCTCAACGCTATCCGGCTCACCATCGACCTGGCTCTGGCGCGGGGCGAGGCCGACGTCGCCGCCGCATTTCTGGAGCGCCAGCCGGCCCTGACCGACAGTCTCGAACTCGCCGTGCTGCGTCACCGCGTTTTCATCGCGCAGGGTCGCGCCCAGCAGGTGGTCTCCGAGGCCGGCGACCTCCTCAAACGCGACGAGACCAACGTGGCCGTCATGCTCAACCTGGCTCGCGCGTACGTGCAGTTGCGCCAGTACGAGCTGGCGCGCTTCGTGCTCGAGAACACGCTCGACATCCGCCCCACACCGACGGCTTGCCTCTTGCTTGCCCGTCTGGCGCTGCTGCGCGGCGACAACAAGGCGGCCCTGGGTTGGCTGCAGCGGGCATCGAGCCTCGGCACCGACGTGCCCGAGGTCTACAACACGCTCGGCGCGCTCTACCATCTGCTCGGCGATAGCCAGGGCGCCGTCGACGCGCTCCAACGGGCCATCGCACTGGCCCCCAATTTCACGGCCGCGCACCTCAACGCCGGCAACGCCTACCGAGGCCTGCAGCGCTTCAAGGAGGCCGAACTGGCCTACTCGCGGGCCCTCCAGCTCGACCCGACATCGGCCGAGGCCCTTTACAACCTTGGCATCCTGTACTTCGAGAACCCCGTCGAAGGGCTCGACGAACTGCGCCGCTACGACCGCGCCATCGAGTACTTCAACCGCTACAAGACGCAACTGGGACCTGCGCTCTCGCGCGACGACCCCGTCGACAAGTACATCGCCGAAGCCGGCAAGATCATGGCCGACATTCGGCAGAGCCAGCAAGACGCGCTGAAGGCCGCGCCGCCACCTGAGGCCAAGCCCGACGAGGATCCCACGGTAGACGGCCCGGACACCCGGGGCGCACCGCCCGACCCAGGCGAGGGCGACGCCCCCTCTGCCGAGCCGGCACCCGCCAGCGAAGCGACACCCGCGGCCGAGCCGGCGGCGCCTGCCGAGGCGGCACCCGCGGCCGAACCGGCACCGCCGGCCGAACCGCCACCGGCTGCCGAGCCGGCACCCGCGGCCGAACCGGCACCGCCTGCCGAACCCGCACCGGCTGCCGAGCCCGCACCGCCCGCCGAGCCCCCACCGCCCGCCGAACCCACACCGCCGGCCGAACCCACACCGCCCGCCGAACCGTAGCGGCGTCGCCGAGTCGCGACGGCTTCCGTGCAACCCAAGAGGCCGAAAGCGTGCGGCCGCAATCAAGCGGCGAGTGCCCTCGTACGACGACGGTCGCTGCGTGGGATCGCGCGAAGCTCAGGGCGTGCGGCCGCCGTTGGGAACGCGGGCGATACCGCGTGCCCGAGTTGGGCCGTCGAGAGCAACGCCCCGAGGCGCGGGCGGCCAGGGCGGGCAGTGTGCTGCGCGTGAGATGACCGAGCCAGAGGGACGTAGCCGGTCTATCGGGCCGACCAAGCGAAGCCCGTCTCGCTGGGCGCTTCGTTCGACCGAACGACTACAAGCGGTGGGGTCAGCCAGCCCTGGTGGGCGAGTTGGCGGATGGTGTCGATGGTTACGTCCTGAACGTCGAAGACGACGCGACCCCCCTCCTGGTGGCGGAAGGTAAGGCAGGTCTTGCGGACGCGTTCGACGTCGGCCTTGCGAAACAGCCCAGCGAAGACCTCAAAAGCCTGACGCAGTTCGGAATCGTTGCCAATCTGGATGGGGTCGGGAAGCTGGCTACCTCCGGGCTCGACGCCGCCAGGCCAAGCGGCGTAGCCGACAATGCGGCCCCCGGGGCTGCGAAAGCGCTTCAAGGGCGCGAGGTTGACCCGCCACGCGGCCGGCGCCTCTGGCGGCACAACGACCTGGAGGATCGGCCGCGCGCTGCCGACCTTGCGCACGAAGAAGAGCACCGAGAGGTCGTCGGGGGCCTCGACGTCGAGAGCGGCCTCGGCATAGGGGATGACGGCCTGGGGCACCGTATGCGTGGTGATGAGCTCGCCCTTGGCTGTTGCAAGCGCCCGGATTCGGAAGAACTGTCGAACCGGGACGACAACGACGTCGGCCTCTTTGCGGTCGATGACCCCCTTGGCCACGCCGGGTGGAGCGAGCAAGTACTCCAGCACGACCTTGTGGCGAGTTCCGGGTGGCCCCGGAAACACGACGCTACGGTCGCACTGATCGCGTTCGTCGGCGACCCCGGGGCCAATCACGCGGAAGGTCGCGCGCGCGTTCTTGTCGGGCGATTTGACGACCTCACAACTGATGTCGACCGGCAGGTCGGCCATCACCTCAATGGGCTTGCCCGGCCGCTCGGGCACCGGCACCCCCCCAACGCGCATCGCCAGGAACTTGGGCTCGTAGAGTGCTCGGACGTTGGCCCGTTGGTACCAGACCATGTAGACGCTAAAGGCGATGACCGCACCGCTGAAGATCAGCATGCGGATGAAGCCAAGACGACCGCGGAGGGGAAATGCCAAGATTCGAACCACTTGCGTCGGCGGAGGAAGGAAGAACGAGCCTAGATGCCGGCAGCAGCGCCCGACTTCTGGACGGCGAAGTTGACGCCTACATAGCTGGCCTGAGCGCAAGTGAACATGATCATCTTGATGACCGAGAAAGGCACATTGCTATCGGACTGGATGATGACCTGACCGTCAAACGGCTTGTCGGGGTTGTCGGCCTTCCAGGCCTTCCGGGCGTTCTCGAGCCGTTCCTTGAGCGGCGGGAGGTTCCAGTCCTGGAAGTACCGCTCGTTGATATCGGCCGTGTTCATGACGAACTCGCCCTCAAAGGCAAGCGCCTTGGCCGACACGGCCACCACCGGCGCCCGTTCGAGCTCGGCTGAGTTGTAGGCCTGGGGCAGGACGATGTCCTTCGAGATGAAGAGAATTTCGCCCGTCGCCGAGAACGTCATGAGGAGGAAAATGACGAGCATGGTCAGCATGTCGACCATCGGGGTGACGTTCAGGTCGGCGATGGGCGAGGCCTTGCCGTGGGCGCCGCGCTTGGCGAACTTCACCTTGATCGATTTGCCCAAACGCTTGTCCGGCTTCTTGATGGGCATCGCTGTTCCCCATTACCCTTCAAACGAACTGGGGTCGCCAACGGCGAGGGCCTTGAGACCCAAGTCAAGGCAAACGTCCATCACCTCAATGAGCAGGTGGTATGACACCCCGTCCTCGGCTGAAAGCAGGACCTTCTGGTCTTCGGAGGCGCGCTTCTTGAAAACCTCAACGGTCTGGCGGAAGCGCTTCAGCAGGTCGGCGCCGGCGTCGACCTTAGTCGGCTCCTCGCCGGTGTACCGCAGCATCACGCCATCGATCCCAACCAGGATCTTGAGGTCGCGCCGCTCCTGCTGTTGCTGCTGCTTCGGCCGGTCCGCGGTTTTCTGCATCACCTCGTCGGTGTTGATGCGGGCGAGCTGCGTCCAGACCGCCGTGATGAGCAGGAACGCGACGAGCACCGACAACAGATCGATGGTCGGAACGAGGTTGACCGTGAAGTCAACGGATTTCTTGCCACCCGAGGAACTTGGTGCTGGCGTACCGCCGCCGGCCATGGCTGCCTCCCGCGCCTACCTGCCCGCCCGAGAATGTCGGGACCAGGGGCCGCGCCGCTTTCAGTCCAGTTCCGCCGCCCCTGCCGCCGAGCCGTCGCGGGACTTCAACAGCGTCGAGCGGTGCGCGAGGACGAAGTTCAGGATGCGCACGGTGCCGCCGTTGATGGAGTCGACGAGCGACTGCGTCTTGCCCTGCAAAATGGCGTACAGCAGCAGCGCGGGGATGGCCGTGACGAGCCCGAACGCGGTGCAGTTCATGGCTTCGGAAATGCCGCGCGCGAGTTCGGCCGCCTTTTCGCTGGCTCCGGCATTCGCAACGGCGCCGAAGGAAATGATCATGCCGACGATGGTGCCGAGCAGACCCAGCAACATGGCGACGTTACCGAGCATGGCGAGGTAGGCGGTGCGCCGCTCGACCTTGGGCAGCTCGCGCAGACCGGCTTCGTCCATGGCCGCCTGGACGTCCTGTTCACCCGCCTGAACCTTGAGGAGACCGGCATGGATGATGCGGGCGAGCGGGAAATCCTGAGTCGAGGTCGCCTTGATGACCCGGGCAAGGTTGCCGGAGAGGATGACCTTCTCGAGCGACTGCAAGAACGCCTCGGTGGGGGCGCTCGCGCGGAAGAACAAGAAGTAGATGCGTTCGATCGCGATGCCCCACACGACAATCGACGTGGCCAGAATCGGCCACATCATCGCCCCACCTTCCGAGAACGCTTCAGCGATGAATCCCATGGACGCTCTCCGCTCCTCTACCCAGCCGGGAACCCCTTGCCAACCCCGTTGGCGAACCGCCGGACGGGAAAAATTGGCGCAATACTATAGGCTCGTCGAAACCTTGTCAAGGCTGGCAAATCGCCAAAAATTCGGCCTTCTGCGACCCGCGCGGGGCGGGCTTGCGGTCCTCGTGAGGCCCGCTTCCCTGCGAGAAAAGCGCGGGCCCCGGTCGAGACACGACCGGGGCCATGGAGCGCGTTCCTCGCGGGGGGAGTCAGTCTTACGACGGATTGAAAACAAACGGCCACTGAACGATGCAGATACCGCCCTCGGGTTTCTTGAAGCGCATGCGGCGGATGGTACGCATTACGCAGTTTTCGACGGCCGCATTGCCGAGGGTGCTCTGGGTGATGGCGGCGGCAGTGACCGAGCCGTCGAGCCCGATCGTCCAGCGACAGGTGATCTTACCGGCGAGGTTCGGCTTGATTTGCAGTTGCTGCTCGTAGCAGGCCCGGATGGCGCCAGCCCGCATGCGCACCACGCGCTGGATGGCGCCCTTCTCACAGAAGCCCTGGGACGAGCCGCCGCCGAAGTCGATCTTGCCGACCCGCGCGGCCGTCTTGCGGCCGAGGCTGCCCTTCATGCCCACGCCACCGCCGGTATCGATGCGGCCAAGGCCGTGGATACGGCCGTAGCCGCCCGTACCGCCACCGCCGGTGCCCGTGCCGCGGAAGCCAAGACCGCCCGAACCGTGCCCCATGACGAACTCAACGCCGGTACCGCTCATGGCGACCGCCAACTTGTTGGCGAAGCCGGACGAACTCGAGGCGAGGATGTTGGAGATCGCGCCCTTCCCGCCGAGCTTGCTCGTGGAGAGCAGGTCGTTGAGGCCGACCTGCTTCGGGTCGATCTTGGAGACCATCTTGCCATCGCGCTTCGGGACCTTGCTCTCGATCTCCGGGTCGACGTCCGGGTCGCCGAACTTGCCCTCTTCGCCCTCGGCCTTCTTGCCGGTTGTGTCGTCTTCTTCGCCGAGGTCGAGGAGCTCTTCTTCTTTCTGCTCCTCGCGGGCTTGGAATTCGACTTTCATCAGCTTGCGCACTTCTTGGAGCTTGTCGAAACGAATCTCGGGCTCCCACATGAAGATGCCGAGGAGGATGACGGCCACCTGCGCAACCGCAGCCAGCAGCGTCGTACCGGCCATGTTGAGGTCGAGGGTTTCGAAAGCGCCAAGGATGATCGGCCGTTCCTGCGGGGTCGTGGCCTGGATGTAGAGGCTCATACTGCCAAGGTTGATGAGGCACCAGTCGCCCGTCTGAAGCGTGACGGCCGCACCGGCAGCCCCGCCCTGCTGCCGAATGAAATCCTCGACTTTGTGCGTCACATCGTTGACATGGAGCCGCCCGGACATCCCCGCCAGCAGCTGCAGCTGGAAGATGCCCTCGGCCTGCCGCCGCAGGACCGTGGTGCGTGCCCCCAGCCCGGCAACTTTCGCCGGGACGGGGAAGGTGGCGCGCCGGTCGTCGCCGACGGTGACCTCTCGCAGCTCGTTGACGACGCGCTCCTTGAGGACATCGCCGTCCCATAGCAACGCCACGCGGCACAGGCGGTCGCCTGGCTTAAAGACGACGCGGGACGCAAGCACCCAGACGCCCCCGAGCATGGACAGCATCAGGCTCGCGAACAGCAGCAGGTTCTCCCAGACGCCTCCGATGAGCACTGCGCTGGCCTCCTCGGGAAGACCGAGGACCGAGGCAGGCTTGGCCAGGGCGTACATGGACAGGCCCAACTGCGCCAAACCGAAGAGCAGGGTGACCTGCGCGAGCCGGCGTTTCGGTCGCACGAAGAGACCGGCCAGCGCGGCAAGCGCCGCCAGCCCAGCAAACGCCGCGGCCACCTGAAGCGGCCACGCCTCGATGCCTGTGATGCTTTCCTCGAGGATCTCGTGCTCCCAGAGATGCGGCGGCAGCGCCTGCACTTCCAGGGGACCGGTCACCACCCGGAAGGGGATGACCCCCACCGAGATGAGGAAAAACAGAACCCCCACGAGCGTTATGATGTGACCCTTTTTCATCTCACGCTCTCTCCGCTCCTCGACCCAGCCGCGAGCCCGTGGACAACCCCGTCCGCAAACCGCCCGACGGGAAAATTGCGCGAATCGTACCGGCTCGCCTGGACCCTGTCAAGGCTGCAAAAACTCCCTGGAATTGCTGAACCCGCCCGGGTTCGGGGCCGAGAGCGTCGGCTGGTCAGAGCCGCCGATTTGCGTCGGGCGGTCGGCCCAACCCTGTTCGACGCGCGACGATGGCGAAAGGATCTGCGGTTTCTTTGGGCTCACGGCCCTCGTGAGCGCGCCATCCTGCCGCCGCCGGGGCGAGCCGGCATCCGGGAAACCTCGGCCGCGCTTGGTCAGGGGCCAGAAGCGCGTCCACCGAGCCGCACGACAAAGAGGCGACAACTAGCGGTGCCACCCCGCGCGCGACGCGCGCACGACGTCCGACCGGGCCGGGAACGCTTGGCGCCTGTGAAACGTTGTCAGGACCGGGCAGGCCGCGCTCCGTGCGAAAGCGGTACTCGACGGCCACGACGTGTGTGCGCCGCCCCAGATATGTAAGGTGGAGTCCGACCGACGGCGGGCCCTGTCAGCGAGGCGCCGCGTGAAAAGCATTGCACAACGCGGCCGGATCGGATAAGTAGGCCGTTCGAGGAGCGTAGGATGTTCACGGCTGCTCTGCGTTTCGTCATGGTGCTCGTACTTCTCGCGCTGTCCGGCACGACCCTCGCGGCGCCGCAGCCGCCGCAGGCCCCAGCCCCGCCGAACGGGGGCACTGGGCAACCCGACGCGCGGCGTGCGGTGCGCAACGCCCCGGCCGTACCCAAGGCCGAGGAGCTGGAGGCGCTGGTGATCGAGGGCAAAGTCACGAAGCCTGAGGTGTTCTACGTCCTGGGGCGCGCCGAACACCGCTACCAGGGGCTCTTCGTGCGCAAGTCCTTCGTCGACGAAGTCGTTCGCTCCGTCACATCGCCGATTTTTTGAGGGTATGCCCGGCGCGCGGCGCCGGGTCGCGGTTCGCAGTCATCGGCCGATGGCCGAAGTCAGCCCAAGGGCAAGCCACGGGAAGGTTCCGAGGAGGAGGCAACATGGAAACGATCGCGAAGGCGTTTAGCGAAGGCGGCATCTGGATGTACGTGATCATCGTGCCGTCCGTCATCGGTATCGGGATCATCATCGAGCGGTTCATCTTCTTGTTCTTCAAGTACAACATCAACGCCAGCGCGTTCATGGCCCAAATCCAGAAGTTGGTTATGGCCAACAACATCGACCGCGCCATCAAACTCTGCAACGCCGCGCCGTCGGCCGCGCTGGCCCGCGTCATCAAGGCAGGGCTTACCCGCGCCAACAAGGGCGAGGCCGAAATCCAGAACGCGATCGAAGAGGCCACCCTCGAAGTGGTGCCGGCCATCTCCAAGCGCACCGCCACGCTCCAGGGCGTTGCCAACATCTCCACGCTGCTCGGGCTGCTCGGGACCATCATCGGTCTGATCCAGGCCTTCGATCAGTTGGCCACGGTGTCCGCCGACAAACGCCAGGAAGCGCTTGGCCGCTCCATCTCGCTGGCCATGAACACCACGGCGTTCGGCCTCATCATCGCCGTTCCCTGCATCGCGGCGTACCTGTTCCTGGCCAACACCACGAAGAAGATCATCGACGAAATCGACCAGTACTCCGTGAAACTCGCGAACCTGCTCATCGCGCGTGGCCGTTCCGGCGGAGCCCAGTAGCCAGGAGGCGGTCCCGAATCGCCACCGAAAGGGAGGTCGGACATGCCCCGCAAGTTCCATCCGCCATTCGAGGTGACGCGCGAAGACCCCGACCTGATCCCGATCATGTCGATCATGGTCATCCTCGTGCCCATGCTCGTGTTCATGTTCAGTTTCGTCGAGATCACGGTCCAGGCGGTCGCTGCTCCCAAAATGGGAACCGGTCAGTCCAAGCCGACCCAGGAAGACCAGAAGCGGCCCGTCAACCTCACGGTGCTCATCTCCGACAAGGGCTTCGTCATCAAGTACGATGAGGAGATGATGACCCAAGAGGAAAAACCCATCCCCCTCCGCACGTTCCCGCCCGACGTGGAGCACAGAGAAGACTGGACCGACTACGACTGGCCCGGGCTCCACAACCGGCTGGAAGAAATGAAGAAGAAGTTCCCCGAAGAGCAGACGCTCAACATCGGGGCCGAGTTCCACATCCCTTGGAAGGTCATCGCGCGCACTATCGACACTGCGCGGCTCAAGCTCGTCGGGGGGCCCTTCGAAACCATGGAGGCGTACCAGACAGGCAAAGCCGCGTGTGGCAAGTATAAGGGACCCGAGCGCAAGGTCTGCCTTGAGCCCGAGTATCTTTTCCCGAACGTGGTCTTCGTGGTGGCCGAGTAGCCGGCTCGGCGGGCCGGCAATCCCTGGAGGCATCCGATGGCAGACAACGAAAAGCCGCCGGTCGAAGGCGAACTCAACGGCGAGGGCCAGGGCCAGGAGGCGGGCGCGCGCGACGCCAGCCCCGCAGGCTACGAACGGACCGAGGCCGATCTTCGCGCCGACGCCGAGCGTGACTTCCGCAAGGCCAAGGCGAAGTTCCATCGGCGGATGGACGAGATGCCGCTGACCATCACGTCCCTCATGGACGCGATGACGATCCTGCTCGTCTTCCTGCTCATCTCCATGACGTCCGATCCGCTCAACGTCAAGCAGGACGACTCGCTCAAACTCGCCCGTTCCACCGTGGAGTTCTCGCCGGGTGACGACTCGTTGCCGATCACGGTAACGAAGGACCACGTGCTCGTCGACGGCGAGGCCAAGGTGAAGATCGACTGCGAGATCGGCGGCAAGGCGTGCGAGACGGCCGACTTCGCGCGGCTCGCGCACTGCGACGCAGATCCCCTGCCCGCCGATTGCAGCCGCGAGGAGGTTCAGGCGCTCCAGAAGATGCGGTTCAAGGTCGACAAGTCCTTCAAGGAAGACGGCAACGACGAGAACTTCCTCATCGTGCCGCTTCACAAGGCGCTCCAGGCTTCCGTGAAGCGCCTCAAGGCCGAGAACCTCGAGCTGCAGCGCGAGTTCAAGGGCATCGCAACGATCGTCGCCGACAAAGACATTCCCTTCCGCATGATCGCCGAAATCGTCCACACGGCCGGCATGGCCGAACTCGGCGACATTCGCTTCGCCGTCGTGAAGTACGACAGACGTTGAAGCCCCTGGGCCTGGTGGCGGCCGATTTGCATGCGGCACCCCAAACCGGTAGCTATGCTGCTTGACGTCACGGTTCCGCGTGCGGTTTTCGCCGCGGGAGGCAGCGCGCATGGCCAAGGATAGCCAGAATACAATCCTCCGCATTGGGCTCGTGCAAGGCGGCCACATCATCGAGGAACGGCTCATCCGCAAGCCGGGACCGGTGTCCATCGGCCAGACGCCACGCAACACCTTTGTCATCCCCGCGTCACGCCTACCGGCGAGCTTCACGCTGTTCGAATTCGAGAACGGCCGTCACCTGCTGCGCTTCGTTCGCGGCATGGACGGCCGCGTGTCCGCGGGAGAGCAAATCCTCGACCTGAAGTCGCTCGTCACGCAGAGACACGCGCAGGCGCGCGCCAACCACTTCATCTACCCACTCGGGGCCCAGGCACGTGGCAAGATCGTGCTTGGCGACCTCACGCTGCTCTTCCAGGTCGTTCCGGCCGCCGCGGCTGAGGCCGAGGCCCTGCCGCGCGAGCTGCGGCCGCGCATCAGCGAGGCGGTGAACTGGTTCTATGCCGGGCTGCTCGGGGCACTGACGCTGCTCTTGTTCGGCGTCATCGGCGGGCTCGACTACTGGTGGCGCGTCACCGGGCAGTTCCTGGACGGGGGCGACTTGCGGGGGCGACAGCGCCTGTTGCAGAAACTCCAGGTCGAGGTCGAGTTCCAGGAAGAGAAGCAGGCCCGCGCCGACTTGGCGAAAGACCTGCTCGACAACGGCCGCGCGGTCCCGGCCGAGGAGGCCTGGCGGGAAGACGACAATGCAGCCGGCGACGGCGAAGACGTCGACCTGCCCCCGAGCGCCGACGCCGGCTCCGGGCGCAAGGAACTGTCGCCCGAGGAGGCCGCGCGCCGCAAGTACGAGCGCCAGGTGTCGCACGTGCGCAACTCCACGGTATTGCGCTTCCTGGTGTCCCGAGGGCCCGGCGGCGAGGGCGGCTACGCCAACACGCTGAAAGACGGGGCCACCGCCAAGAAACTGAGCGACGCTTGGGAAGGTAGCGGCGGCGTGGCCGTCGCCGCGCTCGACGGCGAGGGCCGCTATCGCGGCGGCCCCAAACTCGCCGAGGCCGATGGCGCCGGCGGCAGTCGCTACGTCAAACTCGAAAACGAACGCTACACCGGTCGCATCGAAACCGGCAAGGTCGAGGTCGCCGAGGAGAAGGCCGAAGTCAAGGTGAAGCTGCGCATTCACGGCGAGGTATCCGGTGGGTCCGGCAGCCCGGCCGACAAGGCCGGCGTCACGGGCGTCTTCCGTCGCCGGCAGGGCGCTATCCGGTACTGCTATGAGCGTGCCCTGAAGGTGCACCCCGAAGTGCAGGGGAAGGTGACCATTCAGTTCACCATCGGCGCAGCAGGCCGCATCACGGAGATCGCGGTAATCACCGACACGACCGGCGTGGCATCGATCGGCGAGTGCATCCTCAGCAAGGTGCGAACGTGGCGATTCCAGCCGCCCGAGAAGGGCAGCGCCCGGTTCACGTATCCATTCATCCTATCGCGTGGATGAGCCCGGGCCACCCCGCTGCGGCCGGCCGCGGCAGGCTGCCTGGTAACACGTCGTTGACTCCACGGGTTCCGCCCGCTATCCTTTGCTCGCGTTTGGGTCCGTCAACACGGAATCAACCGAGGTCAGTTCCCGATGATCAGTTCGCTCCGACACCGCGTGCTTCTCGTTGCTCTCGCAGCGCTTGCGCCGCAGGTGGCCTCTGACGAGCGCATGGCCTTGGCCCAGCCTGGCGGCGGCCCGGCGGCGGTTCATTCGCTGCGAACCGGCGCCGTCGGCCTGACGGTTGCCGAGATGGCCAAGCAAGCCGAATCCAAACTGGGCGAGATGCGCGGCGCCGTGAAGCGCGGCTTCGAGACACTGGGTCGTGCGCGGCAGAGTTCCGACATTCCAGCGATGAGCTGCATCAACGTGGCGCTCACTGCGATGAAGGGCCTCGTGCGCCTCGCCGAGCAGAACTACGTCACGTTCCAGGAAATCGTCGCGCAGGGTGACAGCGAAGCTGCCGAACGCGAGTTCGTCAAAATCGCCACCGCGCACGAAAAGGTTCTCGAACTTGATTCGCAGGTCAGCGGCTGTTCCGAGCCCGACATGACCGGCGAGTTCGAAGGCCGCCCCCGGGTCGAAGTCAGCGTCGATGGCGATACGGGCGATGAGCCGGACGGCGACGAGTGGTTGAGCGGGCCCGAAGTCATCCTGGTGGTGCCGAGTACCGCAAGCCCTTACTTCTAGGTCGTTTCCACCTGCACCGGTTGTCTGGGTGCGGCCAGGGTCCGCGCGAGCCTTTTTTCGCGCGAACCGTCAAAGGGTTAGCGTGACCGCTCCGAAGCGCATCTTGTCGGCTCTCGCGGGTTTTGTCGCCCTGGCGATCTCCAGCCAGGCCTTAGCCCAATGGGCCACCCAACCGCGCACCGAGAAACTTCCCTCCTGGGATCGCGATCGGGGCATCCGGGCCGGTCAGTTCCGCTTCTGGCCCAAACTCACGGTCGAAACAGGCTGGGATTCAAACGTGTTTCGCGCGAGCGAAGGCGAAGCCGCGCTCGATGCCGTGCTGCTGCGCGTGCGGCCCGGGCTGCTCATCGCCAATCCGCAGTACAACCGGCTGCGGCTCGTACTCGACGCCGAGGCCGACGCCCGCTTCTACTTCGGCACCGGCGACGACCCAGCGGCCGAGGCCGCCGAAGAGCAACGCAACGTCGGAGCGCGGTTGGGGTTCGCGGTCGATATCCTGCCCCGCGGCCCGGTGACCATACAGTTGTTCGACCAGTTTCGCCGCGCCCTCGAAACGCGCACGTACGCGTCGTCGAAGAACTACAACCGCAATTTCAATCGAGCCGGAGCAGCGGTCGGCGTTCATCCCGGCGGGGGTGCGCTCGATTTCACGGTCGGCTATGCCTACGCCTTCGACCGCTACGACCAGTGGTCCGCCGGCGATGGCTCCTACCACGAGGTCGACGCGGGCTTCCGCTGGAGGTTCTTCCCCAAAACGTCGCTCGTCATCGACGGCAGCTGGTTCCATCTCGTCTACGCCCACCCCAACTACGGGTCCGGCACACCGGGCGTCGACGCCAACGTCAACATCAACTCCCAACCGCTCAGGGTCTACGCCGGCATTGAGGGCAACATCACGCCCAGCTTCACGCTGCTCGCCAAACTGGGCTACGGCGGCACCTTCCACGAAAGCGGACCGAGTGCCAACACCGTGCTGGCCTCAGTGCGCGCGGCCTATCGCTTCGCCGCGAAAGCGCTGCTGCAACTTGGCTACGAACGGACGGTGTTCGACAGCTATTACGCCAACTACTACACCGACGACAACCCGTTCTTCGGCGTGCAGTGGCGCCCCGTGCGTTGGCTCGACCTGCGGGCCCGCGTGGGCTACCACCACTACGCCTTCGCCCCGTTCGACTTCCGCACGGCGGGTGTCGATCATGTGGCGGGCAATGGCGACGATATCGTGCCGCGGCCGAGCGAGCGCGTCGACCACGGCTTCGATACGACCCTTCAAGTCGAGTTCGACGCGTGGCGCTTTTTGGGGGTGACCCTCGCGTACCAACTCGAAGGGCGCTCGTCCGATTTCGAACTGCGCCAATTCGACGGCACGGTCGTCGACCGCGTCGACTTTCTCCGCCACATTCTGTCGGTCGCCGTCACGGCGCGATACTGAGCGCCCCGATGGCCCGTTCCTGGCAACGCTTGGCCCTGTGGTTGCTGGTGGTGGCAGGCGCCTGCTCGACACCCACGGCCTACACGCGCATTCCGGCGAATTTGCGCGAGCAGATGGAACAGGCCGCCACCCTCGGTCCGGGCGACGTTTTCGATGTGCGGGTCTACGGGGAGCCCGACTTGACGGGCAGCTACCAGGTGTCCCCAAAAGGCGAGATCCGCTTTCCGTTCCTCGATGACGTGCACGTCGAGGGCCTGACGCCGCAGGCCGTGGCCGAGGTTCTAAGCGGTCGACTGCGCGAAGGCTTCCTCCGCGAGCCACAGGTTACGGTGCTCGTCAAGGAATACCGCAGCAAGCGCATCTACGTGCTGGGCCAAGTCAACCGACCTGGCACCTTCCCCTACCAGGAACAGATGAGCATCGTTCAGGCCGTGACCCTCGCTGGGGGGTTTCGTCCCGTTGCAAACAAGAACTTCACCATCGTGACGCGCGTCGACAATGGGCTCGAACAGCGCATCCCGGTGCCGGTAGACAAGATCAGCGAGGGGCTCGCACCGAACTTCGTGCTCCGGCCGGGCGACATCGTGTTCGTGCCGGAGACCATCCTCTGATGCCCCGGCAAAGCGCCCAGCCATGCGCATGACACCCCCCGTGGCGGCTGCTACCATGCGCTTCGGCTCGGGCCTGCGGCGAGCCGCTTGGCGAAGGCAATGACCGAACCCTTGCAGCAGGACGATGGCACGTCGCTCGACACGAGCGAGCGGCTCAAGCACTACCTGCGTATCCTGCTCAAACGCAAGTGGAATGTGCTGCTCGTGCTCGCCCTTGCGCTTGGCGGGATGGTGCTCTTCCACTTGCGCCAGGTGCCCATCTACCGGGCCGTGTCCAAGGTGCTCATTGCCGACACCCCGCCGCGCGTGCTTTCGGGCGTCAAGGAAGTCATCGAACTCGGCACCAGCGGCTACTGGACTCGCAAGGAGTACTTCAAGACCCAGTGCGACATCATCGGGGGCGCCGAAGTGGCCGAGCGCGTCGTGGAGGCGCTGCAACTGCGGGCCAACGATGCCTTCATGGGCCGCAAGGACGATGACAAGTCCGGCGACGCCGGCGACCCCGTGAGGAAACTCATGGGGAAAATCGAGGTGCAGCCCCTGAAGGACTCGTGGGTTGTCGAGATCCACGTCGAGGACCCTGACCGGACGCTGGCCCAGGACATCGCCAACGCCGTCGCCCGCGAATACACCCAATACAACCTCGACATGAAGAAGCGCATCGTGCTCGATGCGCAGCGCGACCTTTTCCGGATGGTTCAGCAACTCGGCGAACGCAAACGCGAGGCCGAGGAGGACCTCTACGCTTTCGAGCGAGACAACAACATCGGGACATTCGAGAACCAGAAGCGTGCCATCGACAGCCGGCTGCAAACCCTGCGCAACCGTCTCGACGAAGTCACCATCCGAAGGGCCGAGCTGCAGGCGAAACTTCGGCAAATGCGCAAGTTCGACGCCACGGAAGACCCCTTCGACGTGGCCTACGCCGACATTCTCCAGAGCCCACTCGTCATGGAGATGAAGCGCAAACTCATCGAGAAGCGCGATGCCCTATCCGACCTCCTCACGACCTATCTCGATCGACATCCCAAGGTGGTGGCGGTGCGCAATCAAACGCGGCAGCTCACGACCAACCTCAAGAAGGAAATCCGCGGGCTCATCCAGGCCGTAGAGGGGCAGCACCGTGAGGTCGCCGAACTCGAGTCGTCCCTCGAAGCCGCCATCGAGGAGGCGAAGCAGCAGGAAGACGCCCTCAACCGCATACGCATCAACTATGAGCCCATCCAGCAGCGGGTGGCCGAGACGCGCAAGTTCTACGACCGGGTCAAGAATCGCCAGACCGAGACGCAGCTGAGTGCCCAGTCGGAGACCAACAACGTGCGCGTGTACGAGCTCGCGGCTTTGCCAACCGTGCCCGCCCGTCCCAACGTGCGCATGAACGCCCTCATCGCGGTGCTTTTCGGCCTGCTCGGCGGCGTGGGCCTGGCACTCCTGCGGGAGTTTCTCGACAACGCGGTGCGCAATTCCGACGATATCGAAAGACTGTGCGGGCTCACGTACCTCGGCGCGGTACCGCTCATGCGTGAATCGCGCCGGGGGGAGCGTGCCAAGGACCAGCCCCCCATCCGGCTGCCCGACCTGTTCGTCCACTACCGCCCGCGCTCGACGGCGGCCGAGAGCGTGCGTACGATCCGTACGAACCTGCTGTTCACGTCTCCCGACCGGCCGTTGCGCAATCTCATGGTCACGAGCCCCCAGGCCCGCGAGGGCAAGACGGCTGTCTCCATCAACCTGGCCATCGCCATGGCTCAGGGCGGTGCCCGAACGCTGCTCGTCGACACCGACCTGCGCCGGCCACGCCTCCATCGCGCCCTCGGTCTGCGCTCCGACAAGGGGGTGAGCAACTACCTCATTGGCAACGTCTCGGTCGACGACCTCGTGCAGCCGACGGAGGTTCCCAACCTGTTTCTGCTGCCGCGCGGGGCCGAACCGCCGAACCCGACCGAACTGTTGCACACGGCGCGCTTCCGCGATCTCCTCGAAGAGCTGCGGCAGAAGTTCGACGTCGCCGTCTTCGACAGCCCGCCGGTATTGCCGGTGTCCGACGCCGTCGTCATCGCTTCGCAGGCCGATGGGGTCGTACTCGTCGCCCGCCACGACGAGACGGCACGCCAAGGCCTGGCGCAGGCGCGGCGCGAACTCGAACGGGGCGGCGCCCGGCTGCTCGGGGCCGTGCTCAATGGACTCGATTTCGAGCGGCGCGGCTACGGCTACCACGGCTACTACCGGCATCGCTACGGCTACGGCGAGGCAAGCGCGAACGCCGCCGCGGAGAAGCCTCTGCTCTAGCGGCCGATGGCTCTCGGGAGGGCCGTTCGTTTGTCCGTGACGCCCTACGCATTGCTCGGCGTTCCGCCGATCGCCAGCGGAGCCGAAATCCGCGCGGCCTTTCGGCGCCTGGCTGCCGTCTACCACCCCGATCGCTGCGGCAGCGGCCCCACGGCAGTGCGGCGTTTCCAACTGCTGGTCGACGCGCACGATCTGCTGAGCGACCCCGTGAGCCGTGCCGCGTACGATCGGGCTCACCGGCAGCATCCGCGCCGCGGCCTCACGGTGCGCATGGAGGCCCTCGTCGAAAGCCTCCTCGACCGCGTGCTCGAACGGGCAAGCCGTGGCGCGGCCCCGGCTCGGGGCCCCGACCTGCGCTGCAACCTCGTTCTCACGCTCGAACAAGCGGCGGCGGGGGGCGTGTTCCGCATGCAGGTCGACATCCCGCGGCCCTGCGAGCCATGCGCGGGGAGCGGCAGCGCGCCGGGGCAGATGCCCATGGCCTGTCACGTGTGCGTCGCGCGGCCGGGCGTGCCCACGTCCCCGGCCGGGCGCTCGGGCGAATGCCCGTTCTGCCTCGGGCGCGGTGTCGTCCACCCGCAGCTGTGCCCCGCATGTGCCGGCGCCGGGCGTGTAGCGGTCCCCGAGAGCGTCGACGTGCGCGTACCGCCGAACTGCCCGCCGGGCAAGCGCCTGCGCCTTCGCGGGCACGGCGCCGGCGCGGAGCGCGCGGTGGGGCGCGGCGACCTGCTGGTCGACGTCCAGGTGCTCGAACACCCACTGCTCAAGCGCACCGGCCGGCAACTCGAGGTGACGGTGCCCGTTTCGCTCGCCGACGCGCTGCGCGGCGGCACGGTCGAAATCCCCACGCTACAGGGCGTTCAGTCGCTGGCCTTCGCCGCCCTGCGCGCCCCCCAGACTACGCTGCGGCTTGCCGGGCTGGGCCTGCGCGATGCCCGCGGCCAAGCGGGCGACCTCCTCGTGCACGTCACGCTGGAACTGCCCGCGCCCGGCAACGAGCCCGATCTCGCCCGCCTGGCAGAACTCGAGCAGACCCTGTCTACTGCGGCGTATCCCCGACGTCTGGCCTACATCGAGGCTCTGCGTCGGCTGCGCGCATCCCAAGAGCCACCACGGTCATGAGAAACATCGCGACGCTCTGTCTCACGGTCCCCCTGCTTCTCCGTGTCGCCGTTGGCGTGGCGGCGCCTCCCCCGGCTGCGGACACGGCTCAGCCGGCTATCGAACCCACTGGTCCGGCCTCGGAGCAGACCGCCGCGCAACTGCTACACGCTGCAACGGCGGCGGACAGCGCGGGCGACGCCGCACACGCGTCGGCACTGCGGGCCGATCTCATGAAACGCTTCCCGGGAACCGTGGCCGGCGAGCGCGCGCGGCTCGACGAGGCCGAGGCCTCGCTGCGCCGAGGCGACCCCGGGGCGGCCGGAGTCCTTCTCGACGACTTCGTGCCGCGCACGCCGGCCCACGGGCCCGAGCGACAGTGGCTGCTTGGCCGCGTCAGGTTGGCGGAGCGCCGCTACGACGCCGCCGTGGCCGCGCTGAGCGCCGTCCAACATTCTCTTCCTGCCGGGCCGGCGCGCGACGCTCTCGCCCTGTCCCTGTTCGGCGCCGGCCGCTTCGAGGCGGCCGCCGCAGCCTTCGCCCATGGTGTGCAGCAGCCGCTCGCCGAGGCGCGGCCCCGGTTCGAGGCCCTGCTTCGCCGCGAGCTGCCCGCCGAGACGTTCGCGGCCCTCGCCCCCGGAAAGCGCCCCGAGACTGACCCAGCCACCCCCTGGGGCGCTTTCGTGCTTCTCGTCCGCGCCGAGCAGTTGCAGGCGGCGGGCGATCCCGGCGCGGCGCTGCGCCTGCTGGACGCCTTTGCAGAGCGCGCCCCCGCCGGCGACGCGGCGAGCGCCCTGCAAACCCTGAGGCGACTGCTTACGGCACAGCAGCGGGCCACGCCCGGCGCAGTGGGTGCCCTGCTGCCGCTCAGCGGCCGTTTCCGCAACGTGGGCGAAGCGGCGCTGCGGCCCTTGCGGCTCGCGCTCGCCGATGGGACGCCGAGTGGACTCGCGCTGCACGTGGCTGACACGACGGGCACGCCGTCCGGGGCGGCCGAGGGGCTACTGCGCCTCGCTGCCGAGCAGGGCGTCATGGCCGTGCTCGGCCCCGTGGGCTACAAGGAGTCCACCGCAGCCGCCGAACTGGCCGAGCGCCTGGGCGTCGTTCTGTTGCCGCTTTCGGGCGCCGACGGCCTCGACAGCGAGCGGCCGCATGTTTTCACGGTGTTCGCAACGAAGGCGGCCGAGGCACGCGCCCTGGCCCGTACGGCCCGCCAGCGTCTCCAACTCTCCCGGGCGGCGTTGCTCTTTCCCCGTTCCCCGTATGGCAGCGAGTACGCGGCCGCATTCTGGGACGAATTCGTCCGGCTCGGCGGCGAAGTCCGGGCCGCGCAGGAATACGGACCGGATGAGAAGGACCTGACGGCCACCGTCTCGGCGCTGCTCGGCCTCTCGCGACCGACAGAACGGCCGCCGACGCCAGACTTCGACGCCCTGCTCGTGGCCGACCAGCCGCTCATGGCGCAGCGTTTCCTGCCGCTGCTCAAGTACTACCGCGTGCCATTGCGTACCTCGGCCCGGCTCGCGAAGGGTGTGCAGGTGCTCGGCACCAGCGCCTGGAACCATCCACGCGTCGTCGATCGCGCCGAAGGGCTCACCGAAAACTCCGTCTTCCTCGCGCCATGGGCCGACTCCGGCGCCGATCCGCGCATCCAGCCGGCAACGGATGCGCTGCAGCAGCATCTCGGCCGTTCCCCCTCGGCGTTTGAGGCGCAGGTGTTCGACGGTGCTGTCTGGCTCACACGGGTCCTGCGCGAGGCCCGGCCGCGTGACCGAGCCGCGCTGCGCGGGGCGCTGGCCAAGCAGTGTGCCGCGGGCGGCCTTATCGCCGGACCGCTCGCCTGCCGTCCGGATGGTGGTGTCGAGCGCGCCCTGACCGTGCTCACGGTCGAGGGCGAGCGCATCCGGCCGCTCGGCGCGGTGCCGGCCGCCGCCGCCCCCCGACGGGGCACGCCGTGAGCGCGCGCGGCCCCCGGTCCCTTACCGCGGCGCTGCCCGGCGAGTTCGCCCTGATCGAGCGGCTGAAGCGCCTGGCGGGGAGGCCGTTGGCCACGAGCCCTGTGCGCGTCGGCATTGGCGACGACTGTGCCGTTCTGTCCACTCCCGGCCTGGACACGCTGGTCACGACCGACATGCTCGTCGAGGGCATCCACTTCCGCTTCGATTGGATGGACGACCGCTCCGTGGGCGTGCGCGCCATCGTCAGCAACCTCAGCGACATCGCGGCGATGGGGGGCACGCCGGCGGCCTGGCTCCTCGGGCTCGGTGTGCCGGCGGGATTCTCCGGCGAGCGGGTGGCAGCGCTCGTCCGGTCCATGTGCACTCCGGCGCGGCGGGCTGGGGCCCTGCTCGTCGGCGGTGACCTGAGCCGCAGCCCAGGGCCGCTCGTCATCGCCATCACGATGCTCGGTTTGGCCCCGCCAGGCATGGGGCTGCAACGATCCACGGCCGCTCCGGGCGACGCGGTCTTCGTTGCGGGAACCCTCGGCGACGTGGCCGTGGCCCTCGCCCGCCTCGAGCGCGGCGAAAGGCCATCCCCGCCCACGGTATCGCCGTGGCGCGCGCTCTGCCGGCCCCGCGCCCGCGTGGCTCTCGGCCAGCGGCTGCGTCAGTCGGGGCTCGTGAGCGCCTGCCTCGACGTGAGCGACGGTCTCGCTCAAGACCTCGGGCACATCGCGCGCGCCTCGCGTGTGGCCATCGAATTCGACCTCGCCAGCCTGCCGCTGACGCGGGCCACGCGCGCCTGGGCCGCTGCGCTGGGACTGCCCTGGAACGGCGCCGCGCTCGCTGCGGCCAGCGGCGAGGAGTTCGCCCTGGCCTTCACCGCGCGTCCCGACAGCGACGAGGCCCTTCGCGCGCTCGCCGCCGCCACCCCGGAGGCCCGCCCGCTGCGCCGCATCGGCCGCGTCGTCGCCGGCCCGCCCGAGGTGCGACCGCTCTGGCGCGGCCGACCCATCGTGCTGGCTGAGCGCGGTTTCGCCCACTTCTGACGTTGCTCGCCGGGCCGCGCGGGGACCCTAGCGGTCGATATCGCGGTGCACCACCTGCACGGGATGGCTGCGACGGCGCAGCCGCGCCGCCACGCGCTCGGCGATGTACACCGAGCGATGATGCCCGCCCGTGCAGCCGATGGCCACCGTGAGGCCGGGCTTGCCTTCGCGCTCGTGGCGCGGGACGACGTAGGACAGGAAGCGCAAGATGCGGCCGAGCAACGCCCGCGTCTCGGGCTGCGCACCGAGGTGGCGCCGCACGGCGCGGTCTTTGCCGGTCAGGTCGCGCAGCGCGGGGATGAAGTGGGGGTTGGGCAGATGGCGCACGTCGAAGACGTAGTGCGCTTCGTGGGGCAGGCCGTGGCGAAAACCAAATGAAAACATAGTGATGGATGTTCGCTGTTCGGCCCCCGCTGCGAACGTCTGAACGACACGTTTCAGTTGATGCACATTCAGGTCGGTGGTGTCGACGACCAACGTCGCGTGTTCGCGCAGATCGGCGAGCAGGCGACGTTCTTCGCGGATGTTCTCGATGAGCGTCAGACGAGCGGAAAATGGATGGCGCCGACGCGTTTCGGCGAAGCGGTTGATGAGGGCGTCGTCGGAGCAGTCGACGAAGAGCACGTCGAGTGCGAAGCCCAGCGTGCGCACCCGGTCGAAAGCGTCGCGGAACGTCTGCGTGAAGTTGGGCTCGCGCAGATCCATGACGATGCCGACGTTCTGGATGGAGGGGCTATCGGCGCACAGCAGCAGGAACGTCTCGACGAGCGGCACCGGCAGGTTGTCGACGCAGAAGTAGCCGATGTCCTCGAGCGCCTTGATGACCGTTGTTTTTCCCGAGCCAGCAAGGCCGCTGACCACGATGATGCGTTGTCTTTCGGCATCGGCTCGCCGGCCGGACGGTGCAGCGTGTCCGTTTCCCCCGCCCCCCGTAGTCTCGTGGCCGCTGGGGCCCGCCTCGCCGATGTCGGCCCCCGCGGCCGCAGCGCCGGGAGGTTGCCGCGGCGTCGTTGCCGCATCCGGACTCTGGGCTGCGAGCGTGGCCACCTAGAACATCCTCTTGCGCCGCGAGGACGGGAGAATGCCTTGCATCTCGCGATACTTCGCGACGGTGCGGCGTGCAATCTGGATGCCCTGCGCTTCGAGCAGCTCGACGATCTTCTGGTCGCTGAAAGGTTTGCGCGGCGGCTCCCCCGACACGATCTGCCGAATGCGCTGCTTGACGCTCTCTGACGCCACATCTTCGCCCGCCGTGGCCTGGATGCGGCTGTTGAAGAAGTACTTCAACTCGAAGATGCCCTGCGGCGTGTGCACGTACTTGTTGGTCGTGACCCGGCTCACCGTGGATTCGTGCATGCCTATGTCTTCGGCCACATCGCGCAACACGAGTGGGCGCAGGTGCTGGATGCCGCGTTCCAGGAATTCGCGCTGGAACCGCACGATGCTCTCGGTCACCTTGCGAATGGTGCTCTGACGCTGGTGGATGCTGCGGATGAGCCACACCGCCGACCGGAACTTCTCCTGCACGTACTCTTTCTCGCGGCCACCCTTGTGGGACGCCAGAACGTGCCGGTAGACGGGGCTGATACGCAGTTTGGGCAGGCCGTCCTCGTTGAGCATGGTCACGAAGTCGTCGCCCACCTTGAACACGTAGATGTCGGGCGTGATGTACTGGGGCTCTTCGCTCGACAGGGAGCGGCCGGGCTTGGGCTCCATGAGCGAGATGAGCCGGACCGCTCGGCCGATGGCCTCCTCGGTGATCTTCAGGTCGCGCAGAATGGCCGCAACATTGCGGCTTTCGAGGTTGCCCAGATGGCGGTCGATGATGTCGCGCACGGTGGCGTTGTCGGGGTGGAACGTGCGCGCCTGGATGAGCAGGCATTCGCGCAGGTCGCGTGAGGCCACGCCAACCGGATCGAATTCCTGGATGCGCTGGAGCACGGACTCGGAAGCCTCGGGCGACAGCCCCTCGCGAGCGCCGAGTTCGGCCAGATCGACGTCTTCGAGGTAGCCGTCGTCGTTGAGGTTGCCGATGATCTGCGTGGCGAGTTCCCGCTCGGCGTTGTCGAATCGGGAGAGGCTCAGCTGCCAGAACAGGTGGTCGAAGAGCGTTGAGCGGCGACTCAGCGTCGCTTCGACGCTCGGCATGTCCTCGTTGGACAGGCGCACGCCGCCCCCGGCGACCTGGGCGTATGAGAAACTGTTGTAGTTTTCGACGAAGGCTTCCCAATTCACGTCGGTGGAATCGCGGGGCACAGGCGACGTCGTGGACCCTTCGGGGACCTCGCCCGCGCGGCCTTCGCCCTGGGGTGCACTCGACCCGTCGGCCTGATTCGGCACCGGTTGTGGCCGCTCCGGCGGCTCTTCGGCGCCTTCCTCGAGGACCGGGTTGTCCGTCAGCTGCTCGTGTACGAGTTCGCTCAGTTCCATGCGCGAGAGTTGCAGCAGCTTGATCGCCTGCTGCAGCTGCGGCGTCATCACGAGTTGCTGCGACAGCTTGAGGTACTGTTTGAGTTCCATGGCGTCCCGCTGCCTCCCCCGCGCCGCCCCGGACCAGACGCTGGCCTCGGTGGCTCTGGACTCCGGCCTTTCAGAAGGCTGCGCCCAAGCCTGGCATCGAGCCTTGGGCCCCTGAGGTCCGTGAAACCAGACGGCAGTATAGCAACTCGGCTGCGGTCGGTAAAGCGGTCCAGTGTATTCTGGTACGCAAGTTGCATCAGTTCGCCCGCGCCGGCGCCGCATCGGCGTAGGACGGCCATTTGCAGGCCGCGCCCGAGGCATGCTACCGTCCGGGCGCTCCCGGCGCGCGGACCGCCGGGCACGGAGAAAACCATGAGTCAGCATGGCGCGAGACAACGCCCGATCACCTGGGGGCTCTGGGTCACGGCGATCGTCGTGTGGGGTGGCGGTTGCACCAAAGACGACGGCGGACCGGAGCGCACGTGCCAAGAAACCATCTGCGAACCCGGTACAGAAGTGTGCTTCGGTTCCTACGAGGCCACCTGCCTCGACGACGGCAAGGGCTATCGGCGCACCCACTGCGGTTCCACGGCTCGTTGCGTCGCCGGCGACTGCGTCGCGCTCGGCGTCGAAGGCTGTCGCGTCGGCACGCGGGTGTGTCAATCGAGCGCGGCGCCCTGGAAAGTCGACGTCTGTGCGCCCGACGGTTCGGCGTACGTGCGCGAAATCTGTCCCGCCGACCAGTACTGTGACGGCGGGCTCTGCCTCCCCGAACGCTGCGCGGATGGGCAGGCCGCTTGCGGCTGGCTCTCGGGGTGGCGCAACCTGCTGTTTCTCTGCAACGCCGAGCACGTCTGGTACAAGAGCGAGTGTCCGAACGGCCAGGTGTGCAAAGAAGGCGCCGGCTGCGTGGTCCAGGAATGCGAGGCCGGCCAGACCGAGTGCGTGGCCGCCGCGTCGCTGCGCCGTTGCACCGTTGGCGGCGTATGGGGCCCGAGCGAACCCTGCGGGCTCGGCGAATTCTGCTACGGCGGCCTCTGTCTGCCGGAGGTCTGCGGCGTCGTTCCGGACGTTCCGCCCGAGCCCGATGCCGCTCCCGACGCCGGTGCGCCCGATGCGGGGAGCAACCCTGACGCGTCTCCCTCCTCCGATGTCGCGGGCGACGGCGCAACGGCCGACGTCGGCGAGGTCGCCCTTGCGCGCGTCGTCATGGATGGCCAGGAAGTCGTTTTCACCTCGAATCTCGATGCCCAGTACATCGAGGCGGCCCCTGGCGTCATGCAGGACCTGAAAATCACGATGGATCGTGGCAGCGAGCAACTCGAACTCCACTTCGTGCCCATCCCGGTCGGCCAGACGGGGCAGTTCTCCTCGGCCGCGCCGGGAGGGGTCGCCGTGCACATCGTCTACAACGACGGCACCTACTTCTCCCCCGCTGGCGGACTCGCGGCTTTCCCCTGGGCCGCAACCGAGTACGAAGTGGTGCTCACGGCGTTTGGCGATGTCGCGGGGTGGGTCGAGGGCACTTTCAGCGGCCTGCTCCAGGACCAAGTGCACGAGGCGGGGGGCGACCGCCCCAACATCGTCCTGACCGAAGGCCAGTTCCGCGTGCGTCGTTCGCAGTAGCGAGCGTGTCGGAGGGTTCAGGAAAACCATGGGCCACGTGCTGGTCATCCATCACGCCGAAGAACTGACCCGCGTTGCCCTCATCGAGCACGGGGTCGTTACGGAGTTCCACCACGAGCGCGCGAGTGAGCGCAGTCTCGTTGGCAACATCTACAAGGGGCGAGTCGTTCGCGTGCTGCCGGGCATGCAGTCGGCTTTCGTCGACATCGGGCTCGAGCGTGCGGCCTTTCTCTACGTGGGCGACATCGGTCGCAGCATCCGCGAGCTTGAGGCACTTGACGACGACGACGAGTCGGCCACTGGCGAGTCCGCCGGGGGGCTCGTTGCCAGGCTTGGCTCCGATGGGGGCGCGGCTCCGCCCGAGCACCCGGCGCAGCAACGTTCGCTGCCCATCGAGGACCTGCTCCGTCAGGGCCAGGAAGTCCTCGTCCAGATTGCGAAAGATCCGCTCGGCACCAAAGGCGCGCGGGTGACCACCAACATCTCGTTGCCTGGGCGCAACGTCGTGTTCCTCCCGAGCGTCGAGCACATCGGCATCTCGCGCCGCATCGGCGACGAGGCCGAGCGGGCGCGGCTGCGTGCCGCCGCCGAGCGCATCCGCCCGCCGGGCGCCGGGCTCATCGTGCGGACGGCCGGCGAAGGCAAATCCGAAGAAGAACTCCGCGAGGACGTCGACTTCCTGACCCGCCTGTGGAAAGACATCCCTGAGCGCGCCGAAACGACGGCCGCACCGGCCTGCCTGCACCAGGACCTCGACCTCGTGCTGCGGGCCACACGCGATCTCCTCACGAGCGACTTCGAACGGCTGTACATCGACGACGAAGGCGCCTACCGGCGCCTCCTCGCATTCGTCGAACGCTTCATGCCGCGGTTGCGGGGGCTCATCGAGCACTACGCGGGGCGTGAGCCCATCTTCGATCACTTCGGCGTCGAGCTCGAGATTGGCCGTGCCCTCGACCGCAAGGTCTGGCTCAAGTCAGGTGGCTACATCGTCATCGACCAGGCCGAAGCGCTCACGGCCGTCGACGTCAACACCGGCCGCTACGTCGGCAAGACCAACCTCGAAGAAACCATCCTCAAGATCAATCTCGAAGCCGTCCGCGAGATCGCCTACCAGCTGCGACTGCGCAATATCGGCGGCCTCATCATCATCGACTTCATCGACATGGCCGCCGAAACAAGCCGCGAGCGGGTTCACGAAGCCCTGGTCACGGCCCTGCGGGGCGATCGCGCCCGCAGCAACGTGCTGCCCATGTCACAACTTGGGCTCGTCGAGATGACGCGCAAGCGCGTGCGCGAGAGCCTGCGCGACACGCTCTCGGTGCCCTGCTTCTACTGCGATGGGCGCGGCTACCTCAAGTCGCCCCAAGTGGTTTGCCGCGAAATCCTCTCGCTCGTGGCCACCGAAATCCGCCAGCCACTCGTGCGCAACGTGTACGTGACGGCTCACCCGCGCATCATCGAACTGCTCTGCGAAGAACACCGCGAGGCCATTGAGAGGCTCGAACTCGAGAGTCAGCACAACATCATCTTGCGTTCCCGCAGCACGCTGCACTTCGAGCAGTACGAAATCGTCAACCGCACGTAGTTCCCGCAGTCGCGATCGTCCCAGACGTCACGGCCGCCCGCGGAGCCGTTTGGCAAGCGCTGGCGCTGGGGCAGCGGCGCGGCTACTTCGCGCGGCGCAGCTGGGCCACGAGCGGCCCCACGTAGCGGTCGAAACTCGGGCAGCGCACCGGCGAATCGTGAAGCAACGCCAGCGTGTTGCGGCAGTTGAACACGACGAGGCGGCTGGCCTGTTCGAGGAAGTCGTCGAGCGGCGAGGTGGCCCGCGCGCCGAGCGGCCAGCGCAGCACCGTGCGGACGATCCGAGCCGCCTGGCTTGCGTGGGGGCGCTTGCGTTCGGCGCGGTCGGCCACCAGGTCGTACACGTGTTTGGCGGAGAAGGGGTTCGGGTCGGTCAGGTGGAAGGTCAGACCGACGCCGGCCGGCATTCGCGAGATGGCATGGGCAGCGTCCACCACGTAGTCGACCGGCACCAAGTTGAGGGGGAAGGCCCCTTCGGCGGGCAGCGGCAGACTCACATTGAGCGGGGCGTTGACGATGAGGTTGAGGAGTTGATGGGAGCCGAGTTGGCGGTCGCTTTCCCCGGTGCGCGAGTCGCCCACGACCATGGCCGGCCGGTAGATGGAGATGGGCAGGTCGCGTTGGGCGGCCCGCACAAGCCGCTCGGCTTCGCACTTCGTGCGTTCGATGACGTTGCGGAAGCGCTGTCCCGCGTCGAGCTCCTCTTCGAGGATGACCCCCGTGCGGTCACCGGCGACGAATGCCGTCGAATAGTGGTTGAAGCGTTCGAGCCGTCGCATGCGGAGAGCGACCGACAGCATCTCGCGCGTGCCCTCCACGTTGACGCGCTGCGCCTGCTCGGCCGAGACCGCCGGGTAGTAGACGGCGGCCATGTTATGGATGACCGAGACCTCGCTCAGGAGCCGGGCCACCTCCGGCCCTGACAGACCGAGATCCATGTCCAGCGTGTCGCCGACGAGGATTTCGACGCGCTTTCGCGCCTCGGGCAACGGCAAGCGCTGCACGAACTGGCGCGCCTGGCCGACGAACGATTCGCGGACCAGCAGCAGCACCCGCTCCTCGTGGGCCAGCAGTTTGGCGCACATCCGGCGGGCCAGGAAGGCCGGGAAGCCCGTCAGCAGCACGAGCCCATCCGGTTCGCCCACCTCGTGCCCCACAGCGCCGTCCTGCAAGCGTTCCGGGGCGGCCGCTCTCACGACGCCGTCGGACCCGGTCGGCCGCTCGACGCCGTGCCGCAGGCGCGCGTGCTCGGCGCGCACGCCGGGCCTCTGCGCGGGTTGGCTCATCGTTTCCACCCTAGGGCGCCAAACCGCGCCCGCAACGCCGCGTCCACCTTGCCGACTTCCTCCGCGAGAGCCTGCACGTCGCCATCGTTGCGGATGACGTAGTCAGCCAGCGCACACTTGTCGGCCTCGGTGGCCTGTGCGGCGAGCCGCTGCTCGACCTGCTCTGGCGCCAGCCCGTCGCGGCGCCCGAGCCGCGCGCGTTGCACGCCCGCGGGCGCCGTGACCACGATGAGCGCGTCGAGGGCCCTATAGAAACCCGTCTCGACAAGCAATGCAGCCTCGTAGAGTGCGTAGGGCGCCGTGCCCCGCGCCAACGCGGCATCCAGCCTGCGCCACGCCTCGGCGGCGATGAGGGGGTGCAGGATGCTCTCGAGCCGCGCGCGATTCTGGCGGTCGCCAAACGTCAGCTGCGCGAGCGCCGCCCGGTCGAGCCGACCGTCGGGCAGCCGCACGGCAGGTCCGAACGCCTGCACGACGGCCTCGATGCCCGGTGAGCCGGGGGCCACGACGTCGCGCGCCACCTGGTCGGCGTCGACGACGGGGATGCCCAGATTGCGAAACAGGCGGCCCGCCGTGGACTTGCCCGTCGCGATTCCGCCTGTGAGACCCACTCGGCCGCCCTCTGTTCGGGAGGCGTCGCCCATGCGCTCTATCCTTGGACCTGCCAATGCCGGACGGTTTTCACCTTAGCACGCCGTCCGCCGAGGCGGCAACCGGTCGGCGCGGTTGGCGCTCCGCAACGGATTGGGCACGCCGCGGCCGGCCACTGTGGTCTCGTTGGCAACCGCCCGACAGTCCCCGGGGCAGAGGCCCGGCCCATTCGCCGGGGCACCTTGGCAGGTCGCCCTCCCTCGGGGGAGCTGCGGCCCCGAATGCGGTTTGACAAGCCGCCCGGGCAGCGGCCATCATGCGTGACGCATGAGGTCAAGCGGATGGCGCAGCTCGGTTCGGGCGGATTGCAGACTTCTCGACGTCGCCTCAAGGCCAACATCCTTTCGCGGGCGCCCCGCACGCGGCGGCGGCGGCGCGGCACCCGATCGGCGCCGGTCTCCCTGCTTGTCTTGGCTGCCCTTGGTATTGCTGCCTACTGGTACGCGGTGTTCGTCGTCATCGAGCCCCCGGGTGGCGAGGCCGCTGTGGCCGTCGGCCGCGCTGGGGCCACGCCCCGCTCTTCCGACGCGGTCGGGCATCGCGACACCGCCGTCCCGGGTGCGGCAAGCTCGGTCGGCGGCCTTGCCGACGCGCTCATCCGAGATGCCATCGTGCGCACGGCCGAAGGCATGCTCGCGCGGGACGTGGTCTTCGACGACAGTTACCGAGCGCTGCGCTACCCCGGGGGCGACGTCCCGGCCGACCGCGGCACGAGCGCGGACTTGCTCGTGCGGGCTCTCCGCGGGGCCGGCTTCGACCTCCAGGTCGCGCTGCAGGAGGATCGCCAGCGTGCTCCGCAGGCCTATCCGTTGCAACGCTGGAAACGCAAGACGCCCGACCGCAGCGTCGACCACCGCCGCGTGGCCAATCAGGCCGCGTTTCTCAAGCGCCACGCCCAGGCCTTCGACGCCGCGGTACACGACCGCGCCCTCCAAACGTACCTCCCCGGCGACATCGTGCTTTGGGGCAGCGTACGCTCGGAATACCCGACAAACGTTGGCATCGTTCGGGCCGCCCGCGCGGCGGACGGCGCGCCGTACGTCATCACGATGGCTCCCAAAGAACGCGGCATCTCGGGCCACCACTTGCTCACCGAGTGGTTCGTGAAGGGTCACTATCGCGTCACCCAGAGATTGTTCGAGCCGCCGCAACCGGAGCCAAAACCGGCGGAGTGCCCCGTTTCGGAAGCGTTTTCCACGGCGTCAGGCGCTGAGGACTGGCCCCTCGAATCCTGCCGCTCGCCCTGGTAGCGGCCGCCCGCGGAGCCGCCAGCGGCCGGCTGGGCGCCAGGCGGCGTGCCTCGGGACTTCTTCGAACCCGAGAGGGGCAGGGGAGTATCGAGATTGATCGAGGAAGTGCCGCGTGCCCACGGCGGGGCAGGGGCCCTGCGGTATCCAGCGGGCAGAACTAGACGTCTGCGCCCGTTGCGAGAAGCGGGCGAGTGCACTGGATGGGATGCGATGCGGGAAGGGCTACTGGCCGGCCGCGCGCGGACGCGTGGAACGCTTGGCCAGACGACGCATCTGCCGCCGCCGCCGCCGCTCAGCCTCCTTGCGCTTGCGCTTGCGCCGGACGCTCGGCTTCTCGTGGAAGCGCTTCAGTTTGAGCTGCTTGAGCACGCCCTCCTTCGAGAGCTTGCGCTTCAGCACGCGAATGGCGCCTTCGACGTTGCCTTCGACGACCGACACTTCGAGCGGCCCGAATTCGCCGTCGGCCCGCCGCGGTCGCCGGCGGTCGTCGTCCCGCCGATAGCCGCCGGAGCGGGACTGCTGTTGGTCGCCCTGCAAGTACTGATCCTGGTCGAGATCCTGGTCGAGATCGCGATCCTGATCTTGCTGTTCGTTGAGTTGATCCTCGTAGTCCACGTCGTCCCCCAGTCAATCGCCGCACCCGGGTCGAGCCGCGGGCGGGGCGTCTTCCAAGAGCGCGCTTCTTAACCCGACTGCGCAGCCGCTGTCAAGCGCGGAACGCGGGGCGGCGAGAGAGGGGTGGGGCGTCGCGGCTTGCTCGCGGGACCGGCAGCGCGCTGTGCCCCGAGAAACTGGCGGGCGAGAGACGCCGGGGCCCCAAGGCCGTCCAGGGGCAGCCGCCTCGCCGACCCCGCCCCTGGCGCGCGCGGCACGTCGCGCCCTTGACGCGCCAGCGGGCCGTAGCCAGACTGTCGCCGAGCCTGCCGTGCCGCGACCTTGGGCGCGCCGCCGCCGAGTCACAGCATGGCGTCGCTGTCGTCGACCTGGAGATTCGCGTCCACCAACTGGAATAGCTCGGCGACGAGCTGCTCCAGGTAGTCGACGGTATCGCGCTGGACCGTCTGGCCAGGACGAATGTGAGGCGTCAGCATGGTGCACAGCGCGGTGGCCATCGCGTTGACCCGCATCTGGCGGGCGAGTTCGCCGAGGTCCATATCCGATGCCATCTTGTTTCCTCCTCACGGACCGGTCGGGGAGCAAGGCCCCGAGTGGCACCCAACATAAGCACGGGCTGCGCTGCCTTGTCGAGGCCCTCGGGGTCCGCGGGCTCGCGGGCGCAGTTCGACAGTACCGGGACGTCGCCGCGGGGTGTGCCCTCCCGGCCGTCTGGGCGTGGCTCCATTGCGGGGCACGCCGGGCCGGGCGGGCCTCCGGCCATTCTCTCGCGACCTGACCAAGGAGTACCGATGCAGCCGTCCATGCCGGAACGCCAAGTGGAGCTTGCCGCCCTCATGCGTGACATCCTCCAAGAGCGCTACGTGTCGCTGTCACCGCTTCGCTTCAACATCGACGAGGATCTGGCCGCCGACAGCTGCCGCATTTGCTGCGACCTCCGCCGCACCCCGGGAGGTGTCGACGTGCACGTGGAGGGAACGGGCGTCGGCGCGGTCGATGCGTTGTTCCACGGGTTGCAGGAGCACTACGCGGCCGAACACTTGTCGCTCAACAGCATCACGTTCTACGACTTCCAGATCCGCGGTCAGCCGGAGCCCAACCGAGCCGGGCAGGGCGCCGACAGTCAGGTGCTCGCCTCGCTACGCATCCGCAACTCCTATGGTTCGCTGTTCGAGTTTCGCGGCACGAGCCGCAGCATCATTCGTGCGGCCATTCTGGCCACGCTGTCGGCCGTCGAGTACTTCATCAACAGCGAGCGGGCGACCGTGGCACTCTACGGGGCCCTCGAACACGCGCGCACCACGGGCCGCGAGGACACGGTCGCCGCCTACACGGTTCGGCTCGCGCGTCTCGTGCAGAACGCCTCGTACACCGAGGTCATCGAGCGCATACGCGAGCGTTGCGGCCCCCAGGGCCTAGACCGCAGCCAGAACGAGTCCTGACGAGAGAGCCGCAAACGGCTGACCGCACCTGAGGCCCCTTCGCGCCCCGGCCGGGGCACGGCGCCTCCGCGCCCCGCAATGCCACGAGACCACGCGCGTGGCGCCCCGGGCATGCCCTTTCCGGTTGCTGTTCGCAGGGGTGCGCGCCTTGTCGGGGACGGTGGACGTCGCCGACCTGCGGCTGCCACGTGGGCGCTCGGCGGCCCGGGTGGCGGCGGCCATGAGAGTTGGCCACCGGTCGCCCGTCACATCTCTTCCAGGGGTTCGATGCCGAGCAGGCGGAGCCCGACCCGCAGGGCGTGTCCGACGGCCAAGGCCAGCAGGAGCCTGCCCGTACGCAGGTCCGTGTCGGCGCACTTTTCGATGGGGTGGCCCTCTTTGTCGGTGTACATCTGGTTGAAGGCGCGCGCCACGTCGAAGGTGGCGTCGCTCAATTTGACCGGGTCGAGCCCATCGGCGGCCGCTTGAAGCCGGGCTGGGAAGGCGAACAGGGCCTTCAGCACGGCCCGTTCGCGCTCGGTCGTGAGGGCAGTGGCGGCGGCGTCCGACAGGGCGGGTTCGCCGCCGGCGCGACGCAGCAGCGAGCGGGTGCGGGCGTACGCGTTCAGGCAGTAGGGGCCCGTCTTACCCAAGAAGTCGATGGACTTGCGCGGATCGAAGCGGATAGTGCTCGCGGCGGCGAACGACAGCAGGTGGAACTTGATGGCCGCCTGCGCAATGCGTTCGGCCCGGAGGGCGATCTCGCGTTCGTCCAGCGCCTCGGCGTGCGCGCGGCCGGCGTCGGCGCGCTGCTGCAACTCCTCGCGAGCGAGGGCCGCCATCTCGTCCATCAGTGTGTCGGCGTCAACCACCTTGCCTTCCCGGCTTTTCATCTTCCCTTCCGGGAGGTTGACCATGCCGTAGGCAAGATGGAAGCAGGCGTCGCGGAGTTGGGGCCGCAGGAGCGCGAGGAGGGCGAACAACACCGTGAAGTGGTGCCGCTGTTCGTCCCCGACGACATACACCATGCGCTCGAAGCCGAATTCGTCGTGCCGCCGGATGGCGGTTCCCAGATCCTGGGTCGTGTAGACCGACGTGCCGTCGGCCCGGAGGAGCACCTTGTAGGCGCCCTCCGTGGCGTCGATGCCGAGCCGGGCGTAGTCGCAGACCACGGCCCCGTCCGCAAGGCGCCGGAACAGACCCTCGCGCAGCCCATCTTCAACGATTTCCTTGCCGAAACGGTAGGTTTCGCTCTCGTAGTACACCTTGTCGAACGCGACGCCCATGCGGTTGTAGGTGGCATTGAAGCCGTCATACACCCAGCCGTTCATCCGCCGCCACAGGGCGCGTACGCCGGGATCTTCGCCTTCCCAGCGGCGCAGCATCTCGCGCGCCTCCGCCCCAAGCGGGCTGAGACGGTTGAAATACTCGTCGCGGAAGTCGGAAGCGAAGTCTTTGGCGGGGTCTTTTGACTTGCGTCCGGCGGCCGTCCGCAACCACGCCTCTCGCTCGTCGGCCGCGGCGGGCGTCTGGAGCCACGCCTGGTACTCGGCACTGAAGCGGCGTTCGAACTCCACGTAGAAGTGCCCGACCAGGAAGTCGCCTTTCTTGCCGGCAGACTGCGGCGTTGCACCATCTCCCCAGCGTTCGTAGGCGAGCATGGACTTGCAGATGTGCACGCCGCGGTCGTTGATCAGGTTGACCGCCACAACGTCGTGCCCCACGTGCCGCAGCAAACGCGTCACCGACAACCCCAGCACGTTGTTACGCACGTGGCCCAGGTGCAGCGGCTTGTTGGTGTTCGGGGCAGAGTACTCGACGACGAAGCGGCGCGGCGCGGCCACGCCCGCGCCGGCGAAACTGTCGCCCCGTTCGAGGGCCTCACCGAGCACGACGCGGGCGAGCGCCGACGTCGAGAACGTCAGGTTCACGTAGCCCTGCACCGGTCGTGCACTGGCGAGCACGTCATCCGGGTGGAGCCGTTGCGCGACGTCTTCGGCGATTTTCTGAGGCGCCTTGCGGAGTTTCTGGGCCAGCGGAAAACATGCCAGGCCGAGGTCCCCAAACTCGGTGTCCGGGGGCGCCGTGAGGGCCGGCCGGTCGTCTACGCCGAGCTCCTGGAGCACCGCCGAAACGCGCGCACGCAGGTGTTCAAGCAGCCCGTTGATGCTCGTCACGTTCATCGTGGCTCTCTTTCCGGACCGTGCGGTCTGGACAGGCACAGCGACGGGGGCGAAGCGGCGCTCTCATTTGTTCGCAGTGCCGGCTTGCAGGTCCCCCAAGCGTTTGATACGATTCGATTGTTCCGCAGCAGCAACTTGCACGCCGGCTTCCGCTGGGAATCGCCGGGGACGGGAGGCAACGATGGACCCCGACAACGACAAGCGCTTCGACGAACGCGTTGCCACGCTGTGGGAGGTGGAAGTCGAAGAGCCGCTCCATGGCCGCGAGTACAAGTTCCAGGCCAAGGACCTGAGTCGCTCGGGCATCTTCCTGGTCACGACGAAGACGCGCAAGTTCCGGGTCGGCGAATCGGTCAAGATGCGCATCCACCTGCACGGCCGCGAGTATCCACTGGTCATGTCGGGTGAAATCATGCGCATCGTCGACAAAGCCGAAAGCCAACGCACGGGAGACGAAGCGGGGCTCGGCATCGAGTTCCA
Organism: uncultured Myxococcales bacterium; assembly: GCA_964422715.1. Taxonomy (GTDB): domain Bacteria; phylum Myxococcota_A; class UBA9042; order PWKZ01; family CAYRCM01; genus CAYRCM01. Next base: position 81,945 of record CAYRCM010000002.1, on the reverse strand, counting down.
CGAAAGACAGGTCGACATCCCCATCTGAGACCGTGCGTTTCTCCGCGCTCAGGCCAGTCCGGGCTCGACGCATGCCCGCCAGACCGCCTCGCAGAACGTCCTGACCCCCCAACGGAACGACTCGATGGGCATGCGTTCGTCGTGGCCGTGGAACAGTTCGGTGAATGGCAGGTCGGGCGGCAGCCGCACCGGGGCGAAGCCGTACATGCGGATGCCCATGCGCGCGTACTGCGCGCTGTCCGAAAAGCCCGTCATGAGGTAGGGCACCGGCACGCAGCCCGGGTCACGCTCCCGCAACGTGTCGGCCAGCAATTGGAAGAACGGCGTGTCGGCGGGAACCTCACTCGGCAGACCGACGTGGTCGACGCTGACCTCGATGTCGGGTGTCAGAAACGGCCGAATCTCGGCAAGCAAGTCTTCCTCCGTGAACCCCGGCAGAATGCGGCAGTCGACGCGTGCCGAGGCTTCGGACGGAATGACGTTCACCTTGCTGCCGGCGTGCAGCATCGTGGGGCTCACCGTGTTGCGCAGCGCGGCCGAGAACACCTCGGCCCGGCGCCGGTCGGGCAGCAGCCGGTCGAGCACCAAGTCGCCCAACCGCCCGCGCCGCGCCGCAGAGAGCACGATCCGGCTCGGCAGTCCGAGCAGCCGACCGATCGTGTCCATGAACTGGACAACGACCGGCAGCGGATGCATCGGCAGCCGCTCGCGCCCGAGCCGCTCGACGACCCGCGCCAGCCGCACGACCGCGTTTTCGGTGGTCGGAATGGAGCCGTGGCCCGGCCGACCGTACGCCGTGAGCGTAAGCCAGACGAAGCCTTTCTCGGCCACCTGGATCGGGTACATGCGGTGTGCGCCCACCTGCACGGAGAAACCGCCGACCTCGTTGACCCCGTACTCGGCCGCCAACAGGTCTTGGCGGTTGTCGACGAGCCAGGCCGAACCGTGGCGGGAGCCCGCCTCCTCGTCGGCGACGGCGGCCAGGACGAGCCCACGCTTCAACGGTACGCCGCTGCGCCGCAGCAGCCGCAGGGCCGTGAGGCAGTAAGCGGTCATGTATTTCATGTCGAGGGCGCCGCGGCCGTAGATGCAGCCGTTGTCTTCTTCGGCCGCGAAGGGCGGGTGGCTCCAGTGGCGCGGCTCTGCCGGCACGACGTCGAGGTGCGACGAGACGAGCAGTGCGCGTTCGTTCGGCAGCTCGCCGGGTAGCCGCGCGACGACGCTCGTGCGGTTCGGCAGCGGCTCGACGATCTCGGGAGCCACGCCCGACTGCCGCAGAACGTCGGCGACGTAGCGCGCCGCTTCGCTCTCGTTGCCCGGCGGGTTGGTCGTGTCGATGCGCAGCAGCGTGCGGAAGTGTTCGAGGGCCTCGGCTTCGAGCTCATTCCAGCGTGTCGTCTGCATGCGGCCAGGTCTCCGGCTGCGCGTCTGTCCGGGCGCGTCTCAAGTGCGCCCGCGACAGCGCAATTTCGGTGTCGAGGAGTTCGGCGAGTTTGCCGAGGAGCGGCGGAAACAGGTCGAGCACGGCCCCGCCGCGGCGCACGAAGTCGCGTTGCTCGGCGACGAGGGCGTCGAGGTTCTGGGCCACCCGTTCGAGCCGGCTCAGGACCAGCAGTCCCGCCCCCAGCAGCACGCGCTCCGCGGGGGGCAGCGCCTCGATCGTCTTCCGGTCCGGTGCCACGACCTGCACAAGCCGGGCGAGCCCCCGAGGCGCCTCTTCCCCGTCGTGGTCGCGCTTCATGATGCGGTCGGTGCCTTGTCCCAGACGCCTGTCTGCAGGTACTCGTGGATGGAGTTGGCGGCCCGCCTCCCGTGCCCCATGGCGAGGATGACGGTGGCCGCGCCGAGCACGATGTCGCCTCCGGCGAACACGCCCCGCTTGCTCGTGCGCATCGTCTCGTCGTTCGTGACAACGCCCCCCCACGGCTTGGTCACGAGGTCGGGCGTGTCGCGCGGGATGAGGGGGTTCGGGCTGTTGCCGATGGCCACGATGACCGTGTCGGCCTCGACGATGTAGTTGCTGCCCTCGACCGGCACGGGCCGCCGGCGGCCCGACTGGTCGGGCTCCCCGAGTTCCATGCGCATCACTTCGAGCGCCTCGACCCAGCCTTTGTCGTTGGAGATGAGGCGCACGGGCAGGCGCAGGAACTCGAAACGAACGCCTTCTTCCTTGGCATGGTGGACTTCTTCGATGCGCGCCGGCATTTCCTTTTCGCTGCGCCGGTAGACGATGTTGACCTCTTCGGCGCCGAGTCGCAATCCGGTGCGTGCCGCGTCCATAGCCACGTTGCCGCCCCCCACGACCGCCATGCGCCGCGGCCGATGGATGGGCGTGTCGCTCTGTGGGAACGAGTACGCTTTCATCAGGTTGGCGCGCGTCAGGAACTCGTTGGCCGAGAATACGCCCAGCAGGTTCTCGCCAGCGATGCCCATGAAGCGCGGCAGCCCGGCCCCCGTGCCGACGAAGACCGCGTCGAAATCCTGGAGCAACTCGTCGAGCGTCAGAATCTTGCCGATGACGTAGTTGTAGCGGAACTCCACGCCGATCTTCTGCAAGAAGTCGACTTCGGCCTGCACGATCGCCTTGGGCAGACGGAATTCGGGGATGCCGTACGCCAGCACGCCGCCCGGCTTGTGCAGAGCCTCGAAGACCGTCACGCCGTGGCCCTTCAGGATGAGGTCGCCGGCCACCGTCAGGCCCGCCGGGCCGGCGCCGATGACGGCGACCCGTTTTCCGCTGGGGGCCGGCAGGTCGGGGAGCGGCACCTCGCCGTGTTCGCGCTCGTAGTCAGCCACGAAGCGCTCGAGTTTGCCGATCTGCACTGCCTGCGCCGGATCTTTCAACGACTTCGAGACGGTACACTGGGCCTGGCACTGCTCTTCCTGCGGACACACGCGGCCGCAGACGGCCGGCAGCAGGTTGCGCTGCTTGACGAGCCGAACGGCCTGCAGGAACTGGCCCTGCGAAATGAGAGCGATGAAGCCGGGAATGTCGATGCCCACCGGGCAGCCGTCGACGCACCTCGGTTTCTTGCAGCGCAGACACCGGTCGGCTTCGCGCATGGCCTGCTCGGCCGTGTAGCCCAGCGGAACCTCCCGGACATTGCGAATTCGTTCCTGGGGATCCTGTTCGGGCATCCGCTGGACCGGGATGCTCAGGCGTTCCTTCGTGGAGTAGGTGCGTTCGCCGTTCATCCGCTTTCTCCCTCGTGTGGGGCGCCCCGTCTGGCGGTCGCCGTCAGCCCACGGTCGGACCCTGCTCTTGCTTCCAGCGGGCGACCGCCGCGCATTCGTGGTTGCGGTACGCTGCCAGCCGCTGCATGAGCCCGTCGAAGTCGACCTTGAAGCCGTCGAATTCCGGCCCGTCGACGCACACAAAACGCGCCTCGCCGCCGACCGTCACGCGACAGCCCCCGCACATCCCGGTGCCATCGACCATGATCGAGTTGAGGCTGACGACCGTAGGAATGTTGAACGGTTTTGTGACCTTGACGACCATCTTCATCATGATGGGCGGCCCAATGGCGACGACCTGCGCGATGGCTGCGCCGCGCTCGATGACTCCCCGCAGAGCATCGGTGACAAAGCCCTTCTGGCCGTACGAACCGTCGTCGGTAACGACAAGGGTCTCGTCGGACGCGGCCCGCATCATGTCTTCCATGATGAGGAGATCGCGACTGCGGGCGCCGAGGATGCTGATGACATGGTTGCCCGCGGCCTTCATCGCCTGCGTGATGGGGTGGATGGGGGCGATACCGATGCCACCGCCGACCATGACGACGGTGCCGATCTTCTCGATATGGGTGGGAGTGCCGAGCGGGCCAACGAGGTCGGCGAGCCGGCCGCCGACCGGAAGCTGCGAGAGTTCCAGCGTGGTCTTGCCGACGCTCTGGCTGACCAGCGTGATCGTGCCGGCCGCCGGGTCGGCGTCGGCGATGGTCAGGGGAATGCGTTCACCGTCGGCATTCGTGCGCAGCATGACGAACTGGCCGGCCTTGCGCTTGCGGGCAATGTCCGGGGCCAGAACGCGCAACCAAGTGACCTGCGGACCCAATACGCGCTTTTCGATGATGTCGTACATCGCAACCTCCGCGGGCTCGCAACCGCTGTCTCGGGCGGGACAAGTGCCGGTCTGGCAGGCGCCCTTGCGAGGCGGCCGCGCCATCGAAACCGCGGGATTCCTACCAGAAGCGCAGGGACCGTGCAAGGCGCCAGCTGCGCCCGCTCGGGGGGCCGATCCGCCCTTTGGCCGCGGGACGTGACAAGCCCGGCCCAGACCCGCTACCATAGCCCCCTGTTTTCGAGCCCGCCGAAGGAGGGACCTCATGAATTCCCGTGTCCGGTCGCTGGCTCCGTGGGCGCTCGTCGGTTTCGCGCTCGTCGGGGTCGTGGCGTGCAAGTCCAACGTTGCGCAGCGTCTCGAGGACAAGAAGCGGGCCTACGAGGGCAGCGCCGAGTCCGTGCTGAAGAGCTTCCAGGACGACTACGACAAGGAGGCCCTCGACCTCTTCGAGCGGCGCAACTCGCTCGATGGCGACGACCACCCTCTGTGGAAGTGGCGCCAGGCGGTGGCGGGGCTCCCGTTTCTGTCCACTGCGGAATCGCTCGCCGAGCAGTACCGCGAGACTCCGCAGGCCAAGGCGTTCGCCGACATCGCAACCGCGCTGCGCGAGGCGCGCGACTTCTGGATTGGCGCTCCCAACCGCGGCGCGGACTACGACCCCAACGCGAAGGGGCCGCGGCGCAACCCCAAGGCGCACAACCAGTACATGAAGTTCCTCAACGACTACATCGCCGCCCACGAGCAGGCGGGGGGGCCGTTCCTGGCACAGGCGCGCCTCGAACGCGAAGTCATCCACGCCATCTACTTCGCGCAACGCGCGAAATACGACGAGGACACGCAAGCCACGAGCATGCTGCGCTTCTGGAAGTTCGCCTTCGAAATGCCGCTTGCCGAAAACGAGGGCTTCATGCCCTACGTCGACCGCGTGTGCAAGACCAAGTTCCAGGACTTCTGCAAGAAAGTCATGCGCGAGGACCGGCCCCGGGCCATGAACGCGCCCTACCTCGAAACGCTCACGAAGAACCTCGAACGCTACATCGCCGACTACCCCGAATCTCCTTACAAGTCCCTGCTCTCCGAGCTCGCCGAGGGCTACCAGCGCGAACTCGCGGGCATCGGGCCGTTCGTCGAATACCCGGTGCTGCCCGACGGGCTCGGCACCAAGGCCGCGGTCGGTCCCTACACCCTCGTGTTTGGGCCGCGGGGGGTCTTCTGGAACGACGATAAACTCCTCGAACTGCAAAAAGAAACGCTCCAACTCGACGGCGCCGGGCGCGCCAAGTTGACTGCCGAAGTCGACAAGCGCTTGAAGGATCTGCTGCGCGAGCAGGAAGAATCGGGCAGCAAGGAACCCGAGGTCGAACTCGTTGCGCTCGAAGCCGCGAAGGGGGTTCCGCTCTCCGTCATCGAGCCCGTGCTCGTCGAGGGGTTCCTCAAGAACTTCGTGTTCTCCACCGGTCTCGTGGCCCGGCAACGCGCCGATGGCACCAACCGCAAGGTGGCCACGTACCTGTTGGTCTTCTACGATCCCCCGTCCGTCGACCCCAACATCGCCGTCCGCATGACCAAGAAGGAACTGCTGCAACAGAAACAGGAATGGGAAGCCCACGACCCGCGGCTCAAGATTCCGGCCTCCGTCGCCGGCATGAGCTGCAAACCCATCGGCCGCACGGGCAAGCCGCTGGCTGAAATGCCGGTGCCGGGCGGCTACGTCGCGGTGACGCCGCGCGGGCTCAGCGCCGGCCCGGTGAGCGAGAGCAAGGTTGCCGGCAAGGCCGCACTCAACTTCCCGGCCGGCAAAGGCCCCGACTGGCAGCAGATCGAGGAATGGGTCCAGAAACTCAGCAAGAAACCCGTGGTGCTCGCGGTCGACGTCGCCCTGCCCGTCGACGCGCTGATCGAGGCGCTGCAGCGCCTGAGCCTGCAGTGCTCCGACGCCGCGTGCACGGCAGGGGCCGATCGCGACGAGCCCATTGTGGCACTTGCCCTCTGTCGTTGAGCATGTCCCGGCGGGTTCGCAAGCCACCCGCCGTCTCCCCGTTCTGCGGGCCCTTTCGATTGCGTGTTGGTCGCACGGCCCGCCTGTGCCGCCCAGGGGCGCTGTCGCCCTCCGCCCTGCGCAATCGAGCCCGGCGCCTCTCGTCGGCTAGCCTGCCTCGGGGGCCTCGTCGGCCAACAAGTTGAGGCCCACCGCGTCGTCGCGTCTGCGCGTGAGGGCGCGGAGTGGCTGCACGTGCAGCTCGACGGTCACCGACACGGTCGCCCGAAACAGGTGCCCGCCCACGACCGAGAAGTCCGGTCCGCCGAGCACGACGTGGGCGTGAACGACGGGCTGGCCGGCGTGCCAACTGCCGTTGCCGACGAGACTCAGGAGCTCCCGCGACTCGGGGAACGTGCGCCGGGCGTAGACCCGCGACACCCGGTCGAAGTAGCCGAGTTCGACATCGTCGAGCGCGCCAATGCCCGCGAACGTCGCCGCACCGATGCCCTGTTCGGCCATCCACCGTTCGAGACACGCGGGCAGCACCTCGCCCCGGTCGATGCGCACGATCCAACTGCCGTCCTGCTCGAAAGCCCGCATGGTCGCACTCCTCCCCGATGTCCGGCGGCCGCCCGGTCCGCCCTGGGGGCCCGCAGCACCCCGCGCCCATGAATAGCACGCCCGGAAGGGGCGTCCAACCGGCCGCCTGCGGCATCCTGGCCCCGCGTCGGGCCGGGACACCCGTTCGGCGATGGAGCCACCGCGATGAAAACGAGCACCGGCCGTCCCATGCTGCGCTCACTGGCCATCCTGTCCGCTTTCGTCTGCCTGCTGCTGTCGTTGCCCACGCCCGCCGCGGCCCGTCCCTATCCGGTCCGCGGCGGTGCCGTGTTTCGCCGCGTGCCGCGCACGGCGCCCTTCGTCGTGCCGCCTGGCGCCATCTTGCCGGTCCGGCGGTACTACGTCGCCCATCCGCCGCCGGTGGTCGTTGCGCAGCCGCCCATGGTCGTGGCCCCGCCGCCGGTCGTCTTCTTTCGCCCGCCCGTGACTGTGTACATCGAGGCGGCGCCGTTGCCCGCGCCCCCTCCGCGACCTGGCGTCTACCGCTGGGTGCCGCACGCAGGGCCCGAATCCGAACTCAGCGCCGAAGACGAAGGCATCGAACTGGAGCCGGAGGGCGAGGATGGGCCCACCGCGCCTCCCGCGCCGCCTGCGGTTGCGGTCCCCGAGGGGGCCGCGCCGGAGCAGCCCGAGAACGACCCGGCCGATGAGCCCGCCGAAGACCCGGCGCCTGCACTGGATGACCAGGGGCTGTTGACGCGCGAGGCCGCCGCACACGTCGAGGCTCAGATTCTGGAACTCGTCAATCGCGAACGACTGGCGGCGGGGCTCGACCCGCTCGTGCCCAATCCGCCGCTGGTCGTAGCCGCGCGCGGCCATAGCCGCGACATGTTCGCGCGCAATTTCTTTGCCCACGAGAACCCCGACCCTGCCCGGCGCACGTTTTCCCTGCGGCTCCAGGCCGCGGGCCTGCGCAACCACGGCATGGCCGGCGAAAACATCGCGCTGGCGAGCGATACGCACGAGCTGGCCGCGCGTTTCGTGCAGATGTGGCTCGACAGCCCGGCGCACCGCGAGAACCTGCTGCGGCCTGGATTTCGCTACACGGGCATTGGCGTCTGGGGCGGCAACGGCAGAATCTATGCCACGCAGGACTTCGCGGCCGATGCGTCGCCCGCCGCAGCTCCCATTCCAAGCCCGCGCTGACGACCCGCCACCGAGCGAACGCAGGGGTGCACGGCGCCCCAACGGCGGGCACCCGGCTTCGCGAATGAACCCCTCGTTCAGGTCGTCGCTGACTCGGTCCCGGTCGCCAGCATCGGGGCGTCGTCGAGCGCCGTCAGGACCAAGGGCGGCCCGTCTTGCAGAATGGCCACCGAGTGTTCGAAATGCGCGGAAGGCTTGTGGTCGGCGGTCACCACCGTCCAGTCGTCGGGGAGCGTGCGGACGTCGGGGCCCCCAAGGTTGACCATCGGCTCGATGGCCAGGCACCAACCGGGCTTGAGCCTCGGTCCCTTGCCCGGGCGACCGAAATTGGGCACCTGCGGCTCTTCGTGGAGGCTTGCGCCGAGGCCGTGGCCGCAGTAGTCGCGCACAACGCTGTAGCCGTTGGATTCGGCGTGGTTCTGGATGGTGCTCGATACGTCTTCCAGGCGCCGCCCGGCGATGCACTGGCGGATGGCGAGTGCGAGGGCCTCGCGCGTCGTGGTGAGGAGTCTCTGGAGCGGCTCGGCGACGTCGCCGACCGGCAGCGTAACCGCCATGTCGCCGATCCAGCCACCAAGCGTGACCCCGCAGTCGATGCTGAGGATGTCCCCGGGCTGCAGCACGCGCCGTCCGGGGATGCCGTGCACCACCTGCTCGTTCACGGACGTGCACAGCGTTGCGGGGTAGCCGTGGTAGCCCTTGAACGTGGGCAAGGCGCCCGCGTCCCGGATGAGCCGTTCGGCCAGGCGGTCGAGCTCGATCGTCGTGACGCCGGGCCGCACGTACGTGCCAACCTCAGCGAGAACCTGTGCGTTGAGCCGCCCGGCATCGCGCATCTTCTGGATTTGCTTCCATGTTTTGACGACGATCATGGTTCACCTGCGGTCCGGCCGGCTCCCGGGGAGACGCATACCAGATCCCGCAACGGCGCACAACCGCCGAGCCCTGCCGAAATCCGTCACCCCCACCCGGGTTTCGCGCGCGGGGTCGGGGGCCCATCGCGGTGTCCGCTGGCCCGAAGCGGTTTTCGCCGGAGCGCCGTCGTGACCCCGCCGTCAGACGATGGGGCTGCTTGCGCTGGACCCTGCCTCCACTCGCTCGGTCCTTGGCCCGGCGCCGGATTCCACGGGGCCTGCGCAGCTCCGCGGCCCTGCGTTGGGGGGCGGCGCGTCGAGCGCCCGGCTTGGCTTGCCGAGAATCGAACGGGGGGCCGACCTGGCCCGCCGCGGCATCCCCCTGGCGCATCATCCCGGCCGAGAAAAGGCTTGTGAAGCAGCACCGGTCCTGCGCTACACTGGATTGACCGTCGGCCCGCAGGTCCATCGGGGCTCGTGGGGGCGTGACTCGGAGGTCCTCCAAAGCCCCGCGGTGGCCCAGCCTGCGGCCGGCCCGCGGCAAGGGGCATCGATGACCCGACCTGCCAGCGCTTGCGCCGTGTTTGCCCTGCTCTTGGCGTGCGGGGCTGCATGCGGCGAGCCGGAACGGCTCTCCGGCAAGTGGCGCCCCGCGGGGCGGCTGGCGCTCGTCGCCTCCGGTGCCCCCGAGCGGCCCGTGGCCGAATGGGAGCCGCTCACCGAGGACGGTTTGGCGGTGCTCGACCACGAGGTTCTGCTGGCCGTCGGCCAGTACGGCCGCGAAGTGGCGGGCGTGGCCTGGTTCACGTCGCCGCCCGAGGCCGGCGCCGCGTTCTGTCCGTGCCTGCGGCTTGCGAGCGGTGCGCGTTTTTCCGGGGGCCGTTTCGCCTTTCGCACAGAGCCTTGTCGGCTTCCGTCCGGCAACGTCGTGCTGGCCGGCGAGCTCGATTTGGTCTCCGACGATGCCGAACTCCGCGGCACGCTCACCACCAACGTGCCCAACGGTGTCTTGCGCTGGACGCCAACCGACGGAATGCCCGCCGACGCACAGCTGCTGCCCGACAGCGTCACGGCCGCCGCCCCTCGCATCTTCTTCCGCAATCTGCCCGAAGACCGCGGTCTGAAGGCCATCTACGAGGAGGAACGGCGCTGCACTTCGCCAGCCGATGCCGCCGCCGGTACGGCCATGGACGACGCGGATGCTGCGCGCTAGGGCCCCGCGCGCCAGCCGCCGTGGTCCGACGGGCGGGCTCGCCGTTCGCGTCCTGCTGCTCGGCTGTGCGCTGGCTGTCGCCCGGCCGGTTTCTGGCGCCGACTTCGCGCCGCTCATCCGCGCGACGAAGCGGGTGGCTGTGCTGCCACCGCGCAACTTCGCGCTCGACACGCAGACCCTCTATCGCACCGAGGCTCCGCTACCGCGCGCTGCAATGCTGGCCGAGGCCAGTCAGTACCTCACGCGTCGGCTCGAAGAAGAGACGCGTCTCGACGTCATGGACGCCGTCGAAGTGCATGACCGGCTCGAACGCGTCAAGGGTTTCTCCGAGGAAGTCCAGCGCGCGTTGGCACTCCTCGACACCGCCACGCAGGACTACCGGGAACTGCGCACGGCCGCCGCCGTTGCCGGTCTCGACGAGGCCCGTGGCCGGCTGCGGCGCGTCTTCTACGAAGTCGTCAACGGGCCGCGGGTGGCCGAGGCCTGCCTGCTGCTCGGGCTCGCGCGCGCCGAGCTCGGGCCCTCGGCCGAGAATCTGGCGCAACTCGCGTTTCGCGAGATGTTCTTCTACGACCCGGCGATACGCCTGCGCCGCGGGTACTATCCGCACAAGACCGAACGGCTCATCGAAGACGCGCAGGCGGCGTTCTTGCTGACGTATCCCCGGGGCCAACCGCTGGGCGAGCGCCAGCCCGAAGAGCCCAACCGCGAGGGGCCGCTGCTCCGCCAACTCGGGCGCGACGCGTTGGTGTACCTGAGCCTGGAACGCGACACAGCGGGCCAACTCTACTTCGTGCTGCACGTTTTCGAGGGTCGTCGCGACATCTACAGCATCACGTTTCGCGAGCGCTTTCGGGCGGATTCGCTGGCCGAACTCGTCTCCTGGCTCGACCGGGTGGTCGCCCGCTGGATGTCCTGCGCCGTGTTCGAGCCGCTCGCCGCGCCCCCTCGCAAGGGCCGTTCCTTCTGGCTCGACGCCAACGTGGCGCACAGCCTGTTTCTCAAGTCGCCCACCCGCGAGGTCTTCAACGAGGTCGGCTTCGGCCTCGGGTTTGCGTATCAACTGCTCGACGCTTTCGACATCCACGCCCAGCTCAACGTATTCACGGTCATCGAAGACCCCAACAAGGACCTTGTGCGCACCTTCAATGCCGTGCGCGCCGTCGTGGGCGGCGGCTTCACGTTCATGGGGCGCTACGTCCGCGGCTTCGTGCATCCGGGGCTCGAATTCCAGTACCTGAGCGACTTCGCCAGCACCAACGACCCCCGCTGCAAATTCTGGAAGGGCGATCCCGGAGAACTCGCCAATCTGCCCTGTCGTGTGATCGATCTCGACTCACACTATTTGTTTGGGGTCAACATCACGGTCGGGGTCAATTTCGTTCTCGGGCAGAATTTCCTGCTGGGACTGCAGGCCGGCTTGACGTACTGCTTTCTGCCGATCGGCACCATCTCCGAACTGAATCTCCCCATGACGTTCCAGGCCGGCATCGGCTACGCGTTCTGAGGCGCCCACGGCCCGAGACTGCTTTTTTTCCTGGACAGCGTTTGCGCGGTCCTTATAATCCGCTCCCGTCGTTCGGCGAGGTGGCCGAACGCGTGTGCCAACGTAGCTCAGTCGGTAGAGCAGCTGATTCGTAATCAGCAGGTCCGGGGTTCGAATCCCCGCGTTGGCTCTTTCCCTTCGCAGAGCATCCGGTATCGGGTAGCGCGCCTCGTGTACCCGCGCGCTGGCGCGGCGAGGCATATCCGGTCCGCGCCGTGCCTCCGGCCCCGCCGAGGGGGCCCGTACGCCCCCCTGGCCCACCCATGCCTTGGCCTGACGCCGACCCGCCGTTGCGGTGTCGCGAAGCAGTGCGGCTATGCCGTGCCGGTTCAGTCGCGCGGAGCGTCCGCCGTTTCGGGCCCCGCTTCGGGTTCGCCCTCGCTCGGGGCGTCCGGAGGGGCGGGGCTTCGACTCTCGTCGCTGTGGCGCCAGAGGATTTGCTCAGCGCGTCGCAGCAGGACGCGCGTCGTGTCGGGGCGCAAGGCGCAGACGGGCACGCCATCGTATTTGCGGCACAGCCGATCCAATTCGCGGAGGTCGGACAGGCGGTCGATCTTGTTGAAGGCAACGATCTGGGGCACGCGGCTGAGTTCGAGTTCGACCAGAATGCCGTTGACAGCCTCGATCTGCGCTTCGACGAAAGGGCAGGCGGCATCGACGACGTGCAAAAACAGGTCGGCGCCTTCGAGTTCCTCTAGGGTCGCCCGGAACGCCGCCACCAGGTCGCTCGGCAGGTCGCGGAGGAACCCCACGGTGTCGGTCACGATGACGTCGCGCTCGTCGGGAAAGCGCAGGCGCCGACTCGTGGGGTCGAGCGTAGCGAACAGCCGGTCCTCGGCGAGGACGTCACTGGCTGTTAGGGCATTGAGCAACGTCGATTTGCCGGCGTTGGTGTAGCCGACGATGCTGATCACGGGCAGACCGCCGCGTTCGCGCCGCCGCCGAAGTACGGAGCGCTGCCGGGACAGCTTCTCGATTTCGCGTTCGAGCAGATGAATGCGGTCGTTGACGCGCCGGCGGTCGTTCTCGAGTTTCGTTTCACCTGGTCCCCGGCCGCCGATGCCGCCCATGAGCCGGCTGAAGGCCGTTGAACTGTGGGCCAGGCGGGGGAGTCGGTAGCGCAACTGCGCGAGTTCGACTTGCAGCTTGCCGGCTCGGCTGCGGGCGCGTTGGGCAAAGATGTCGAGAATGAGCTGCGTGCGGTCGATGACCCGCACCTCCACGGCCTCACCGATGGCCCGCACTTGGGCCGGGCTCAGGTCGCGGTCGAACACGACGAGGTCGGCTTCCTTCTGCAGGCAGCGCAGTTGCAGGTCCTGGAGCTTGCCGAGCCCGACGACGTAGCGCGGGTCGGGCTGGCGGCGTTTCTGGACCAGCGTGTCGACGACCTCGAGTCCGGCGCTGCGACTCAGGTCGTGCAACTCGGCGAGTCCGCTGCCATCGTCGGCGGCCTGGCCCGCATCGCACCCGACGAGCACCGCCCGCTCTTGCTGTGACAGCGCCACGCGGTCGCGCGACTTGGCGAACTCGCGCTCGATGTCCCGGATGAGCCCCAGGAAGTCGAAGTCGAGTTCGTGCCACGGCGTCGGCGGCAGCAGGCGCCAGAGCTCGGCGGCCGCGTTTTCCGGAAGCAGGTGCGCCCCATGCAACCGGTGGGGGCGGCCGTCGGCGTCGAGCGTGAGCGCGCCGACGTAGTCGAGGTTCAGCAGCCGCAGGTCGGTCAGATCGTCGCGGTCGAGGCCGCCCTCCCGCAAGTGCGTGTGGATCAGGCGCACGCCCCGGAAGCGTCCTCGGCCCGCGCGGATGCGACCGAGGTCGGGAAGCATGATGCGGTGGGCGTCGCCGACGATGACGCTCTCGATCCGCCCCTTGCGGTTGATCAGAACCCCGATTTGGCGCCCGGTTTCTGCACTAATCTCGCAGAGTTCCTGAGCCAGGTCGGGGGTGAGCACGCGATCGGCCGGAACGCAGCGACGGTAGATTCGCTCGAGGCGGCGCTGTTGCAGCGCCTTGAGCCCGCTCGTGTGGCCATGCACGCGGTTTGAGATAGGGACCTCCGTCGTGCGGGGCCAAGCCGCCCCGCCAGCGGGCAGCACCGTCCGGTGCCGGCGCCGCCCTTTTGCGATGCGCCCGTCGTGGCCTCACAGCGAGGCCAGGGCCTCCCACAGCGCGCGCCGCAACCGGGCCGGCACGCGGAGCTCGGCCGCGCGGTGGAGGAAGCGTTCGGCTTCCGCCCGCCGGCCCAGGCGGAGCAAATAGGTGCCAATCTTGAAATGCAGGTCGCCCGCGTGCGGCGCACGCTGGAGCGCGTCCTGCAAGTACACCAGCGCATTCGCGAAGCGCCGCTGGATTGCGTTGATCTCACACAAGAAAACCAGAGTGTCGCGGTATCCGGGTTGCTGGTGCCACACGCGGCCGAACATGGCGAGCGCATCGTCGTAGCGCTTCTGCGCCAGATACGTACGACCGAGCAGATAGGTGGTCTCGATGTCGTACGGGTGCATGTAGTCGTTTTCCTGGAGGACCTTCTCGGCCTTGTCCGGCTGGTAGTTGTCGAGGTAGGCCACGGCGAGGCGGCGATGCAGTTCAGGGTTGGCCGGCTCCTCGCGCAGCAGCCGCTGCAACGTGCGCACCGTCTTGTCGGTGGACATGCCGCGCACCGACAGGAAGGCCGCCCGCCGTTCGGGATCGGGGAAGTGCGCCCGCGCCTGCTCGAAGAAATCGAGGCGTTGCGCGACGTCGCCGAGCGCGGGGTCGAGGTCGACGGCCTTGTGCCAGGCTTCGATGGCGGCGTCGATTTCTTGACGGTCGGCGGCGATGTCGCCGAGCAGCGCCAGCGCCCAGGCGAACTCGGGGTTCAACTGTAGGGCCCGTTCGACGAGTCCCCGGGCGGCCTGGGCGTCGCCGTTGCGCAGCGTGGCCACAGCGGTGTAATAGTGCGCCTGGGCCACAAAGCGTTGGTTTCCCGTGCGGTAGTTGACGCCGCCACCGTCGGGGGCCAACAGCGCCGCAAGCGCCTGTTGCAGGTGGGTGAGCGCGCGCGCGTTGTCGCCCTCCTGCAGAAGCCGCACGCCCAGGTAGAACGCACGTTCGGCCGGCGCAGTGCCCTCGCCCCAGGTGCGCGCGTCACCCGGCAGGTAGGCCGAGCCGTCGGATCCGAGCGACTGCACAAGCACATGCTCAATGATGCGCGGCCCGCTCGGCGTGCGCACCACACGCATCTCGACCGAGGCACTGCCACGACTGACCACACCGCCGGCGAGCACGTCTTCCTGTTCGCGCGCGAAGCGCACGCGCAGCGCACCCGAACCGTCTTCCTCGGGGCGAACCTCGACGTCGTGGACGGTGACGACGCTCTGGCGGATTTGGTCGAGGCGCGTCGATGCGAGCAAGTCCTGGAATACGCTCGAACCGTCGGGGGCCAGCCGCAGCAGCGCGAACACGTCCGACGCTTCGAAGGCTGCCACGTAGGTTTCGAGCAACTGCTGCACGTCGGCCGGCACGCCGCCGGCCGGGGCGGCCAACCCGGTCGTGACGGTCGTCGGCGTTTCGTCGCCGCACCGCCCGAGCAGCAGTGTCGCGACGAGCAGCGCCCCCCAATGGGGCAGGCGGCCTTGGACAGGGCAGACGTTGGACGCGGCGTTCAATCGAGCCATCCCCCGCCCGCCGGGGGCGGCGGGCCACCGTGAGCGTGCTCGGGCGCCGCCCCGCGACCCGACGGGGGGCCGGGAATGGGGGCGGCGCGTAGCCGTTAGAATCCTAACACCGCTCGTCCGGCGCACCAAGGCTTCCCTCGTAGGATCGCCGTCAATTATTCGATATCTATTCCCTTTCCGGCAATCCTATTCCCGTGTCCTTCGCGGCACGAAAATTGCTTGGCTCCGACGCCAGGGCGTCTGCCGGGTCCCACCGCGAAACGGGGCCCGCGGCGCTGCGGGTCGCCGGTGCGTCTGCCGCTCATCGTGAGGCGGAGACGCTGCGTTCCGGTGGCACCGTTCGGCAGCCCGTTCCCCTTCCCGTGGGGACCGTTCGGAGGCGTCATGAGAGTCATCCCGTTGCTGATCCCGGTGGTCCTGTTGGCGTCGGCTGCCGCATTCGCGACGCCGCCCGAGGCGCGCAACGACCGCAGCACGGCATCCGTGGCAGCCCCGCTCGCCGAGACGCCCGCGTTGCCGGGCCTCACGGGCGACGACACCACCGGCTCCGCGGCCGAGCCCGGCGCCCCGAAGAAGCGCTTCCCGCTCGGGGCCATCGTCATCTACGAGAACGCCGTGGGCGCCGGCACTTTCTTGTCGGATGCCAAGATGCGCCGCCCGCTTTGGGAAATGTCGTTGAGCATGCGCCCCTTCTGGACGCCGCTGCCCGGCTTCAAGGTGGGTCTGCGACTCGACGTGGCGAAGGAAGTCATCACGAATGCCGAAACCACCGACACCTTCGCTCATCAGACCACGCTCAGCGACACTTTCCTGACCGTGTCGCACAACGACATCTGGGCCATCCCGGTGGTCGACATCCATATCGGGGCCTACAACGAATTCCTGTTTCCTTCTTCGCTCGAATCCCAGTACCGCAACCGCTACCTCACGTGGCGGCTCGGCCTCACGCTGTGGCGCCAGTTCGGGCCCGTGAACCTGACCTACCAGTTCCGTTTCGCAAAACACTTCTGTCGCATCGGTAACCCGACCGTCGACATGGACGACTTCGGCCATAACGAATACGACCAGCCGAACATGAGCTACCGCGACGCCGACCTCTGGAACGGCGATCCGCGCACGGGCGACAACAACCCCGATTTCGACATCATGAACCGCCTCGTTCTCACCTGGGACATCTGGGGCGGCCTGGCGCTCGGCATCGACTACGCCATCTTCAACTCCTGGACCATGAATTCCTATCCGTTCGACGAACTCTCGGGCACGGGAGCGAGCGCCGGGCGCGGCCAGACCGATGCCACGCTGGGCACCGTCGAACTCAGCTACCAGATCATCGACCAGTTGGCCGTGGCGCTGGGCGTCAGTTCGTACCAGCCGCCGAAGAAAGCCGACAACAGCGGCTTCCGGCCGCCGTTCTTCAATTTCTACGATGCAGGCAACAACTACACGAGTGTGTATTTCGATGTCGTCGGAACATTCTGAATCCAGCATCTCGAAGGGGCGACGCTCGCAGGAGGACACATCCATGAGGCAGCCCAACTGCAATCCCATCCGGTTCCTGCTCGGCGTGGCAGCCTTGGCGCTCCTCGCAGGGCCGCTTGGCTGCGCGGAAAACGTGGGTGACATCGACCGGACCCAGCCGAACAGGGTCGCAAAGAGCCTGTTCAAGGGGGTCTGGTACCATCAGTCCACGGTCATCGACGTCCCGCAGCCTTCTGCCATCACGTTCATCGGCGAGACGCCCTTCGGCATGGCGCAGAAGATCGTCTGGGACATCCAGGAGAAGCAGCTCGTCGCCTATCCGATCGTCGAAACCGTCGAAAACTCCGAGGCCGCGTGGAAGAAGCGCAAGATCCGCGACTACTGGACCGAGGACAAGCACGGTCACCTCGTGGGCGGCTTCTGGGAACACGAGATCTACGTCGGCCAGCCGGTGGCGGCCTTCGAGATCCAGAGCCACTTCGATGTACAGCGCAAGTACAACGAGGCCACGGGCGAGCAGGTCAACGTCATCGAAGAGAACGCGACCGACCGCAAGTGGTACGAGCGCAAGTACATCCGGGTGAACTGGGCGAAGAATCTCATCAAGGACTACATGTTCATCGCCCGGTCCATCAAGACCGACACGCTCGACTACTACCAGCAGGACTGGGACGAGACCAACCCCGACCGGCCGACGCTCAGCGACAACTACATCGACTTCGTCGTCAAGATGTTCGCGCAGCCCGAGATTCCCGAATCTTGCGACATCTACGGCGTTTCCACGGCCGACTGCGTCGGGACGGTCATCAAGGTGCGGCATGCATTCCGCAAGGTCGACAAAGACAACGACTACGTGCCGCTCTGGTATCACAACAAGGAACAGCAGGACCGTTTCGGCTTCTTCCTCACCGAGCGGTATGCGCGCGACCCGAACTTCGGCTACACCGAGTGGGGCCGCTTCTCCTACATCAACCGCTGGAATCTGTGGTCGAAATCGCAGGAGACCAAGGAACTCGTCGGCGACGACGGGCAGCCTGTCGAGGTCCCCTGTTGGTCCACCGAGGAATGCCAGGCAGCGGGGCAGGGCAACTTCTGCCAGTTGCCCGAATGGTTCGAGCGCGGCCATTGCGTCCAGCGCGACATCATTCCGGTGCGTGAGCGCTACGCGCAGGGCTACTTCCGCCCCATCGTCTATCATTTGTCCTCGGCGTACCCTGAGTACCTGCTCAAAGAGGCCTACGAGTTGAGCGACGAATGGTCGCGTCCGCTGCGCGACACCGTTGCTTGGGCGACGTTCTGGGACGAGCGCGGCCTGCTCACCGAACAGCGCTGCTCCACGAACGAAGACTGCAACCCGGGCTGGCTCCTCGACACCGAAATCGCGGTGAAGGATCCCATCCCGTGTGCCGAAGACATCCAGTGCGCCGACGTTCTGGCCAGCAGCGTCTGCCGCGACGGCCGGTGCGTGCAGCCCGTGGCCTGCGGCGAGGACAACCCTTGCGCGCTCGGGCAAGTTTGCTACAACGCCGCCTGCTACTCCGCCGACCTCGTCCCGCAGTACGCCGACGTGCTGCGCGGCGCGGGCATCCGCAGCCTGCCCGCCGTGCCGCGCACCGTCGTGCTCTACCGCGACGGCGGCGCACTCCGCTCGCTGCTCGTCAAGGGCGAGGAAGTGCCGCCCAAGAACTCGGCCGAAGCGCACGTCCGCTTCGTCAACGCCGCCCCGGCGAGTGGCGAAGCCGGCGCGACGTTGCATGTGACGGCGTCGGGCGCCGCGATGGGCCCCGCCACCGCGACGGTGTTCTCTCCGACGGCCACCTACGACACCATCTACAAGGCGCCCGCAACGGGCATCTTCGACATCGAGGCCCGCCAGGGCGAGACCGTCATCGCCCGCCGTTCCTTCGTGAACGTGCCCCCCGGCAGCTCCACGCTGGTCGTGCTGGCTCAGGACGCCGGCGGCAACTACGACCTCGTGACGTCCACGATCACCAGCGCGCCCGAGCCGCGCAGCATCCGCGTCATCAACGCCGTCCCGGGCAGCGACAGCGTCTACGACATCGGTCTTCGTGGTGCGCTGCGCGCCGGAGCGCTCGCCTTCCGCGGTGACACCGGCTACCTGACGGTCGACGACGAACCGCAGCGCTTCACGGTGCTGCCGGCGGGGCAGAACGGCAACATCACGTGCTTCCATTACGAGGGTGAAGGCTACTGCACCGGCTGGAAGCCGCAGATCACCGACGCCGACCGCGCCCGGGTCGAAGACCTGAAGAAGGCCGTGCCGACGATGTTCGTGGTGTGCGAAAACCAGTACGCGGGCGACCAGTGCGGCGAAGAAGAGCGCGGCGACCCCGAGGCCCTGAACGACTGCCGCAACTTCTACAAGACGGCCAACGGCGAATGGTACAACCCCTGCGGCGATCCGCAGATCGTTCCCGAACCGTACGCCCTGAAGAAGCACGGCGACACGCGCTACAGCAGCCTCAACTGGGTTCCCGAGGCCCAGGCCGCTTCGCCGCTCGGCTACGGCCCGTCCGACGCCGACCCGGACACCGGGGAAATCTACTACGGCATTGCCAATATCTACGGTGCCGACATGGAGACCTACGGCACCTATGCGCGCGACTTGCTCGACCTCGTCAACGGCCGGCTCACGAAAGAAAACATCATGACCGGCGACTACATTCGTGAGTACCTGGCCGCGCAGGGCGAGCCGGCGACGGCGACGGCCAGTGTGGCCTCGGCCCTGTCGATGGACCCCGCCGATCAGCCCGTGCCGCGCGCCGAACGCTTCGATCTGCCGAGCAATCTGCGGCTGGCCATGGAGCCGGCGCCCTATTCGATGCGTCTCCAGGGGCCGCAGGTGCTCGAGATGCTCGACGTGCTGCGCGACGAACCGCAACGCCAGCGCATCTTGCGCGAGACGCTGGCCGCCCAGGGCAAGGGGTCGCTGACGGGCGACGCGCGGCTCCAGCGCATTCGCAATACCTACGTCGAAGACCTCATGATCAACAACGAAATCAAGGTTGCGGTGTCCCGGGGCGAACTCTCCCCCGAGGACGCGGTCACGCCGCAGTGGCGCGAGAAACTGTCCCCGGCCGCATGGATGTCCAAGGCGGCGCGCGACAAGGAGCGCGAGCGCACGATGCGGCTGGCGTCCAACAACCTCATTCTGGCCGACTTCGTCGACGACCAGATCGCCGCCTGGGCGCGCCAACTCGGCTGCGACCGTCCTGAAGAGACGCCCATTACCGAGATTCCCGAGGGCGGCACCATTTTCGACGTCATCTACCACCCGGGCGTTGCCGGGACGGACGCCGGTGGCCCGGCCGACGACACCGAGCGCCAGTACTGCCTCGAAGGCGAGTATCTGCGGCTGTCGGTGCTCGCGCGCATCTTCGGGGGTACCCTCGAGCACGAGGTCGGTCACACGGTGGGGCTACGCCACAACTTCTCGGCTTCGGCCGACGTCTTCAACTACCAGGACAACTACTACAACATCCGCGAGCGCGAGATGGTGCCGTGCCGCGAAGACGACTGGTGCGAAATCGGCGAGACGTGCAGCGACGATCTCGCGTGCGCCGCCGATAGCGAATGCCCCACGGGCACCGTTTGCAGCGCTGCGCGCGGCCTCTGCGTTGACCGCTGGGACCGCACCTACGGCGCCTGCCAGGCGCTGCAGCGTGTCCAGCGCGAGTGCACCGCGGATGCCGACTGCGAAAACGATCTGGCGAGCTGCATCAACAGCCTCTGCCTGGTCGCGACCTCCTGCGAGGGGGGCGCTCCCTGCCAGGAAGGCGAATCCTGCCGCCCGTTCGGTGAGCGCGCCCTGTGTGCCGCCGCCAACGGCGACTTGCGCCTCTCGCCGCTCGAGGACGAGGTTACGAAGCCCCTGCGCAAGTACGTCCCGCGTCCCTGGCCGACCGCGGGAGAAGAACGTCAACACCGCACCGAATACCAGTACGCGAGCCTCATGGACTACGGCCGCGGCCTCAACTTCGACGTCCACGGCATCGGCAAATACGACGAGGCCGCGTTGCGGTTCGGCTACGGCCAGCTGATCGACGTCTACCGCGACCCGTCCGGCATCGACCGCTACATCGACAAGAGCGCCACGTACTACCAGCTCAGCCCCGTGCTGTTTTCGAGCAGCAAGGACACCTACTGGTGGCGCGAGTCCGGCGTCTACTGGCACCCGTTCCGCTATCTCAACGAGATGATCGGTGTCGAGGCCAACCTCCAGCGTGACGTTGTGCCGTACGTGCAGGCCAAACTCGAACACCGCATGGTGCGCTCCAACTACGACCGGCTCGAACTCGACTTCTCGTACGTCGAAGTGCCGTACAAGATGTGCTCTGACGAGTATCGCGGGCAGCTCACACAGGGCGGTTGCTACTACTTCGACCTCGGCGTCGACATCGGCGAGATCACCTATCACGTCGTCGACATGCTCGAAGAGTACTGGGTCTTCGATGCGTTCAAGCGCGAGATGTTCGAACGCAACCTCGACGGCAACCCGCTCGGCTACTTCAGCCGCATCACCGACCGGTGGATGACGCCGCTCGGCGACTCGGGCATGTTCTACGCGCTCTACGCGAACATCCTGCGCAACTACGGCTGGCTGTCGAGTTGGGCCAACGGGCCCATGGAAGGGCGCACGCTCTTCTATGCGTCCAAGACGGCCCTGCAGTTCCTGTCGCAACTCGTGGCGAGCCCCGCCCCGGGCTCCTATGGCTACGATGTGGCGTCGAACACGTTCCAGAACCTCAGCTATCACACCGGCGCGCCGGGCAGCACGCTCGACATCCCGTTCGGCAAGGGCAAACTGCCCTGGACCACCTTCAAGACCGACGAATTCAACTGGGATGCTGGCTACTACTCCTTCCGGCACGCCCTCTGGATCGGCTCGTTCTGGGAGAAGATGGCGGCCATCATGACGATGACCGACTCGGTGGCCCAGTTCATGTCCGACTACGTCGGCGAGCAGCTCGATGTCGGGGTCGGCACGTCGGTCGGCTTCAACACGGTGTACCAGAACCTGCTGACCAACTTCCTCGGCGGCATCGTCGCCGGGGCCCCCGAGTACACCGACGGCTTCGCCCGCGAAACGAACATGCCGCGCGCGTGCCGGACCCACGGCGACTGCGGCGGCGAGGACCGCTGCGGCGCGGCCGGCTATTGCATCATGGGCCTCTACCCCTGCGCGAGCGACGCCGATTGCACGGCGACCCAATCGCTGTGCCGGGCCGAAGACGACGCGTGCCTGCAAGCGGTTGACGGTCGCACCTGCGCGGTCGACTCCGACCGGTACTGCCGGCGTGCCTGCACCGAAACGGCCGAATGCGCCGAGGGCGGGGCGTGCTGGGACGACCTCTTCTGCCACGGGCCAGCCGGTTTCCAGCCTCGCCCGATCTTCGACGAGAACGCTCCGTACATCACGCTGGCGCGCGTGCCGGCGAGCATTGGCAACACGACCATGCAGATCTACGCCGCCGTCTACGGTTTGGCGTACCTGCCGGCCGCCTTCGATCCGAGCTTCGTCGAAGCGTTGCACGTCATGATCGAGGGCCACGGCTCCGAGCACGACATCTTCGACGAGACGGAGGGCGGGGTCGACGTGGCGCGGTTCACCGACCCGTTCGGCCACAAGACGTACATCGCCACGACCAACCGCTATGAATACGACAATCCGGACACCCTGCCGTCGAACTCGGCCGAGCCCGAGCGACTCGTGGAGCGTCTGCCGGTGGCGTACCGGGTTGTGACCGAGGCCGAGCAACTGCGGCAGCGCTGGGAGGCAGCCGAGGTGGGCAGCGCGGAGCGCCTCGAACTACAGGGGCAACTGCGCGAGAAGGTTCAGCTCCTCGATTTGCTGCGCACGCTGTCGGAGTTGTTCGGCGACCTCGGGTACTAGCCGGTAGCCCCCGGTGAAGGGCGGAACGAGCGCGAGAGGAGGATTTTCCATGTCGCGGCAGTCCAAGCGAAGCATCTGGCTCGGCTGGGGGTTTGCGGCGGTGGCGCTCTTCGGTCTGACCGACTGCGCCCAGCGCAAGGGCACCGTCGACCGCACCCAGCACAACATCATGTTCAAAGGCGACCTCGACGGGGAGTGGTACTTCCGCATGACCGTCACCGAGGCGCCCTTCAACACCGGCTACACCATGCTCGGCGACTCGGGCAAGTTGGAGCGCGGCGTATTCGAAGTCCAGGAAAAGAATCTCTACTTCTTCCGCACCTACGAGTTCATCGAGGGCGGCGAGACCAAGGGGCAGAAGCCTGACACCGACCTGCCGTACGTCGATTCGGCAGGCCTCGGCGTGGGGACCGTGCGGCCCGACCCCGACGGCCGTCCGGTGGCCTGCGACCGCAAGGCCGACTCCGTGCAGTTCTGCCGCGACCAGACGCGGGACGATGTCGCGCTCTGCGGGCTTGCGAAGGACTTCGAGGCGTTCGAGGGCCTCGATGCCACCTCGCCCGTCTGCGTGCACCCGACCCTGTTCGTGTACCGCGGGGCCCCGCTGGCCGCGTGGCCCATCGAATCGCATTTCGACATCATCTACGACTACAACCCCACGACCGGCGAGCGGAAGAACATCCGGCTCGAGAACGACAGCGACCGGATGTGGTTCGAGCGCAGTTTCATGCGCGTCGACTGGTCCAGACCGCAGGTCGAGTCGTACGAAATGCTCTCGATGTTCCATTTCTTTAATGGAATCGCCGACGAACCGGTATTCCGCGATCTGACCTCGGTACAGTTCTACTCGGTCTACGAAGGCGAGGCCGATGCCCCGGAGCACCAGCCGGTGCTGCGCGTCAACGTGCCCTGCGAAAGCGACGCCGACTGCGACGGACCCGCACATTGCGCCGCCGGACGGTGCGACCGCGACTACATGGACTTCTCGACGAAGCACATCCTGGAGCCGCCCCTCACGTACTACGAAGACTGGGACGAGTACGTGCCCCTGTGCTTCTTCGTGCCCTCCTACGCGGGCGGCTTCTACGAGTGCACGAGCGAAGAAATCCGCATCCGCAGCTCGTTCCTCAAGGTCGACCCCAAAGACGACTACGTGCCGGTCGACTTCGATGACAAGCGCCTCCAGGAATTCGGCTTCTTCCGGGCCGAGCGTCAACACTACGACGTGGAACAGGGCAGCACGTACAGCGGCACCTACCGCAAGGCAGCCCTCCACCGCATCTGGGAACACTACAAGGATGCCGACGGCAACCTCCTCGACCCGAGCGAGCGTACGCCCAAGCCCGTGGTCTACTACATGAACCAGGGCTACGATCGGCGCCTCGCGCCGCAAGCCGTCGAACTCGCCCGCGCGTGGTCTCAGCCGCTCGAAGAGGTCGTCCGCTTCTACCAGGCCGAATCGACCGAACGCATGTTCATCGTGTGCGAGAACAGCAACGCCGAGGCTCAGGCCGCCATTCTCGATATCTTCAAGGAATTCCACGCCGACTGGGCGACGTTGCTGACCGACGCCGAAACCGACGAGCCGCGCGACCTGCTGGTCGACGACATCACCAACTCCGCCCAGTCCGAGGCCCTGCTCGGGGCCATCGCGGCACGCGTGGGCGGGCACACGCTCGTCGACGCCGCCAACAAGGCGTTCCCCGGCTACGACGACCACTGCCTCGACATGGATCAGCCAAAGCGCACAGGCGACCTGCGCTACAACCTGCTCTGGGCCGTCGACAGCCCCACGCAGGCGCCGCTCTACGGCTACGGTCCGCCATCCATGGACCCGTTGACCGGGCAAATCATCAATGCCAACGCCTACAACTACTCCGCGGCCATGGAACTCGGGGCCGCGCGGGCGCTCATGACCATCGAAGAGATGCTCGGTGTCATGAACTACCGCGATATCATGGACCCCAATTTCGTCCAGATTCCGGTGAAGCACACCTGGAGTCAGGCGGGTCGCGAGCGCAGCAACCTCTCGGACGCCGAGGCCGAGGCCCGCGCGGCCCAGATGGTCGACCCCGACGTCGCCGAGGCCGTGAGCGCCATGGGGATCGAGCCCGCCGATCAGAACTGGGCGCAGGCTCGGCTCAACCGGATCGCGGCTGACCCCGCTCTGGAGCGCGAACTCGTCGACGACTCCATTCGGCTCCTCTTCCGCGACGTCAACGTCGGGTCCGGCACCGCGCTGAGCGACCGCGACCTGCACCGCATGAGCCCGCGCGTTTTCGCCAATCACGCCGCTTTCATGAACCGGGCCAAGCGCAAGATCGAGGCGGCCAAACGCACGCTCTACCTCGACGAATTCGCCGACAGCGCCATTCTGGGGCTCGTTCGCGAGTACGGCTATCGCTACGACGCCGAAACGTGCGGCGCGGTGGCCAAGCGCCATGAGGCCGAAGGTCTGATGTTCGACCTCAGCGTCTTTGAGCAGGTCGGCGGACGGTGCAATGTGCTGAACGCGCAGAACGCCGAAGGTTGGGTCTGCCACAGCCTGTGCGACGAGGCGTCCATTGCAGCGGGCCGGGTCAACGAAGTGGGTGAGACCTGCGCGCCCTGCGACGACGTTGCCGGCAACGGCATCGTCGACTGCAAGGACTTCTACCACTGGGTCAATGAATGCACGGCGGCCAAACTTGTTGAGCAGCTGCGGCAGCTCATCTGGCGCACCGAGGGCATCGACCCCTACCTCTACTACGGTCCCGATGCCCTCTGGGAGGACGTGAGCCGGCCCGACGTGGCGCGGACCCAGACGGCGCTCCGCGAGATCCTCGATGATCTCCGCGCGCGCTTCCGGGTCGAATTGCTCCAGCAGATCTTCAAGTCCGTCGCGCTGCACGAGGTGGGCCATACGCTCGGTCTCCGTCACAATTTCGAGGCCTCCACCGACGCCCTCAACTACCCCGAGCAGTGGTGGGGCTTGCGCATGAAGCCCTCCAGCGAGAATCCGGGACAGTACGAGGACGCCAACTGGGACGGCCAGACTTGGATCCGCGAGACCTCCAGTCAGGCCTATCAGAAGATGCGCCAGTTGCAGACATCCTCCATCATGGATTACGGCGCCAAGTTCAACGACTACTTCGAGGGCCTCGGTCACTACGATCGCGCGGCCATCAAGTACGGCTACGGCGATCTCGTCGAGGTTTTCGAGCAGGCGCCCGACCTCTCCGGCCTGACCAAGTACGCCCGCGACCCGCGGACCGACCAGCCGAGCAACTATGGTCTCGACTTCAGCTCGGGCGATGATGTCGAGGATCTCTTCAAAATCGTGCACTTCACCGAACTTCCCAATGCCTTCGGTGGCACAGCGCCAATCTACGCGCGCAAGAACGTGCTGCGCGACCGCGTTGGCGACGACGAACAGCGGGTTCCCTACCGCTTCTGCTCCGACGAGTTGGCCTACCAGACGCCCACCTGTCTGCCCAACGACGCGGGCGCCGATCCCTTCGAAATCACCATCAACGCGCTCGACGACTACGAGCAGTACTGGCTGTTTGCCGGCTACGGCCGCGACAGCGTTCTGTTCGACCCCGAGAACTACTACGAGCGGGTGCGCAGCCAATTCGGCATCGCGGCGCGCCAGTACCACGTGTGGGCCATCCAGTACGCCCACTACAACCGCGATGGTTGGTGGCAGCGCAATTTCCCAGACGAACCGGCCTGGGAACAGAACCGCAACGGTGGCTTGGCCGGTTCGCTGGCCGCCACCGAGATGTTCAACGCTCTCGCCGCGGCGTTGGCGCGGCCTGAGCCCAACTACTACGGGTGGAGCGTGAAGCGGGGCGCCTACGAACAGGTCACCGACTGGAACCGGACCGATCTGCGCGACTTCTTCAATCTGGCCGAAGACCAGGGCGCACGTCCGCTGTACGCCGGCTACGCCTACGACGGCTACCTGCCCACGCCCGACCGGGCAGGGGCCATCTATGACCGTCTGGCCGCATTCGAAGTGCTGACCGACCCGTCGACCAACTTCGTTGGCCTCGACGAGCAAGCCGACACGCGCACGTACCTCGTCAACGCCTACACGATGTTCCCCGAGCCCACGCTCCGCCTGCTCGGCGGGCTCATGACCAACCAGGTGCAGTCGTACGGCTGGTGTGTCTATCAGGACCCCGCGCACCCGAACCCGACGGGACCGCCCACCGACATCGTCGTGCGCAATTTCCTCGAGAACCTCGATTGCCCCGCCGGCTACGCGCCGGTGTTCCCCGAGCCGCTCGACTACACGTTCCCGACCACCAAGTTCCGAATGCCGATGCTCGCCGCGTACTACGGCATGTCCATGCTCATCAACAACTACGACCGTTCGTTCATGGACGTCACGCGGGTGTTTCTCCGCGGCGACCGGCACGCCATCGCGCTGCCCGACGACGTCGAGAAGGTGGAGTTTCAGAATCCGCTGTCGGGCAAGATCTACGTCGCGTACAAGACCAGCTCGGGCGACTCGACGTTCGACCCGGCCTACTTCCTCGTGAACCGGGCTGCCGAGTTGTTTGCTCAGTATCCCGACCTCGAGGAGTTGGCGGAGCGCTACCCCAATTCCGAACTCGAATACATGGTCGGGTTGCTCGAACTCGTGCGCGGCATGCACGCGCTCTACGACTACACCAACAACATCTACGGCTCGGCCTCGGGTAGCGACGAGTAAGGGAGCCGGGCGGCTCCCGGGCGGTCTTGGGCCAAGCCTGCGACCGCCCGCCCGAGCCCCCGTTGCCGCGCGTCAGTTCCCCGGGGCCGCGCAGAGCGCGCGCCCGCGCCCCCGCACGGAAACTCGCCGATGGCTCCTGTCAAGTCGCCGCAGGCACCCCCCACAGATTCCGATGACCAGGCCGACTTCGCGCTCTTCCTGCGCGAGATGGCCCAACTCGACGTCCGGGCCAAGCGGGCGGCGGGCGACGGGGCGGCGAAGGCGGCGACCGAGCGCAGCGCTGCGGCGCCGCCCAGCCATGAGGACGAAGCGCTGTTCTTGCGGGCCTTCGATGAGCTCGGCCGACGACCTGGCGCGGACGAGGTTGAACCGGACGAGGCCGAAGAACGAGAAGCCTCCGCTCCGGCTCCGCGGTCGCAGGCCGGCACCGTCGGCCCGGAAGCCCTGTCCTCGCGGGCGCTCCTGCGCCGGCTGCGCAAGGGCGACCTGGAGCCCACCGACCGGCTCGACCTCCACCGGCTGCGCAAGTCCGAGGCCATTCAGCGCACGGGGGTCTTCCTCCGCTCCTCCCGCCAGGCGGGCCACCGCGCGGTCCTCATCATCACGGGCCGTGGCGGCCACGGTGACGGACTCGGCGTCCTCCGGGAATGGATGCCCCTCGAAATCTCGCGACGGTGGCCTGAGCACGTCCATGGCGTGCTGCCCGCGCCGCCTCGGCTTGGCGGCGCGGGGGCCTTCATCGTGCTGCTGCGCCGTCCCGACGAAGAGTGATTCCGCGGGTTCGGCATCAACGGTGGTGGCAACTCGGGCGGGCGGCCGGGCGTCCGGTTGAGCCCACCGCTCCCCTGAAGCCGAGGGCCAAAGAAGCCCAGGCGTCGGCGCGGAGTGCTACGCGTTTGCCGCCGGTTCCGGTTCGGCCTCAGGCCGGGCGCAGGTGATGACCTTGGCGCGGAGCAGTTGGTTCAGCACCGCACAGGTCTCGAGAGGCAGGAAGTAGCTTTCCTCGATGATGCGTCCGAGCGTGCGCTGCGCGTTGACGAGATGCAGGATGGTCTTGAACTTCTCGTGCCGCTGGTGGAGGGCGGGCAAAGGCACGTCGACTTGCGCGAGAACGCGGGGCACGTTGGTCCAGGGCCCGATGACCCCCTCGTAGAGTCGCAGCAGTTTGTCCTCGTTGAGCCGTACGAAGGCCCGGATGGACTCGTTCATCGGAGCCAGCACGAGCAGCCGTTCGAGCGAGACCATGGCGCCGTCGGTGTCGCCGTTCTGGAAGAGCCAGATGAGGTCCTCGTAGAGCAACTCGACCTCGGAAGGATACCCCGGCATTTCGCCGGGGAACGCCGGCCCCCCTTCGCCCGCCGGCGCGGGCTCGGGCAGCTCGGGCTCGGCAGGCGACGGTTCGACTTCTGGCGCTGGCTCGGCCACGGGCGGCTCGGCTTCGTCGAGGATGATGGTCGCCTCGGGCGGTTCCGCGGCGGGCGTCTCGTCGGCGGGCGTCGGTGTGACCACCGGACGGGCCGAGGCCTCGGCCAGCGCTTCGATGGCCAGATCGACGAAATCGATGACCGAGAGCGACTCGGGGCTCGGCTCGCCCAGAGCGTCGAGGATCGCTGTGCGCCGCCGGCGGTCGGCGTCGCCGTTCAGCGCAAGCCACGGTCGGCGAAGGTCTTCGGGAACAATGGCGGTGCCTTCCGCATCGGCCCATGGCTGGACTTCGGACATCGTCGCCTCCTGCCGAGTCGCCCGTGCCTCACGGGCGAGGCGCCATTCTACTCGTCGTCGGGGGTTCTGTCATCGGCTTCGTCGACCGTTTCGCCCGCCAGCACGCTGCGAAGAACGGTCAGGGCTGCCCGGGCGTGCGCGCGCTGGGCCGTCAGCGGAGGCATGAAGAGCAGCGTGTGCGAGCCGCCCTGGGCCAGTTGAAGGCCGCGTTCCTGGCACGCCAGCGCAATCGGCTCGCAAGGCACCGAGAAGCGCAACGTGCGCATGAGGCCCAGGCCCCCGGCCTCTTCGATGAGGTCGAAGCGCGCCTTGAGAGCCGCGAGCTGGTTGCCCAAATAGCGGCCCACGCGCTGACACGAGTCGAGGAGGCGGTCCTCCTTGAGGGCCCGAAGCGTCTCCAGGGCGACGGCACACACGAGCGGCGCCCCGCCCACGGAGAAGCCTGCGAGACTGCGCCCCGCCCCGCGGGCGAGGTCCTCCCGCAGCAGCACGACCCCAAACGGATCGCTCACTGCCAGGCTGTGGCCGAGCAGGTGCAGGTCGGGCCGCACGCCGTCGGGCTCGGAAGCGAAGAGGCTGCCGCTGCGTCCGAGCGGCACGCGGGTCTCGTCGACGCAGAAGAGCAGCCCCTCCTCGCGACAGATGTGGGCGAGCGCGCTCAGGTAGCCCTTCTCGGGCGTGACGATGCCGCCGGCCAGCACGATGGGCGCGGCAATGACCGCCGACGTGCGGCGCGACAGCGCGGCGGCTACGTCCCGGCTGAGGCCGTAGGGCACGGCCTCGATGGCGGCCCCGGGCACGGACGTGCGAACAGGCTCCTCCCAGCCTGGCGGGAGGGCCACGAGAATCTGATCGCGTTGGGGTTCGTTGCGTTCGGCCCGGTACTGGCCCACGAGCGCAGCGGCCGCAGCCCGCGCCTCGGGCGCGTCACGGCAGAAGAGCGCCCGGTCGGCGAAAGAAAGGTCGGTTAGCAGCGAGGCCAATTCGACCTGCGTGCGGTGATAGCAACGGGCCGGCGCGGCGAGCAGGCTGCGCCCGTGGTCGGACAGCACCCGAGCCAGGCGCGGGTGGCCGTGACCGAGCAAGTTTCCGGTGGCCCCGCTCGCGAAATCCAGGTAGCGCCGGCCCTGGTCGTCCCAGACGTAGCAGTCTTCGCCGTGCGTCAGCACGACCGGATGACGCGGTCGGTTCGGCAGCAGGCAGCTGCGCCCCTGGTTGAGGAGCGTCAAGCTGGGCATGGTGGCGATCACAGGATGTACCTCGATAGGTCGTGGTCGGCGACCACGTCCTGCAGCCGGCTGCGTACGTAGTCTCGCGTGACTTCGAATTGTTGCTTGGGCATCTCGGGGGCGCGGAACGATATGTCCTCGAGCAGTCGCTCCATCACCGTGATGAGCCGGCGCGCGCCGATATTCTCAAGCCGCTGGTTGACGTCAGCTGAGATGGCCGCGATCTCTTCGATGGCCTCGTCGGTGAAGTCGATGTCGACTCCCTCGGTGGCCAGCAGCGCCCCGTACTGCTTGATGAGCGAATTCTCGGGTTCGCGCAGAATGCGCACGAACTCAGCGCAGCCGAGCGACGACAACTCGACGCGGATGGGGAAGCGTCCCTGGAGTTCTGGAATGAGGTCGCTCACCTTCGCGACGTGGAAGGCCCCGGCGGCGATGAACAGGATGTGGTCGGTGCGGACCAGGCCGTACTTCGTGTTGACCGTGGAGCCCTCGATGATCGGCAGCAGGTCGCGCTGTACGCCCTCGCGGGAGACATCGGGCCCTCGGCCCCCCTCGCGTCCGGCGACCTTGTCGAGCTCGTCGATGAAAACGATACCGCTCTGTTCGACGGCTCGGATCGCGGCCTTGTGGACGGCGTCGCTGTCGACCAGTTTCTGGGCCTCCTGCTGCTTCAGGATTTCGAGCGCCTCTGGCACCGGGATCTTGCGCTTGCGCGTTCGCCGCGGGAACAGGCTGCCGAGCATGTCCCGGAAGTTGATGTCCATTTCCTCGAAACCGGAGACCGTCGAGATCACTTCCACCGACGGGTTGCCCCGGTCTTCGACATCGACCTCGACCTTGCGTTCGTCCAGGTCGCCGGCACGGAGTTTGGCGCGCAGCCGTTCGCGGGTCCGGACGTGGCTCCCTTGGCCGGTCGCGTCGTCGCCCGCGGGCGCCACCGCCGGGGCGGCCGGCAGCAGCAGGTCGAGCACGCGTTCTTCGGCGAGTTCTTCGGCCCGCACGAGGACCTTGGCAGTCTCCTGTTGCCGTACCAGGCCCACCGCGATCTCGGTTAGGTCGCGAATCATGGAGTCGACGTCGCGACCCACGTAGCCGACCTCGGTGAACTTGGACGCCTCGACTTTCAGAAAGGGGGCGTGGGCCAACTTCGCAAGCCGGCGCGCTATCTCGGTCTTTCCGACCCCCGTGGGGCCGATCATGATGATGTTGCGCGGCGCAATCTCGTCGCGCAGCGGCGGCGCAATCTGCATACGCCGCCAGCGGTTGCGCAGCGCGATGGCGACCGCCCGCTTGGCCTGGGCCTGGCCGATGATGTAGCGGTCGAGTTCGCTCACGAGTTCGCGCGGGGTGAAGTTGCCTTCCATGGGTGCCTCAGCGCTCGGTCGAAACCGGGTCGCAAACGATGCTTTCGATTGTGAGCCGGTCGTTGGTGTAGACGCAGATGCCCGCTGCGATGAGCATGGATTCCCGGGCGACCTGTTCGGCCGAGAGTTGCCCCGCATGGGCCATGAGGGCCCGGGCTGCCGCGAGTGCGTAGGGGCCGCCAGAGCCGATGGCAGCGCACCCTCCGTCGGGCTCAACGATGTCGCCTGTGCCCGACACGATGAGCGTCGTGCGTGCATCGGCCACGAGCAACAGGGCCTCCAAGCGCCGCAAGGCGCGGTCTGTGCGCCAGTCCTTGGCCAGTTCGACCGCCGCCCGTGCGAGGTTTCCGCCCACGTCCTTGAGGCGGCCCTCGAACCGTTCGAACAGGGTCACCGCGTCGGCTGTGGAGCCCGCGAACCCGGCGATGACCTTGCCATCATGCAGGCGACGCACCTTGCGCGCGGTGGCTTTGAGGATGGTCTGGCCGAAACTCACCTGGCCGTCGCCGGCCAGCACCACATGGCCGCCGTGACGCACGGCGATGACGGTGGTGGAGCGCCAGTGCGTCGCGGGCTCACTGGAGTACGAGACTCGAGGCGACATCAGCGATCGATCTCCTGGTCGTCATGGGCCGCGCGGCGTGCCCGCGGGTGTGCCGCGGTATAGACCCGGATGGCCTGCGCGAGGCTCACATGCGTATAGCGTTGCGTGGTCGACAGGCTCGCGTGGCCGAGCAACTCCTGGATGTGGCGCAGTTCGGCCCCGCCGTCGAGTAGGTGAGTGGCAAAGGAATGCCGCAGCACGTGGGGATGCACGTCGCGCGGCAGCCCCGCCGCCAGGGCCAGCCGCTTGACCCACCGGGACACGTCGCGCGTCGTGAGCCGGCGGCCCCGAACCGAGAGAAACACGGCGGCGGCGTCACGCGCCCCGTGGCCAAGCAATGTCCCCCGCCGTTGCAGGTAGCCCCGCAGCGCCTCGGCAGCGGGCGCACCGAGCGGCACAATGCGTTCCTTGTCGCCCTTGCCGCGGACGCGCAGCAGGCGTTGCGCGAGGTCGACATTTGGCGTGTCGAGACCCACGAGCTCGCCGACACGCAGACCGCTGCCGTAGAGCACTTCGAGCATGGCGCGGTGACGCCAGGCCAAGACATCGTCGCCCTGCGGCGCACCGGCGAGGTCGGCGGCATCGGCGACCGGCAGAAAGGTCGGGACTCGGCGCGGCTGCTTGGGGGTCCGGATCCCCTCCGTGGGGTCGTCGCCGCGCAGGCCGCGCCGTACCAGAAAACGGTAGAAACCCCTCAGGGTCGAGATCTTGCGCGCCATCGTCGAGGCGCTGTTGCCCCGTTCGAGCAAGTCCGACAGGTAGTCGCGCAACGCCCGCGTGTCGGCGTGCGCGAGCCCGGTGGCATCGGCACCGCGCCGCAGAAGGAGTGAGGCGCGGGCATCCCGCAGGTCGCGGGCATAGCTCTCCAGGGTGCGGGCCGAGTAGCCCCGTTCGTTTCGCAGGAGCGTCAGGAAAGCGTCCAAGAGTTGTTCGTCTTCGCGATCCATCGGTTCGAATCGAAGCGCCTGGTCGCCGCCGGGGCACGCCGGACCGGGCCCTAACCTTATGCACCCGCCGCGGTTCCGTCAACGCCGGGTCATGCTCCCCGGCGCCCGGTGGCTTCCCCTGGGGCCCGGGTTTCGCTATCCTAGCGCCCCCTGTGGTCCTGGAATGGAGAGGGACATGCGACTCACTCGATTGCACGCACCGACGCTGAAAGAGGCTCCCAAAGAAGCGGAACTCGTCAGCCACCAGCTCATGATTCGGGCGGGCTACATCCGCAAGTTGGCGGCCGGCGTCTACGACTATCTGCCTCTGGGTGTTCGCACGCTGCTCAAGGTGCAGACCATCATTCGCCAGGAACTCGGTCGCCACGGCGCCCAGGAAGTGCTGCTTCCGGCCGTGCAACCGGCCGAACTGTGGCAGGAAAGCGGGCGTTGGCAGCGCTATGGCCCCGAGTTGCTGCGGTTTCGCGATCGCAAGGGCGCCGATTTCTGCTTCGGCCCGACGCACGAGGAGGTCATCACCGATCTCGTGCGCCGCGACGTTCGCTCGTACCGCGACCTGCCCCTCAATCTGTTCCAGATCCAAGTCAAGTTTCGCGACGAAATGCGGCCGCGCGGGGGCCTCATGCGCGGACGTGAGTTCTTGATGAAAGACGGCTACTCGTTCGACGTCGATGAGGCAGCCGCCAAGGTGTCGTATCGGAACATGTACGACGCCTACAACCGCATCTGCCGCCGCTGTGGGTTCTCTTTCCGTGTCTGCGAGGCCGACACGGGCGCTATCGGCGGTTCCCTCTCGCACGAGTTCCAGGTGCTCGCGGACTCCGGCGAAGACGCCATGTTGGCATGCTCGGCGTGCGACTACGCCGCCAACCTCGAGAAGGCTGAGGTGGCGGCGCCTCCGGCCGCGTCGAGCTCGGCCCCCCCGTCCGTCGGTCGTCCCGTGGCTGTCGCCACCCCGGACCAACGCACGGTCGACGAAGTCACCACGTTCCTCGGCATCGCGCCGAGCGAACTCATCAAGACGCTTCTCTATCGCGCCGACAACCGGATCGTTGCCTTCCTGGTGCGCGGCGACCACGAACTCAGCGAGACCAAGGCCAAGGCGTTCATCAAGGCCGGCGAATTCGAGATGGCCGACCCGGACGCCGTCGTGGCCACGACCGGCGCGCCGGTGGGCTTCGCCGGTCCCGTCGGCCTGCCCCGCGACGTACTCGTCTACGCCGATGCCGCCCTCAGGGCAGGCGTCGAGTACGTCACCGGAGGCAACGCCGCCGATACCCACCTGCGGGGCGTCGTGCTTGGTCGCGACTTCGGCGCCACCACCGTCGGCGACCTGCGCACGGCCAGCCTCGACGATCCTTGCCCGCGGTGCGGCGCTCCCGTCCGCCTGTATCGCGGCATCGAGATCGGCCACATTTTCTACCTTGGCACGAAGTACTCCGCGCCGATGCACACCACCTACCTCGACGCCGAAGGCCAGGAACGCCCAGTCGTCATGGGCTGCTACGGCATCGGTGTCTCGCGCATCCTGGCGGCCGCGGTCGAGCAGAACCACGACGAAAATGGCATCTGTTGGCCAACGCCCATGGCGCCGTTCCAGGTTTCACTGCTGCCCCTCAACGTCAAGGACGAGGCCCTCATGCGCGCCGCCGAGACGTTGTACGAGCAACTCACCTCGCTCGGCATCGAGGTCCTCATGGACGACCGCGACGAGCGTCCGGGCGTCAAGTTCAAAGACGCCGACCTCCAGGGCATGCCCTTCCAACTCGTGCTCGGGCGCAAGACGCTCGACGCCGGCACCGTCGAGTTGCGCCGCCGCGACGACCACAAGCCCGTCCTGGTGCCGCTCGCCTCGGCCGCCTCCGACGTTGCGGGGCGCGTGCGGTCTGACATCGCTCGCTTCGGCGGCGAGTTGTGACGCCGGAGTCCTCGCGCCGGCCCGGCGGCGTCCTGCCTTCGGCCGCCCACCTCATCTGGGGCCGCAGGCCGGTGCTTGAGGCCCTACATCACCGGCCCGGCTGGATTCGCGCGCTATACGTGCGATCCAGTGTCCACGGGGCGCGCATCGACGAAATCGCCACGCTCGCAAGTCGGCTGGGCTTGCCCGTTCGGGACTTGCCCGAAGCGCGTGGACAGAACGATGCGGTGCGCCGGTCCATGCAGGGCGTTGCCGCCGAAATCGGTGACTATCCCTACACCGACTTCGCCGATCTGCTGCACCTCGCCGCGCGCGCTCCCGTCGTCGCCCTCGATGGGGTGACCGACACCCGCAATCTCGGTGCGATCGCCCGCAGCGCCGAGTTCTTCGGGGCGGCGGGCCTGGTGCTGCCCGCCGACCGCTCGGCCGCCGTTACCGCCGAGGCCGTTCGGGCGTCAGCGGGAGCGCTGTGCAGCTTGCCCGTGGCTCGTGTGGTCAACCTGGCGCGGGCGCTCCGCGAGGCGCACAGCGAAGGCTGGGCGGTCGTCGCCGCGGTGGCCGAGGGCGGCGTCGACCCCCGTCGGACCCCCGTTCCCCTGCCGCTCGTCCTGGTGCTCGGGTCAGAGGAGCGTGGCCCGAGGCCCCTCGTGCTGCGCCAAAGCCAGCTGCTCGTCACGGTGCCGCGCGTGGGAGCAATCGGATCGCTCAACGTCTCGGTGGCGGCAGGCGTGCTCCTGTCCTGGTGCACCATCGCCGGCGATACCACGCCGCGCGATGCTCCGACGCGTTGACCGTCCGCACCCGACGACCCGCCCGCGACCTCTGGCGTCGGCCCGACGATTCGAGGCGCGTTCAGCGCTTGCTCTTCGAAGGCACTTGTGCTACCGTTCCGCGCTCGGCTGTCGGGGTCGCCCCGAGAGTTTTCGCTTGACACGCCCCGGCAGATGCTCTAATAGCGGGGCCTCTTTGACAGGTTATCCAACGGGCTGGCGTAGCTCAATTGGCAGAGCAGCTGATTTGTAATCAGCAGGTTGCGGGTTCAAGTCCCTTCGCCAGCTCACCGGGCTTATCACGGAGGGGTTCCCGAGTGGCCAAAGGGAGCAGACTGTAAATCTGCCGGCGAACGCCTGCGGAGGTTCGAACCCTCCCCCCTCCACTTTGCTCCGACGGCGAGGATCGCCGGGAACGTCGCGCGGGCGTAGCTCAGTTGGCTAGAGCATCAGCCTTCCAAGCTGAGGGTCGCGGGTTCGAGTCCCGTTGCCCGCTCCCGACGCACGCATGATGGGGCTCATCGGAAGCCCTGCCGCTTTGTGTTTCCGTTTTTTTTGCAGGCAGGCGAGATGCCTGCCCGGTCTCGTTGGGCCTGCGTAGCTCAGTCGGTAGAGCACTTCCTTGGTAAGGAAGGGGTCACCGGTTCAATTCCGGTCGTAGGCTCTGCCAGGCCCCGACGTGGGACAAAGATTCAAGAAGCCGAAGGGAGGACGCCATGGCCAAGGTAAAGTTCAAGCGCACGAAGCCGCACGTGAACGTGGGCACCATCGGCCACGTTGACCACGGGAAAACGACCCTGACTGCCGCCATCACGCTGCTCCTCGCGAAGAAGGGCCTCGCGAACTACGTGCCCTTCGACGCCATCGACAAGGCGCCCGAGGAAAAAGAGCGCGGCATCACCATCGCCACGGCGCACGTGGAGTACGAAAGCGACAAGCGTCACTACGCCCACGTCGACTGCCCCGGCCACGCCGACTACATCAAAAACATGATCACCGGCGCGGCCCAGATGGACGGCGCCATCCTCGTGGTTGGCGCCGACGACGGTCCAATGCCGCAGACCCGCGAGCACATCCTGCTGGCGCGTCAGGTCGGCGTGCCGTCCATGGTCGTGTTCCTCAACAAGGTCGACTTGATCTCCAAGATGGCCAGCACGCCCACCGAGGCGGAGGAACTCATCTCCCTCATCGAGGACGACCTGCGCGACCTGCTCACGAAATACGAGTTTCCGGGTCACGAGATCCCCATCATTCGGGGCTCGGCGCTCCACGCCCTCGAATCCGGCGACCCCGCCGCCGAGGCTGCGAAGGCCGTGTTCGAGCTTATCGCGGCACTCGACAGCTACATCCCGGAGCCGAAGCGCGACACCGACAAGCCGTTCCTCATGCCGGTCGAAGACGTGTTCTCCATCACCGGCCGCGGGACGGTTGCTACGGGCCGTGTCGAGCGCGGCATCGTGAAAGTCAACGACGAAGTCGAGATCGTCGGCATCCGCGACACCCGCAAGACGGTCGTTACGGGCGTCGAGATGTTCCGCAAGCTCCTCGACCAGGGGCAGGCGGGCGACAACGTCGGCGTGCTGCTGCGCGGTGTGAAGCGGACCGAGGTCGAGCGCGGCCAGGTTGTCGCGGCGCCCGGCTCCATCACGCCCCACCGCAAATTCAAGTGCAACGCCTATATCCTCACCAAAGAGGAAGGCGGGCGCCACACGCCGTTCTTCAACGGCTATCGGCCGCAGTTCTACTTCCGCACGACCGACGTGACCGGCATCTCCGCGCTGCCCGAGGGCACGGAGATGGTCATGCCGGGCGACAGCGTCAGCCTGACCGTCGAACTGATCACGCCCGTCGCCCTCGAAAAGGAACTGCGGTTCGCCATCCGTGAGGGTGGCCGCACGGTTGGCGCCGGCGTCGTGACGGAGATCGTCGAGTAGTTCGGGCGCACGACCCCGGGGGTTCGCGTCCGGCAGGATTCCTGAATGCCGATGCCGATGGGGGTCGCCGTCAGCGACCCCCATCGTTGTTGTGTAGGGTAGCCATGGGAAACCGCAGCATCATCCACTTGGAGTGCGTCTCCTGCCGGAAGAACAACATGCCCGGCGTCAGCCGGTACGCGGCGACCAAAAACAAGAAAAAGACGACGAAGCGCCTGCAGTTCAACAAGTACTGCCGCTTCGAGCGCCGCCACACGCTTCACCGCGAGACGAAGTAGGCGCACGCTAAGAGCCGCCGCGCGGAGGTGCACAGACGAGACGCAGCAGGCATTTCCCAACGCCGTCCGGTCCGGCCCCGTCCGAACGAACCCTCACGAGCCCCAACAAGGCTCACGCATTAAAGTGAAACCCGGGGCTTGACAAGCGACCTGCGCACGTCTAGCATCCAGCGCCCTATTGTGCGGAGGTGCGTGCCCGCGCGCGCCTCCCGGGCCAGTAGCTCGAATTGGTAGAGCACCGGACTCCAAATCCGGGGGTTGGGGGTTCGAATCCCTCCTGGCCCGCTCCGACGCGAACGACCCGACAGCGGGGCGTCCGTCGCCGACCGACTGTGCTAGCGGCCCGTCGCTAGCGAACGGGGCATCATGAACCTGAATCGCTACGTCAACATGGGTTTCGTGGCTGCCGCAATCCTGGTCTGGATCATGGCTTCCGCCGCCTACGCGTTCGTGTTCGAGGCGGTCGCCATGGACTGGAACGTGCCACTGATTGGCGTCAACTTCGCGGTCAGCGACCTCATGGGGTTGCTTACTGGCGCCATCGTCGGCATCGTGCTTCGGAGAAGCAGCCGTATTTTCACGCTTGCCGTTGAAATCGCGGCCGAACTCAAGAAGGTCACCTGGCCGACGTGGAAGGAAGTCCGCGTCTCCACCATCGTGGTCATCATCACAACGCTGGTCGTCGCGGCCATCCTCGGGGTTTTCGACCTAATTTGGTCCTGGGCGACAAAAGACCTCTACACCGTCAGCGGAATCGAATTTTGGTCCATCGTGAAGCTGGCGGTTGTGGCGGTGCCGGCCGTGCTCGTCTTCTATTGGGCGTCCCGCGAACAGTCCTAGACTTCGGGCGCTGCGAGCCGATTTCCCTCGCTCCCAGGTGGAGCGCCGTGTTTAGCCGAGGGTAGCCGATGGTCGACGAGGCCCAGGATAAAGACCTGAAGTGGTACGTGGTGCACACGTACTCGGGTTACGAGAACCGCGCGCGCCAGGCGCTGGCTGAGCGCATCCAGACCGAGAACATGCAGCCGCTCTTCGGCGAGATCCTTGTGCCAACCGAGAAGGTGGTCGAGGTCAAGAAGGGCGCGAAGCGTACCTCGGCGCGCAAGTTCTTCCCGGGCTACATCCTGGTAAAAATGGTTCTGAACGACGAGACCTGGCATCTCGTCAAGGGCACCCAGAAGATCACCGGGTTCGTCGGCAACGCCACGAAGCCGCGTCCTATTCCCGAGAGCGAAGTCCTCCGTGTCACGCAGCAAATGGAAGAGGGCACCGCCCGACCGAAGCCGAAGCAATCCTTCGAGCAGGGTGCCAACGTGCGCGTGATCGACGGACCATTTGTCAACTTCAGCGGGGTCATCGAAGAGGTGAAGCCCGAAAAGCAGAAGCTACGCGTGCTCGTCAGCATCTTCGGTCGCGCCACCCCCGTTGAACTCGATTTCATGCAGGTTGAGCGCACCTGAGCCAGGAGTCCGCCCATGGCCAAGAAGGTAGTCGGTAGCATCAAGTTGCAGGTTCCAGCCGGCCAGGCCAACCCCAGCCCGCCTGTCGGCCCGGCGCTCGGGCAGCACGGCGTCAACATCATGGAATTCTGCAAGCGTTTCAATGCGCAGACCCAGAAACTCGAGCCGGGCATCCTGATTCCCGTGCTTATCAGCGTCTACGGGGACCGCACATTCTCCTTCGTCACCAAGACCCCGCCCGCGTCAGTTCTTGTGCGCAAGGCGGCGGGCGTCGAGAAGGGCTCGGGACGGCCAAACCAAGAGAAGGTCGGCACGGTTACCGAATCGCAGATTCGCGAAATCGCGCAGACGAAAATGGAAGACCTGCATGCCACCAGCCTTGAGGCTGCCGTGAACTGCATTCGGGGCACTGCCCGCAGCATGGGGATCGACGTCGTCGCGGGCTGATTTCCGGCTCGCCGCGATCCATCCGGGCAGGAGGCGGCCGCCTTACGGTGGAGCCGCCGTCACCAGGGAGAGCGAACATGGCCAGACGCGGCAAGAACATGCGCAACGCGCGGGCGAAATACGACCGGGCGCTGCGCTTCCCTCTGGAGGATGCCGTCCACCTCGTGAAGGAAACGGCATACGCCAAGTTCGACGAAAGTGTCGACATTGCGGTCATCCTCGGCGTCGACCCCCGTCACGCTGACCAGATGGTGCGTGGCGCTTGCGTGCTGCCGAACGGCACGGGCAAGCCCGTTCGCGTCCTGGTGTTCGCGAAGGGCGAGAAGGACGCCGAGGCGCGCGCGGCCGGGGCGGACCACGTTGGCGCCGAGGACCTGGTCAACAAGATCAAAGACGAGAACTGGACCGAGTTCGACAAAGTCATTGCAACGCCCGACATGATGGGCCTGATCGGTAGCAAGATCGGTCGTATCCTCGGCATTCGCGGGCTCATGCCTAACCCGAAGGTCGGTACGGTCACGTTCGATATCGCGCAGGCGGTGCGCGAGGCCAAGGCAGGCAAGATCGAGTTTCGCGTCGACAAGCAGGGCGGCATTGTGCACGCCACGATCGGGCGGAAGAGCTTCACCGAGGAGCAGCTGCGCGGCAACGTCATGGCGCTCATGGAGATGCTCATGCGCCTGAAGCCCTCCACCGCCAAGGGCACGTATCTCAAAGCCATCGCGATTTCGAGCACGATGGGGCCCGGAGTGCGCATCGATCCACTCCAGGTTCTGAACCTCTTGAAGGTTTGACAAAGCCGGTGGCAACGTCATTGCCGCGCGCCCCAGTGCGCGCGGTGCCCGGCCGCAGAAGCGGGCAGGGTGACACGGTGGTCGCCCGCAAGCCCCGCGGAGGCACGGGTTCTGACGCGAGCGCGCCGCTCCTCCGGCCGGCGAGTCCCGAACGGGGCACGCTCGGCCCGAGGGTTGCGCCCTACACCGTTAGAATCTCTCCTCCGCTGAAGCCGGGACTGAATCGCGCCCTCCGGCGTGAGGGACGACAAAGTCGATACCAGGGAGGATCCCGTGGATAGAGTCAGCAAAGAGCAACGCGTCGAGTCGCTTCGCGGACTGTTGGCGGGGGTGCAGGGTCTCGTCCTGACCAACTTCAAGGGTCTCAGCGTGCAGCGCATGACCGATTTGCGTGCCGAATGCCGGAAGGCCGGCGCGCGGTATCTGGTCATCAAGAACACGCTGCTGGGCCTTGCGGCGAAGGGCACCTCCATGGATGGCATCCGGCCCTACCTCAAGGGGCAGACGGGCATGCTGTACAGCACGTCCGACCCCGGATTGCCCTTCAAGGCCATGGAGGCCATCGCCAAGAAGTTCGACATGCTCGTCGCCAAGGCGGGGTGGCTCGATGGGCAGGCCGGCGACGCCTCCGTCGTGTCGGCTTGGGCCAGACTGCCGGGGCGAGCAGAGGCTCAGGCGCAGTTGCTCTCGGCCATGCTGGCAGTCCCGCGCAAGTTCCTCGGCCTTTTGCAGGCCTCGCAGCGCAACTTCCTCGGGGTCCTGGAAGCCCGCAAGGACGCACTGGCCGGCGGCGGCGCCGCCTAGGTTCACGGAGTTCGGCCCCGGACTCGGGGCCGGGTCGGATGACGCTATCGCGCACCGCATGGACGGATGCGCACGCTTCACGAAGGAGAGACAGTCATGGCAGACATTTCCCGCGAGCAGGTCATTGATTTCCTCAGCAAACTGAACGTCATCGAGATGGCGAAGCTGGTTGAGGAGCTCGAAGCGAAATGGGGCGTGAAGGCCGCAACCGCCGTTGCCGCCGTCGCCGCCGCCCCCGCCGCCGCCGCCGCGGCCGAGGCGGCCCCCGCCGAAGAAGAGAAGACCTCGTTCGACGTCGTGCTGGCCACGTCCGGCGAGAAGAAGATCGCGGTCATCAAGGTTGTGCGCGCGGTCACGGGTCTTGGCCTGAAGGAGGCAAAGGACCTCGTCGACACCTGCCCGAAGGTCCTCAAGGAAGGCGCGGACAAGGATGAAGCCCAGAAGATCAAGAAGGAAATCGAGGAAGCCGGCGGTACCGTCGAAATCAGATAGGCCTCTTCGACTCCTGGATCTTCGTCCGAGGATATGCGGCTGACATACCGCCGAAGGGGTTAGTATGGCCTCCAAAACGCTCAAGGATCTGCGCGTACGCAGCAGCTACGCTCGGATTCCCACCATCATCGACATCCCCGACCTCATCGACATCCAGAAACAGTCGTACGAGAAGTTCCTGCAGCGCAACGTTCCACTCGACCAGCGAGAAGACATCGGGTTGCAGGGCATCTTCAAGAGCGTCTTCCCGATTCACGACTTCAACCGGACCTCGTCCCTCGAGTTCGTGTCGTACAACCTGGAAGACTCGAAGTACGACGTCGACGAATGCCGCAGCCGCGGCATGACGTTTGCTGCGCCGATCAAGGTCATCATTCGTCTCGTGGTCTGGGACGTCGACCCGGAGAGCGAAGCGCGCACCATCCGGGACGTCAAGGAGCAGGAGGTCTACTTCGGCGAAATCCCGCTCATGACGGAGCAAGGGACGTTCATCATCAACGGCACCGAGCGGGTTGTCGTGAGCCAGCTGCACCGGTCGCCCGGTGCGTTCTTCGAGCACGACAAGGGCCGGTCCCACTCCAGCGGCAAACTGCTCTACTCGGCCCGCATCATTCCGTACCGCGGGTCCTGGATCGACTTCGAATTCGATCAAAAAGACATTCTCTACGTGCGTATCGACCGGCGCCGCAAGATGCTGGCCTCCGTGTTGCTGCGTGCGCTTGGCATGTCCACGCAGGACATGCTCGACCAGTTCTACGAGTCCGAGACCATCTACCTCAAGCCCGACGGCGCCATCACCAAGCAGTTCAGGCTCGACTTGCTGCGTGACCTCAAGGGTCACCGCATGGTCGCCACGGTCGACATTCGCCACCCGGAAACGGGCGAGGTGCTGGTCAAGAAGGGGCGCAAACTCAACAAGGCCATCCTCAAGCGTCTCGAAAAGGTGCAGGTCGAGGAGATTCCCATCACGGCCGACGACCTGCGTGGCAAGGTCTACGCCGAAGACATCATCAACATGGAGACCGGCGTGGTGCTGTTCGAGTGCAACCAGCCGGTCGAGCCCGAACACCTCGACCAGTTGCGCGAGGAAGGCATCCACGAGTTTCGCATTCTGTTCTACGACAACCTCAACGTGGGGTCCTATCTGCGCGACACGATTGCGCTCGACAAGATTCCCACCACCGACGAGGCCATTCTTGAGATCTATCGCCGGTTGAGGCCGGGCGATCCGTCCACGCTCGCTCAGGCCCGCACCTACTTCAACAACCTGTTCTTCAACGTTCAGCGTTACGACCTTTCCCCGGTGGGGCGGCTCAAACTGAACCACAAGTTCCACCTCGACGAGTCGCTGAAGAACACGGTGCTCACCAAGCGAGACATCATCGAGGTCGTGCGCTACCTCGTGCATTTGCGCGATGGGCGCGAAAACCATCAGATCGACGACATCGACCACCTCGGCAACCGTCGGGTGCGCGCCGTCGGCGAACTGATGGAGAACCAGTACCGGATCGGCCTCGTCCGCATGGAACGGGCCATCAAGGAGCGCATGAGCATGTCTCAGGAAATCGAGACGCTCATGCCGCACGACCTGATCAACGCGAAGCCGGTCTCGGCGGTCGTCAAGGAATACTTCGGGTCCAGCCAACTCAGTCAGTTCATGGACCAAACGAATCCGCTGTCCGAGATCACCCATAAGCGGCGTCTTTCGGCCCTCGGGCCCGGCGGTCTTAC
The DNA here is from genome assembly GCA_964422715.1 of uncultured Myxococcales bacterium. Classification (GTDB taxonomy): domain Bacteria; phylum Myxococcota_A; class UBA9042; order PWKZ01; family CAYRCM01; genus CAYRCM01. The sequence continues at coordinate 38,273 of CAYRCM010000002.1, read as the reverse complement.
GCGCGACCGCGCAGGATTCGAAGTCCGCGACGTGCACGCCACGCACTATGGTCGAATCTGCCCCATCGAAACGCCCGAAGGTCCGAACATCGGCCTCATCGCGAGTCTGTCCACCTACGCGCGGGTCAACGAGTTCGGTTTCATCGAGACGCCCTACCGGCGGGTGCAGGACGGTCGGGTCACGCCCGACGTTTCGTATTACTCGGCCCTCGAGGAGGAAGACCAGACCATCGCGCAGGCCAACGTCGAACTCGACAGCGACTTGCGGCTTGTCGGCGACCTCGTCTCCGCGCGGCGCCACGGCGAGTTCGTCGTCGTGCGGCCGAGCGACGTCACGCTCATGGACGTGTCGCCGAACCAGCTCGTGTCCGTCGCGGCGTCGCTGGTTCCCTTCCTCGAACACGACGACGCCAACCGCGCGCTCATGGGCTCCAACATGCAGCGCCAGGCCGTGCCGCTCATGCGTTGTCACGCGCCCATCGTCGGCACCGACCTCGAACGCGTCGTTGCGGGCGACTCCGGCGTCACCGTCGTGGCACGCAACGACGGGATCGTCGAGAACGTCGACGGGGAGCGCATCGTCATCAAAAGTCTGGCCGACGACGAGGTCAAGGCGCGCCCCGACATCTACAACCTCATCAAGTACCAGCGCTCGAACCAGAACACGTGCATCAACCAGCGGCCGATCGTGCGCAAGGGCGACGTCGTGCGCAAGAACGACGTCATCGCCGACGGTCCGGCCACCGATCTCGGCGAGCTGGCGCTCGGGCAGAACGTCATCGTGGCGTTCATGCCCTGGGGCGGCTACAACTTCGAAGACTCCATCCTCGTGTCCGAAGAGATGGTGCAGCGCGACATCTTCACCTCGATCCACATCGAGGAATTCGAGTGCGTCGCGCGCGACACGAAACTCGGCAAAGAGGAAATCACCCGCGACATTCCGAACGTGGGTGAGGAGGCCATGAAGGACCTCGACACGAGCGGCATCATCCGCATCGGTGCCGAGGTCCGGCCAGGCGACATCCTCGTCGGCAAGATCACGCCCAAGGGCGAGACCCAGCTTTCGCCCGAAGAGAAATTGCTGCGCGCCATCTTCGGTGAGAAGGCGGGCGACGTTCGCGACAGCTCGTTGCGTGTGCCGCCCGGCGTCGTCGGCACGGTCATCAGCGCCAAGGTGTTCTCGCGCAAGGGCATCGACAAGGACGAGCGCACGCAGGCCATCGAAGACGAGGAAGAGCGAAAACTCCTCAAGGACCAGGGCGACGAAATCCGCATCATCGAGGACAGCGCCTATGGACGCCTGATCCGCCTGCTGTCGGGCCACGTGACCTCAGCCAAACTCGTCGACGAGGCCGGCAACGTGCTCGTCGGCAAGGGTGTCACGCTGTCCTCCGAGGCTCTGGCCAAGGTGCCGCGCGCGCAACTGCGCAACATCCGCCTCAAGGGCGGTGAAGACGTCGAAGAAAAGGTGCTGCAGATCGCCGAGCAGCTCGAAGACGACGTCCATGCCTGCCAGACGCTCTTTGGCGAGAAGATCAAGCGCCTCAGAAAGGGCGACGAGCTTCCGCCTGGCGTCATCAAGATGGTCAAGGTGTACGTGGCCATCAAGCGCAAGCTCCAGGTAGGCGACAAGATGGCTGGGCGCCACGGTAACAAGGGCGTCATCAGCCGCATCCTGCCTGTCGAAGACATGCCGTATCTGCCCGACGGGGCACACGTGCAGTTCGTTCTCAATCCGCTCGGCGTGCCTTCCCGCATGAACGTTGGCCAGATTCTGGAGACGCACCTCGGCTGGGCGGCCCGCGAACTTGGCCAGCAGATCCAGCGCTTCATGGAAGAGCACTGGGGGCCCGACAAGATTCGCGAGAAACTCAAGTCCGTGTACAACAAGTCGGAACTGGCCACCTTCATCGACTCGCTCGACGACGACGATGTCATGGCGTTCGCGCGTGGGCTGGGGGAGGGTGTCCATCTGGCCACCCCGGTTTTCGACGGCGCCCAGGAAGACGACCTCAAGCGTCTTCTCGCGCGGGCCGATCTCCCAACCAGCGGTCAGACCGTGTTGTTCGACGGACGCACCGGCGAGGCGTTCGAGCGTGACGTAACGGTCGGCGTCATGTACATGCTCAAACTCCACCACCTGGTGGACGACAAGATCCACGCGCGCTCCATTGGTCCCTACTCCCTCGTCACGCAGCAGCCGCTCGGTGGCAAGGCCCAGTTCGGCGGCCAGCGCCTCGGCGAGATGGAGGTCTGGGCCATGGAGGCTTATGGCGCCGCGCACGGCTTGCAGGAGTTTCTCACCGTCAAGTCCGACGACGTCCTCGGCCGCACGCACATGTACGAGGCCATCGTGAAGGGCGAGAACCTCCTCGAGAGCGGGTTGCCCGAGTCGTTCAACGTCCTCGTCAAGGAACTCAAGAGCCTGGCCCTGGATTTCGAATTGCTCGAGGCGGCCAACCCCTGACCCGTGGAGTGATCCCTTGAAGGACATCTTCAATTTCTTCGAAAAGCCCAAGGATCCGAGAAGCTATAGCGCGGTTCGCATTGGGCTCGCGTCCCCCAAGCGTATCCTCGACTGGTCGAAGGGGGAAGTGAAGAAACCCGAGACCATCAACTACCGCACGTTCAAGCCCGAGCGTGACGGGCTGTTCTGTGCCAAGATCTTTGGGCCCGTCAAAGACTACGAGTGCAACTGCGGCAAGTACAAACGGATGAAGCACCGCGGCATCGTGTGCGAGAAATGCGGTGTCGAAGTCATCCAGTCCAAGGTGCGCCGCGAACGCCTCGGGCACATCACGCTCGCAACCCCGGTCGCGCACATCTGGTTTCTCAAGAGCCTGCCCTCCCGCATCGGCAATCTGCTCGACATCTCCCTGAAAGATCTTGAGAAGGTGCTGTACTGCGTCGCCTACGTGGTCGTCGACCCCGGACGCACAGGCCTCAAGTCGGGCGACATCCTGACCGAGGAACAGTACGACGCCCTCATGGCCGAGCACGAGGAAGATGAGGAACTGCGCGTCGGCATGGGGGCCGAGGCCATTCGCGAACTGCTCGAACGCATCAACATCGACGAACTCGCGCAGTCGCTGCGGGTGCAGATCCGAGAGACGGCCAGCGAAGCGAAACGCAAGAAGATCGCGAAGCGCCTGCGCATCGTGGACGCGCTGAAGATCTCGCAGAACCGTCCCGAATACATGGTGCTGAAGAACATCCCGGTACTGCCGCCCGACCTGCGCCCGCTCGTGCCGCTCGATGGCGGTCGCTTCGCCACCAGCGACCTGAACGACCTCTATCGCCGGGTCATCAACCGCAACAACCGGTTGAAGCGGCTCCAGGAGTTGAACGCTCCCGAGATCATCATCCGCAACGAGAAGCGCATGCTGCAGGAGGCCGTCGACGCGCTTTTCGACAACGGCCGACGTGGCAAGGTCATCACTGGGCCCAACAAGCGGCCGCTGAAGTCCTTGTCCGACATGCTGAAGGGCAAGCAGGGGCGCTTCCGCCAGAACCTGCTCGGCAAGCGCGTCGACTACTCCGGCCGATCGGTCATCGTCGTCGGGCCTGAACTGAAACTGCAGCAGTGCGGCCTGCCGAAGAAGATGGCGCTCGAACTCTTCAAGCCGTTCATCTACCACAAACTCGAGAAGCTGGGTTACGTCTCGACCATCAAGAGCGCCAAGAAACTTGTCGAGAAGGAGCGCCCTGAAGTCTGGGACATCCTGGAAGACGTCATCCGGGAACACCCCATCATGCTCAACCGCGCGCCCACGCTGCACCGGCTGGGCATCCAGGCGTTCGAGCCCATCCTGATCGAGGGTAAGGCCATCCAGATTCACCCGCTCGTGTGCATGGCATTCAACGCCGACTTCGACGGAGACCAGATGGCCGTGCACGTGCCGCTGTCGATCGAGGCGCAGATGGAGGCACGCGTGCTCATGATGAGCACGAACAACATCCTCTCGCCCGCACACGGCAAGCCCATCATCATCCCGAGCCAGGACATTGTGCTCGGTCTCTACTACCTCACCCGCGCGCGCGCCTATTCAAAGGGCGAGGGCAAGGTGTTCTCCAGTCCGGCCGAGGTGCGCATGGCCTTCGACGCCGGCGAGGTGGCGGGCCAGGCCCGCATCCTCGTCCGCATCCAGGGCAAGCGGCGGGAGACCACGGTCGGGCGCTGCCTGCTCACCGAGATAGTGCCCGAGGAGATCCCGTTCGACGTCTACAACAAGGTGCTCGACAAGAAGTCGCTGGCCGAGCTCATCGACAAGACCTACCGGCTCTGCGGCAGCAAGAAAACCGTCCTGCTGGCCGACCAGTTGCGCACCTGGGGTTACCATTTCGCCACGCGAGCGGGCATCTCCATCGCCATGCGCGACATGGTCATCCCCGACGGCAAGAACCCCGTTGTCGAAGAATCCGAGCGCGAGGTTCAGCAGGTTACGAGCGACTACATCGAGGGCCTCATCACCGACGGCGAACGCTACAACAAGGTTGTCGACATCTGGGCGCGTGCGGCCGACCAGATCGCCGGCATGATGATGGATGCGATCAGCAAGGAGACCGTTCGCGGTCCCGGTGGGGCCGAGGAGAGTCAGGCCTCCTTCAACTCCATCTACATCATGGCCGACTCGGGCGCCCGCGGCAGCAGCGCCCAGATGCGCCAGCTGGCCGGCATGCGCGGGCTCATGGCCAAGCCGTCGGGCGAAATCATCGAGACACCCATCAAGGCCAACTTCCGCGAAGGCCTCAGCGTGTTGGAATACTTCATTTCCACACACGGTGCGCGCAAGGGTCTCGCCGACACGGCGCTCAAGACGGCCAACTCCGGCTACCTTACGCGCCGGCTTGTCGACGTGGCGCAGGATTCTGTGGTCATCGACTACGACTGCGGCACGCTCGAAGGCATCGAGGTCACCTCCCTCGTCGAGGCGGGGGAGATCATTCAGCCCCTCGGCGAACGCATCCTGGGCCGCGTGGCCCTCGAAGACATCGAAGACCCCGTGACCGGCGAAATCCTCGTCGAGGCCAACCAGGAAATCACTGAGGAGCGCGTCGAGAAAATCGTCGACGCCGGTATCGAGAAGGTCACTATCCGTTCCGTTCTCACGTGCCGCACTCGCAGCGGCGTGTGCGTCCTGTGCTACGGCCGCGACCTTGCCCGCGGCCACATGGTGAACATCGGCGAGACGGTCGGGGTCATCGCCGCTCAGTCCATCGGCGAACCCGGCACGCAGCTCACGATGCGTACGTTTCACATCGGCGGTACGGCCACCCGGGCCGCCGAGCAGTCATCGCTCGAAGCCCGCAACGAGGGCATCGTGCGCTACTCCGACAATCTGCACACCGTTGTGGGCAAGGATGGCGTTTGCATCGCCATGAACCGCAACGGTGAGATCAGCGTGTACGACGAGACCGGCCGCGAGAAAGAACGGTACGGCATCAACTACGGTGCCCGCATCCTGGCCAACGACGGCGACCGTGTGGCCGCCGGGGCGGTTTTGGCGGAGTGGGATCCGTGGTCCATGCCCATCCTCACCGACGTGTCCGGCATCGTGAAGTTCGGTGACATCACCGAAGGCGTCACGATGGAAGAGAAACTCGACGACGTTACGGGTCTCTCTCGCAAGGTCATCGTCGAATCGAAGGACGTCGAGGCCCGGCCGCGCATCTCGGTCAAAGACAAGGAGCATCCGAAGGTCACGCTGCGTATTCCGGGCTCCACGACCGCGGCGCGCTACTTCATGCCGGTCGGGGCCAACATCGTGGTGGCCGAAGGCGAGGAAGTCCAGCCAGGCGACGTCATCGCGAAGATCCCGCGCGAGACCACCAAGACCAAGGACATCACCGGCGGTCTGCCGCGTGTCGCCGAACTCTTCGAGGCCCGCAAGCCCAAGGAACACGCCATTATCAGCGAGATCGACGGGCGCGTTTCCTTCGGCAAGCCCTCGAAGGGCCGGCGCAAGGTCATCATCACCCCTGAGGTTGGCGCCCCGGTCGAGTACCTGGTGCCGAAGGGCAAGCACATCTCGGTGCACGAGGGCGACTTCGTGCGCGCGGGCGAGCCACTCATGGATGGCTCCTCCAATCCGCACGACATTCTGCGCGTCCTCGGCGAAAAGGCGCTGGCGAAGCACCTGGTCGACGAAGTCCAGGAGGTGTACCGGCTGCAGGGCGTGCGCATCAACGACAAGCACATCGAGATCATCGTGCGCCAGATGATGCGCTGGGTCCGCATCATCGACGAGGGTGACACATCGTTCCTCTCCGATGAGCAGGTCGAGAAGTGGCGCTTCGAAGAGGAGAACGAGCGTGTGATGCAGTCGGGCGGCCAGCCGGCTGTCGCCGAACCGCTCTTGCTGGGCATCACCAAGGCCTCGCTCTCGACCGAGTCGTTCATGGCCGCGGCATCCTTCCAGGAAACAACCAAGGTCCTCACCGAGGCTGCCGTTTGCGGCCGTACAGACCCGCTCCGGGGCTTGAAGGAGAACATCATCATGGGTCGCCTCATCCCGGCGGGCACCGGCTTCCCGCGTTACCAGAACATCGGCGTGCAGCTCATCGAGGCAGAGCCAGGCGCTCCTGGCGACGGTGACACACTGACCGGCGCCGACGGTCCCGACGGTGACGTGTTCGCTTCTCCCTGACGGTCCGCAGGACTCCCCCGCCCCACTCCCAGGCAAAAAACTCCACGGGCCGGCGCCCGCGGCGCCGGCCCGCGTGGGCTCCATCCCCACGAAGCCATCCTCAGTGCGCACACCGCGCGAGGGCGCCCCGCCCATGCGGGCGCGCCGACGAATCGGAAGTTGAGCCGCAGGCCACGCGGGCCAGGGCCACCAATCGCAGGGGAAGCGCCATCCGAACACCGGCTGGACGAAAGAGCTTGACACGCAAAAACGGCGAGCGCATAGTGTGCGCCTCCGGAGCCGGCCCCCGCCCGCCGCGGCCGAGGCCCGGCACCGGAAAGCCGGAACACCGCCAGCGTGCAATGGCTCGCACTGTGGCGCATCCGGCAGCCCGAAAACCGGACCCGTTCTCGCGCCGCACGAGCCCACTCGCTGCGGCCTTCGTTGTGGGCGCCGCACCTCGCGCCGCCCGCTGCGAGAGAGAAGCTGCGCCAAAGGGTCCGGCGTGCACTCGGGCGCATAATGGCTCGGCGGATCGACCTTTCCGCAAGATGCCGTTGGGACCGACAGCAGGCTGGGTGAGAGCATGCCAACAATCAATCAACTGGTCCGCAAGGGACGCGAGGCAGTGCGTCACAAGATCGACGCTCCGGCCCTTCAACGCTGCCCGCAGAAGCGCGGAGTCTGTGTCCGCGTCTACACGTGCACGCCGAAGAAACCGAACTCGGCGCTCCGTAAGATCGCACGTGTCCGCTTGACGAACGGCATCGAGGTTACCTCCTATATTCCGGGGGAGGGCCATAACCTGCAGGAACACAGCCTCGTGCTGATTCGAGGCGGGCGCGTCAAGGACCTGCCGGGGGTTCGCTACCACATCATCCGTGGCAAGCTCGACGCCGTCGGCGTGGCCAATCGCAAGCGCAGTCGTTCGAAATACGGCACGAAGCGGCCCAAGTAGCCGGTCGAAGAGGGACGGAACGCCATGCCCAGGAGACGAGAAGTCCAGCGCCGCCGCATCCAGCGCGACCCCAAATTCAATGACCTCATGGCCGCGCGCTTCATCAACACGCTCATGCGGTGCGGCAAGAAGAGCGTCGCCGAGCGCATCTTCTACCAGACCATGGACGTGCTGGCCGAAAAGGCCAACGACGACCCGATCAAGGTCTTCCGCCGTGCTGTTGAGAATGCAAAGCCGCTGCTCGAAGTGAAATCGCGACGCGTCGGTGGCTCGACCTACCAGGTCCCCGTCGAGGTGCGGCCCGAACGCAAGATGTCGCTGGCATTTCGCTGGCTCATCAGCTACGCCCAGGGGCGCGGCGAGAAAGCCATGGCCTTCAAACTGGCCGGTGAACTGCTGGACGCGGCCGCGAATCGCGGCTCTACGATCAAGAAGAAGGAAGACACCCACCGGATGGCCGAGGCCAACAAGGCATTCGCCCATTACCGCTGGTAGCGGGTGACGCAAGGCCAAGCGCGCAACCGGTCGCAAGGACTAGCCATGCAGAGGATCCGCATTCGCCTGAAGGCTTACGATTACAAGCTTCTCGACCAGTCTGTCGGCGAGATCATCGAGACTGTGCGCCGAACGGGGGCGCGAGTGGCCGGACCTATCCCGCTTCCGACGCGAATCGCGAAGTACACGGTCCTGCGCTCCCCGCACGTCGACAAGAAGAGCCGCGAGCAGTTTGAAGTGCGCACGCACCGCCGGGTACTCGACATCCTCGACCCCTCCCAGCAGACGCTCGACGCTCTGATGAAGTTGGATCTGTCGGCCGGCGTGGACGTCGAGATTCGGACCTGATTCCGCAACGGCGGACTCCCTCCGGAACAGGGAGGGAAAGCGCAGGAGCGTAACGATGCCGACAGTTGACCTGTACAACCTGAACCACGAGAAGGTCGGGCACATCGACCTGGAAGATCAGGTCTTCGCGGCTCCCGCCAAGGAGCACCTGTTCTACTTGGTCGTGAAGGCGCAGATGGCCGGCCGCCGGGCAGGCAGCGCCAGCACGAAGACCCGCTCGGAGGTCTCCGGCAGCACCCGCAAACTGTTCCGCCAGAAGGGCACCGGCCGCGCACGTCGCGGTGATCGCAAGGCGCACACGCTGCGCGGCGGTGGTGTGGTCAAAGGGCCCAAACCGCGCTGCTGGGCAGAGAAAGTGACCAAAAAGGTCCGACGCGGCGCGCTGCGAGGGGCACTCTCGAAGCGTTTGGCCGACCAGGCCCTGTTTGTGGTCGACCGCTTCGACCTCGAACAGATCAAAACGAAGCGGGTCGCCGAAATCGTCAACCGTTTCGGCCTGTCCAGCGCCCTGATCGTCGACGTTCGCAACGAGAAACTCGACCTCTCGTCGCGCAACTTGCCGAACGTGAAGTACCTGCCCACCGAAGGCCTCAATGTCTACGACATCCTCCGGTACGACAGCCTGGTTCTGACCGAGCCGTCCGTCCGGATCATCGAGGGAGCGCTCAGGCCATGACCACCCAGGCGTACACGATCATTCGGCGGCCCCTCGTTACCGAGAAGGGCAACTCCCTCCGGGAGACGTCGAACCAGTACCTGTTTGAGGTCGCCTCGGCGGCGAACAAGATTCAGATCCGGCGCGCCATCGAGTCTCTCTTCGGCGTCCACGTCCTCGACGTGCGCACGCAGCAGGTGCGCGGGAAATGGAAGCGCGTCGGCCGCCACATGGGCAAGCGCGCGAACTGGAAGAAGGCCTTCGTCTCGCTCGCCGCAGGCGACAAGATCGAACTGTTCGAGGGGGTGTAGGTCATGGGCATCAAGAAATACCAGCCCACGTCGCCCGGACGGCGCTTCATGACGGTTTCCGACTTCGCAAACCTCTCGGAAACCAAGCCGCACCGTCGCCTCGTCGAGCCGCTCAAACATAGCGGCGGGCGAAACGCCTACGGACGGCTCACGTCGCGCCATCGGGGCGGTGGCCACAAGCGTCAGTACCGCATCATCGACTTCAAGCGCGACAAGATTGGCGTGCCGGCAAAGGTCGCCACCATTGAATACGACCCGAACCGTTCGGCGCGCATCGCCCTGCTGCACTACGCCGATGGTGAGAAGCGGTACATCCTGGCTACCGACAACATGCGTCCCGGCGATACCGTGATCTCGAGCGCCAACGCCGACATCCGGCCGGGCAACGCGCTTCCGCTGCGCGCCATCCCCGTGGGCACGCAGGTTCACAACGTCGAACTCAAACTCGGCAAGGGCGGGCAGCTCGCGCGGTCGGCGGGAGCCTCGGCCCAACTGGTGGCCAAGGAAGGCAAGTACGCTTTGCTGAGGCTGCCCTCGGGCGAACTTCGCAAGGTTCTGCTCGCTTGCCGCGCGACCGTTGGCACGCTTTCGAATGCCGAGCACTCGAACATCAGCCTCGGCAAGGCAGGCAGAAACCGGTGGCTCGGGTGGCGGCCCTTCGTCCGCGGGGTTGCCATGAACCCGGTCGACCACCCGCACGGCGGCGGCGAAGGCCGCACCTCCGGTGGGCGCCATCCGGTGACCCCTTGGGGCATTCCGACCAAGGGCAAGCGCACGCGGAACAACCGGCGTACTGACAAATTCATCGTGAAGCGGCGGTCGTAGGACACCCTGTAGGGAGGTCGCAAGTGGCGCGCTCTGTCAAGAAGGGACCGTTCGTGGACGCACACCTGATGACGAAAGTCGACCGGATGCAACGGACGGCACAGCGCAAAGTCATCCGGACGTGGTCGCGGCGGTCAACCGTCGTGCCCGAAATGGTGGGGCTTACGTTCGCCGTGCACAACGGGCGGAAGTTCGTCCCGGTCTTCGTGACCGAGAACATGGTTGGCCACAAACTCGGAGAGTTTGCACCGACCCGGACCTTCCACGGTCACGCCGGTGACAAGAAGGCCAAGGCGAAGACGCGGAGGTAGGGAATGCAAGCCACGGCGACGGCAAAGTACATCCGGATTGCGCCCCGCAAGGTTCGCGTGGTGGCTGACCAGGTCCGCAGCAAGCCTGTGGGCCTCGCCCTTGAGGTGCTTGAGGTCATCCATCGGCGTGGGGCCAGCGTTGTCCGGAAGTGCATTCAGTCGGCGATTGCCAATGCGAAGGCGCAGGGCGACGTCAACCTCGACGACTTGTTTGTCAAGGAAGTGTGCGTGGATGAGGGCCCGACCCTGCGGCGCTATCGGCCTAGGGCGATGGGCCGCGCCACGCGCGTTCGTAAGCGCACGAGCCACGTTCGGGTTGTTGTGGACGTCTGGTAGGAGGAAACCAAGGTGGGTCAGAAAGTACATCCGATCGGATTCCGCCTCGGCATTATCAAGACGTGGAACTCCAAGTGGTACCAGGATAAGAACTACGCCACTTGGCTGCACGACGACGTGCGCTTGCGGCGCTTCCTGAAAGAGAAGTTGTTCCACGCGGGGGTCTCGCAGATCGAGATCGAGCGGGCGGCGGGCAAGGTGCGCATCAACATCCACACCGCCCGGCCCGGGATCGTGATCGGCAAGCGCGGGCAGGGTGCCGAACAGCTGAAGGCCGACGTGCAGAAGCTGTCCGGGGACGAGATCTTCCTCAACATCATCGAAGTCCGCAAGGCCGAGACCAACGCGCAGCTCGTTGCAGAGAACGTCGCAACTCAACTCGAACGGCGGGTGAGTTTCCGGCGCGCGATGAAGAAGGCCGTGAGCACCTCAATGAAATTTGGGTGCAAAGGCATCAAGATTCGTTGCGCTGGGCGCCTCGGGGGCGCGGAGATGGCGCGAACCGAGTGGTACCGCGAAGGCCGGGTGCCTCTTCAGACGCTGCGCGCCGACATCGACTTCGGGTTGGCTACCGCGCGCACCACGTACGGGGCAATCGGCGTCAAGGTATGGATCTACAACGGGGACGTGCTGTAGCCCCACCGAGCCCGGGAATGTGGAGTTGACTCGATGCTCGCTCCGAAGAAGGTCAAGTACCGCAAGTGCATGAAGGGCCGGGTGCGCGGCACTGCGCGTCGCGGGTCCGAAATCGCCTTTGGCGAATACGGCCTTCAGGCCGTTGGTGCCGGTTGGATTTCCTCGCGGCAGATCGAGGCGGCGCGCGTCGCCATGACCCGGCATGTGAAGCGCCACGGGCGCGTTTTCATTCGCGTGTTTCCGGACAAACCCATCACCAAGAAACCTGCCGAGACCCGCATGGGCAAGGGCAAGGGGGCTCCGGAGGAATGGGTAGCGGCCATTCAACTGGGTCGCATCCTCTACGAGATGGAGGGTGTGAGCGAGGAAGTGGCGCGTGAGGCTTTGCGACTGGCGGCCCACAAATTGCCCATTCGTACGCGCTTCCTGGCCAAGGGAGAAATCGTATGAGACCGGCAGAACTTCGTGAGATGACCAACGAGGAACTGTCCGGGCAGCTGACCCGTGCCGCCGAGAACCTGTTCGGACTGAAGTTCAAACGGCAGACTGCCCAGGCGACCGATACCGCCGAGCTGCGCAAGGCGCGGCGAGAGGTGGCGCGCATTCGTACGGCCATTCGCGAGCGCGAAATCGGAATCCGGCAGGCGCCTAAGCGCCTGACTTCCTCCGGGACCAACCCGGACGGCGCGACCGAGGAATAGAACCATGGAGCGTGCGCGCGGCAAGCGAAAGACCATGACGGGCACCGTCGTATCGAACAAGATGGATAAGACGGTGGTGGTTGAGGTTACCCGGCGGGTGCTTCATCCGACCGTCCGCAAGTACGTCAGGCGGCGGGCGCGGTACAAGGCGCACGACGAAGCCAACGCCTGCGCGGTGGGCGATCGGGTCGTGCTCGTTGAGACCCGCCCGGTGAGTCGCGAGAAGCGTTGGCGGGTGTCCAAACGCCTGGATGCGTCCGGCAACGTGATCGGCTAGGCATGCCGATGCTCACGTGGCCGCCCCGGGTACTCTGGGCGAGCACGAGGGGAATCGAAAAATGATCCAGATGCAGACCATGCTGACCGCCGCAGACAACTCCGGCGCTAAGCGCATTCAGTGCATCAAGGTGCTCGGCGGCTCCAAGCGGAAGTACGCCACGCTCGGTGACATCATCATCGTGTCCGTCAAGGAAGCCATCCCGAAGTCCAAGGTAAAGAAGGGCGACGTGATGCGGGCCGTCATCGTGCGCACGGCCAAGGAAGTGCGGCGGGCCGACGGTTCATACATTCGGTTCGACGGCAATGCGGCGGTCCTGGTGAACCAGCAGGGTGAGCCAGTCGGCACGCGCATTTTCGGGCCTGTGGCGCGCGAGCTGCGGGCCAAGCGCTTCATGAAGATCGTGTCGCTTGCCCCTGAGGTGCTCTGATCGGGCGTTTCAGGCGGAGTGGATTTGCGATGAAGATCCGTAAGAACGACCTCGTGATGGTCATCGCCGGCAAAGAGCGCAAAAGCACCGGCAAGGTCATCGAGGTGCTGGACGATGGGCAGCGGGTACGCGTCGAGAAGCTGAACATCGCCAAGAAGCATCAGCGCCCGACGCGGCAGCAGCCGCAAGGCGGCATCATTGACCGCGAGGCGCCCATCCACGTTTCCAACGTGATGCTTCTTGCGAAGCGTGAGGGCAAACCCACGCGGGTTGGATTCAAGGTCGTCGAGGGCGAGGGCGGAAAAAACAAGAAAATGCGCTACTCGCGGAAGTTCGACGAGATCCTCGACTAGCCAGTTCGACGGCCGAGGGGCCACCGAGAGGTTCGAAAGATGCCGCCACGTATGCTCGACAAGTACGTTCAGGAAGTCGCCCCCGCCCTGAAGGCGGAGTTCGGCCTTCGCAACCCCATGGAGATTCCGCGGCTCGTGAAGGTCGTCGTCAACATCGGGGTGGGCGAAGCCATCCAGAACGCCAAACTCATCCAGTCAGCCGAGGAATCGCTCGGCCAGATCACCGGCCAGAAGCCGGTGGTCAACCGCGCGCGGCGCTCCATTGCAGGCTTCAAACTGCGAGCCGGTATGCCCATCGGGGTCAGCGTGACGTTGCGCCGCGCCCACATGTACGAGTTCCTCGATCGGCTGATGAACATCGCGCTGCCGCGCGTGCGCGACTTCAAGGGCGTGAGCGCTCGCGGCTTCGATGGCCGGGGCAACTTCACGATGGGGATGCGAGAGCAGATCGTGTTCCCCGAGATCGACTACGACAACGTTGAGAAGGTCCTGGGTCTCAACGTGACCGTGGTCACCACCGCCCGTACGGACGAGCAGGCGCGTGCCCTTCTGCGGCATCTGGGGATGCCCTTCCGCAACTAGCGGGGCATTCGTTGAGGAGTGCAAGGTGGCCAAGAAATCCCTTATCGCCAAGGCCGCGCGCAAACCCAAGTTCAAGGCGCGGCAGTACAATCGGTGCCTCATTTGCGGGCGGCCGCGCGGGTACATCCGCAAGTTCAAGATGTGCCGCCTGTGTTTCCGCGGGCTGGCGTTGCAGGGCGATATTGCCGGCGTCGTGAAATCGAGCTGGTAGGCGCGCGCGTTCCTGAGGAGTTGTCGAATGTCTACGAGTGACCCGATTGGCGATTTGCTGACCCGAATCCGCAACGCCATCTTGGCTCGGCACGAAGTGCTGGAAATCGCCGCCTCGCGCCAAGTCCAGGCGGTCGCCCAGATCCTTGTCGAAGAAGGCTTCATCAAGGACGTCACCTTGCTCGACGCGAAACCGCAGGGCGTTCTGCGCATCGAGTTGAAGTACTTCTCCGACGGCACAAACGCCATCACGGGGCTCGAACGAATCAGCAAGCCCGGCCGGCGTGTGTATTGCGCCGCCGATGACCTGCCGCGCGTGCGCGGGGGCCTCGGGCTGGCGGTCGTTTCGACAAGCCGCGGTGTTGTTCCCGACCGCACGGCGCGCAAGCTGGGCGTCGGTGGCGAACTGATGTGCTCGGTGTGGTGAGCCGCGCGGCTGCCCATCGGTTGGAGGTCTCAGGTGTCTCGCATCGGTAAACTGCCTGTTGAGATTCCCAGCGGGGTGCAGGCCGCAGTTGCCGACGGTACCCTGCGGGTGAAGGGCCCGCGAGGCGAACTGTCGCGGCTCGTCGACGGCGTGCAACTCTTGGTCGAGGGTGGGAAGATCGTGGTGCGGCCTCAAGACGAGACGCGCCGCTCACGCCAACTGTATGGACTCTCGCGTACGCTCGTCGCGAACATGGTGAAGGGCGTGCACGCCGGATTCGAGAAGACGCTGGTCATCACCGGCGTCGGCTATCGGGCCGACCTGAAGGGTCAGAACCTGACGCTCAGCCTGGGGTACTCCCACCCGGTGGTGTACGAGATCCCGAGGGGCGTAGCGGCGTCGGTCGACCAGCAGACCAAGATCAAACTCGAATCCATCGACCGTGAACTGCTTGGCGTGACCGCGGCCAAGATCCGGTCGTTTCGGCCGCCGGACCCCTACAAGGCGAAGGGCATTCGCTACGCCGACGAGCAGGTCCGTCGGAAGGCCGGAAAGAGCGCCTAGGGCCTTCTGAAAGGTTGATCGCTCGCGCACCGTCTACGGAGGTCGACAAGTGGCCGTTAAGAATCAAAAAGCGTCGGCTCGTGAGCGCCGCAAGATCCGCATTCGCAAGAAGGTGGTCGGAACTCCCGACCGACCGCGGCTGTGCGTGTTCAAGAGCAACAAGCACATGTACGTGCAGGTCATCGACGACGAGCAGGGACGGACCCTGGCTGCAGCGTCAACCGTATCCCCCGAACTGCGCGACCGCGTGGCGAAGAGCACGAAGACTGAGGCAGCGCGCCTGGTCGGGCAGCTCGCCGCGCAGCGTTGCCTTGCAAGCAATATTCGTGAGGTCGTCTTCGACCGCAACGGGTTCTTGTACAAGGGACGGGTGAGTGCGGTTGCCGATGCGGCGCGTGAGGGCGGCCTGAAGTTCTAGCCTGAGCCGGCCGACGGTCGGCCAGGCCAGCCGGCGCCGCACGGTACTGCGGGGCCCGGGAAGGGACGATGGAAGCCAGCCACCAAGTCGAAGCGTGAGCGGGCGGCCGTCCCAAGCAGGGCGATGGAGGTAGAGGGTGCATCGCGAACAGGCGGAAGTCTCCGAATTCCAGGACCGAGTGGTTCATATCAACCGCGTCGCCAAAGTCGTGAAAGGCGGTCGGCGGTTCTCGTTCAGCGCCCTCGTGGTCGTCGGCGACGGCAAGGGAACTGTTGGCGCCGGTTCGGGCAAAGCCAATGAGGTACCCGAGGCCATCCGCAAGGGCAACGACAAGGCGCGGCGGTCCATGGTGCGCGTGCCACTTCGCAACGGCACGATTCCCCACCAGGTGACGGCCAAGTTCTGTGCCACCCACGTTCTGCTCCGTCCGGCCTCCGAAGGCACCGGGGTCATCGCGGGTGGAGCGGTACGGGCCATCATGGAGACCGGCGGCGTGCGCAACATCCTCACCAAGGTCATTGGCTCGACCAACCCGCACAACGTGGTCGAGGCCACGATGGCGGCGCTCCGGGCGTTGGTCAGCCCCGATGAGATGGCGCGCCGGCGCGGCAGGGCCGTAGAAGATATCGTGCGGTGACAGAGGTTGCGCCGGTCCCCGGGGGGCTGGCGCGCGGAGGTCCAGGGGCCATGGCCGAGAAGTCCTTGAAAGCAACGGTTACCAAAAGCCGTATTGGGCGTCCGCCGCTTCAGCGCGCGACGCTGGCGGCGCTGGGCCTCATGCGCACGGGTCAGTCGCGGGTTCTGCCCGACAACCCCAGCGTGCGGGGCATGCTCGACAAGGTGTCGCATCTGGTCGAGGTCGAGCCGGTATCCAAATAGCGCGGAGACGTCACGATGAACGAGCTGAGCCATCTCAAACCCGCGTCCGGCGCTACTCACCCGAGGAAGCGACTGGGTCGCGGGGTCGGCACCGGCCAGGGCAAGACCGCCGGTAAGGGTCACAAAGGGTCGCGCGCCCGGGCGGGCGACAAGGACAGGCCCTGGTTCGAAGGCGGGCAAATGCCCCTCCAGCGGCGCTTGCCGAAACGCGGGTTTTTCAATCCGTTCCGCCGCAATTTCGTTGTGTTGAACGTCCACCAGCTGAACCGCTTCGAGGACGGCAGCGTTGTCGATGTCCAGGCGCTGCTCGACGCAGGCGTGATCGCCAAGGCTGGCGATGGCGTCAAACTGCTCGGGCACGGCATCCTGGAGCGCACGCTGACCGTTCGGTTGCACCAGTGCAGCGCCGCGGCGGAACAGAAGGTGAAGGACCGCGGCGGCCGCGTCGAGGTGATTCGTGGCTACTAGCTTCGCCAACATCGGGAAGATACCCGAGCTCAAGCGGCGGCTGCTCTTCACCGCCGGCATGCTCGCGGTGTACCGGATCGGCATCTTCGTGACGGTGCCGGGCGTTGACCGGTCGGTCCTCGCCGACTACATCCGCGGCGGGCAGAGCGGGTTCCTCGGCCTGTTCAACATGTTCTCGGGCGGCGCTATCGAGAACCTCTCGGTGCTAGCCCTGGGCATCATGCCGTACATCAGCGCCAGCATCATCCTGCAGATGCTCACGGTCGTCGTGCCGGCGCTTGAGCGGCTTAGCAAAGAGGGCGAGCAGGGCCGACGCAAGATCAACCAGTACACCCGCTACGGCACCATCGTCCTGTCGATCATCCAGGGCTTCGGCATCGCTTTCTGGCTCGAAGGCCTGAACGCCAGGGGCGGCGGAGCCGAGGGTGTCGTGCTCGAGACCGGCCTTTGGTTCAAGATGATCACGGTGCTGACGCTGACCACCGGGACCACGTTCCTGATGTGGCTCGGTGAGCAGATCACCGAACGCGGCATCGGCAATGGCATCTCGCTCATCATCTTCGGAGGCATCGTTGCCCAGGTGCCTGACGCCATTGTCCGCACCATGAGCTTGTCCTCCTTCTCGGGCGGCCGGCTCGAACCGATGTCCATGTTGCTCATCGGGGTCATCATCATCTCGGTCGTCGGCGTCATCATCTTCTTCGAGCGCGGACAGCGGCGCATCCCGGTTCAGTACGCGAAGCGCGTTGTCGGTCGCAAGATGTACGGCGGAACGAGTACCCACCTCCCGTTGAAGATCAACACATCGGGGGTCATTCCGCCCATTTTCGCGTCGTCGATTCTGCTGCTCCCTTCGACGTTGTCGAACCTGTTCCCGAATGCGGGCTGGGTCAACTGGCTGCAGTCCAACCTCGTTCCCGGGCATATGTTCTACAACGTGCTGTACGTCGGTCTCATCGTCTTCTTCTGCTACTTCTACACTGCGGTTACGTTCAATCCCGTGGACGTGGCCGACAACATGAAGAAATACGGCGGGTTCATCCCGGGTATCCGCGCCGGCAAGCGCACTGCCGAATACATCGACGCAGTGCTGACGCGCATTACGTTCGGGGGCGCTGTTTACCTCTCCGCCGTCTGCGTGCTGCCGACGTTCCTGCAGCAGGGATTCGGCGTGCCGTTCCTGTTTGGTGGGACGGGCCTGTTGATTGTCGTCGGGGTTGCCCTCGACACGGTCAATCAGATCGAATCGCACCTGATTACGCGCAGCTACGAAGGCTTCTCGGGCGCCGGCGGCCCACGCATCCGTGGCCGCAGGGGCTAGGTGGAGGACGGTGATGAACCTCATCCTGCTTGGCGCACCCGGGGCCGGCAAGGGCACGCAGGCCAAACGCCTCGAAGAGAAGCTCGGCATTCCGCAGGTTTCGACCGGGGACATGCTGCGGCGTGCGCGCGCTGCGGGGACGCCGCTGGGGCAGAAGGCCGGCGAGTACATGGACAGCGGCCGATTGGTGCCGGACGAGCTCGTCGTGGGCATCGTGAAAGAACGGCTTGATGAGCCCGACTGTGCGGACGGGTTCGTATTCGACGGATTTCCCCGGACCGTCGCTCAGGCCGAAGCCGTCGAGGAGGCGGGCATCCGCATCGACCACGTGCTGAGCATTGTGGTGCCCGAAGGCGAACTGATGGGACGGCTCACGGGGCGGCGCACGTGCATTGCCTGTGGGGCCATGTACCACCTCAAGTTCCAGCCGCCGCAGAAAGCGGAAACCTGCGACAAATGCGGGGCCGCGCTTGTACAGCGGCAGGACGACAACGAGGCGACCGTTCGTGACCGACTCGCGGTGTACCACGAGAAGACGGCGCCGCTGATTGCGTTTTTCGAGAAACGAGGGCTGTTGCGGGAAGTTGTCGACGGTGGCGCCGGGCCGGACGCGGTCTTCAAGGGACTGCTGGCCGTGGTCGGCCGCTGACCGGGGCGAGGATCGATGGGCAAGGAAGAGGCGATCGAAGTCGAAGGCGTGGTGGTCGAGCCGCTGCCAAACGCGATGTTCCGTGTCGAACTCGACGGGGGGCACAAGGTTCTGGCCCACGTTTCCGGCAAGATGCGCATGCACTTCATCCGCATCCTTCCAGGTGACCGGGTGAAGGTGGAACTAAGCCCGTACGACCTGACGCGTGGCCGGATCACCTATCGACAGATTCAGCAGGGTCGCAAGAGGACCTAGGGAGCTGTCGGGACCGAGCTCCGAGTTGGCGAGGAAGTGTCCGATGAAGGTGAGAGCATCAGTCAAGAAAATCTGCGACCGTTGCAAGATCATCAGGCGTCGCGGGGTCGTGCGCGTGATCTGCAGCAACCAGCGACACAAGCAGCGGCAGGGATAGCCGGAAGAGAGGGTTCGGATGGCTCGTATCGCAGGCGTGGACCTGCCTCGCAACAAGCACATCGGCATCGCGCTGACGTACATCTTCGGCATCGGGCGCGCGTCCGGCCGTCGCATCTGCGAAGAGGCGGGGGTGGACCCGGGCAAAAACAGCGACGAGCTGAGCGACGCCGAAATCGTGCGCATCCGCGACATCATCGACAACCACTACAAGGTGGAAGGCGACCTGCGGCGTGAAGTGTCCATGAACATCAAGCGCCTCATGGACCTCGGCTGCTACCGAGGTCTGCGCCACCGCCGCGGCTTGCCGGTGCGAGGCCAGAGAACGCACACCAACGCGCGCACGCGCAAGGGTCCGCGGCGCGCTACGGTGAAGAAGAAGCGCTAAGCCCGGTCTGTCCGGGGCGAACTAGGCGAGACGTCGACTACACCGCGACAGCGGAAGAGACGAGCGGGCGACCATGGCGAGAGCAAAGAAACAGACGAAGAAGCGGGTCAAGAAGAACATCCAGACGGGCATTGCGCACATCCAGTCCACGTTCAACAACACGATCGTGACGATCACGGACGTGAGCGGAAACGTGGTGTCCTGGTCGAGCGCCGGCCGGAAGGGCTTCAAGGGCTCGCGCAAGAGCACACCCTTCGCAGCCCAGATGGCCGCTGAGGATGCTGCCCGCAAGGCGCAAGAGAACGGAATGCGGACCGTGGGCGTGTACCTCCGCGGTCCTGGCGCCGGTCGGGAGGCAGCGCTGCGAGCGCTGGCCTCGGCCGGACTCAAGGTGTCCGTCATTCGCGACGTGACGCCGATTCCGCACAACGGCTGCCGCCCGCCCAAGCGACGGCGTGTCTAGGCCTTGGTGTACCGCGCCCCGATTCGGGGCTGAGCAGGGGTGAGACAGTGGCGAAGTATACGGGACCGCAATGTCGGCTTTGCCGGCGCGAGGGCACGAAGCTGTTCCTGAAGGGTGACCGCTGCAACGGCGACAAGTGCGCCTTCGACAGGCGGGGGTATCGCCCAGGGCAGCACGGCCAGAGCCATCGGGGCGGTGGCAAGCGCTCGGACTACTGCCGGCAGTTGCGCGAGAAGCAGAAGGTGAAGACGCTGTACGGTCTGCTCGAAGGGCAGTTCCGGCGCTGCTTCGAACTGGCCGCGCGCAAGCCGGGCATCACGGGCGAGAACCTGCTGTTCCTCCTCGAACGGCGGCTCGACAACGCCGTGTACCGGCTTGGCTTCTGTGTCAATCGGAACGAAGCCCGGCAACTGGTGCGGCACAATCACTTCCTGCTGAACGGCAAGAAGGTCAACATTCCGTCTCTGCTCGTCAGGCCCGGAGACGTGGTGTCCGTGCGTGAGGGAAGCCGCAACCTCGAACGGGTGAAGGAGGCGCTCGAAAGCGCCTCCCAGCGTGCTATCCCGAACTGGCTCGAGCTTGACCGCGACAACTTCAAAGGCACGGTCAAGGCTTCGCCGGCGCGCGAGGACATAGCCATGCCCATCGAGGAGCAGCTCATCGTCGAGCTCTACTCGAAGTAGCATTCTCGAGGGAGGACCATGCAGGAGACCGCCAAGAACTGGAAGGCGCTCATCCGTCCGAAGGCGTTGGATGTCGACGTTGATACGCTGAGCGACACCTACGGACGGTTTTTCTGTGAACCCCTCGAACGCGGGTACGGCATCACGCTCGGAAACGCCCTGCGACGGGTTCTGCTTTCGTCGATTCGCGGTGCGGCCATCACGATGGTCCGGATCGTCGGCAAGGAAGGAGCTGCGCTGCACGAGTTCTCGACGCTGCCGGGTGTCGTCGAGGACGTCACGGACGTCATTCTGAACCTGAAGGAGGTCCAGCTGCGGCTCGATGGCGAGGGCCCCAAGGTCATGGTGCTCAAGGCCAAGGGTCCGGTGCGGCTCACGGCGGCCGATTTCGAGCACGACCCGAGCATCGTCATCCTGAACCCGGACCAGCACGTTGTGACCTTGGCCGAAGGCGGGGAAATCCGCATGGAAGCCACCGTCAAGCGAGGCATTGGCTACGTCCCGGCGGAACGCAACCGCGAGGAGGACCAGCCCATCGACGTGCTGCCGATCGATGCCATCTTCTCGCCGATTCGGCGCGTCAACTACAAGGTCACCAACGCGCGCGTCGAGCACCGTACCGACTACGACAAGCTGGCCATCGAAATCTGGACCAACGGAGCGTTGCGCCCCGAGGACGCACTGGCCTACTCGGCAAAGATTCTGAAGGAACAGCTGTCCATCTTCGTGACGCTCGACGACGAGTTGGACGAACCTGAAGTCGCTTTCGTGGCCGAGCAGCCTACGGGCGAACTGAACGAAAACCTCTACCGCAGCGTCGACGAACTCGAGTTGTCCGTTCGGTCGGCCAACTGCCTGCAGAATGCCAACATCAGGCTGATTGGCGAGTTGGTTCAGAAGACCGAGCAGGAGATGCTCAAGACCAAGAATTTCGGCCGGAAGTCTCTCAAGGAAATCAAGGAGATTCTGGGCGAAATGGGCCTGTCGTTGGGCATGCGGCTCGACAATTTCGACCCTGACCGGCAACCGGAAGCCTCCGAGTGACGGATGTGAAGCTATGCGCCATCGAAAAGCGGGAAGAAATCTGAGCCGGCCGACAAGTCACCGGCAGGCCATGTTCGCAAATCTTGTGGCGGCCTTGGTCGAGCATGAGCGCATCGAAACCACCGAAGCGCGGGCCAAGGAAGTGCGCCGCATTGCCGAGAAGGCCATCACCCTCGGCAAGAAGGGTACGGTCCACGCACGACGCTTGGTAATGAGCCGCTTGCGGCAGGCCGAAGTCGTGCGCAAGCTGTTCTCCGAGCTGGCCGACCGCTTCCGGGAGCGGCCCGGTGGCTACTGCCGTATCTACAAGTATCGGCGGCGGCTGGGAGATGGGGCTCCGATGGCGATTCTCGAACTGCTCGGTGCTGCCGAAAAGGGCGCGCCGGGCGGACGAGTCGCCGCGGCGGCTGGCGAAACCGGGCCCGTCACCACGAAGGAGACCTTCGATGGCCAGGGCGGCGGCTCGGGAGAAAACGGTTGACACGTGTGGATGCGGCGGGGTAAACTCGCTCGGCTTTTGGCTTTGGGCAGGGTTCGTGCTCGCGCAACGAAGTCGCTGTCCGTCCCGAAAGTGTCTGCGTCGACCCAAGCGTGGGCCGACCAACATGGCCCGTTAGTCTAGTTGGTTAGGACGCCGGCCTCTCAAGCCGGTATCACGGGTTCAAGTCCCGTACGGGCTACCGAGAAGAGGGAATCCGCCGATGCGGATTCCCTCTTTTTTTGTTTGGGATGCGACGATGAAGCGTCTGGTTGGCAAGAAAGTCTGGGTCATCCAGTTCGACGATGAAGATGACACCGTGCTCGGTTGGTGCGAAGGATTCGCGGACGGCTTCATCGCCATTCGTGGAGACCACGACGACACGCCGACTCTCTACGTGAACCTGTCGAACGTTCGCGAGATTGAACTCTACAGGGACCCTCCCGAAAGCGAGCTGCGGCTCCTCCGTTTCCCGGGGCCGGGGCGAGACAACGACAGCAGCGACGACAGACCGGACGACGACGGCAAGCGGTAGCGCGCTCGGCGCGCCGCGTGGCGCCCCGGCCGTGGGGGAGGCTCGGGCCGACCCGCGGCTGCCCGTGTCGAGCGATGCCGGCGCGCCGCGGTGCCGACTGTTGGCCTGGGCGCGAGCCGTGTGAACCCCCCAGCAAGCGCTCTCGGCTGCACCGGAACGTTACGGCTTCGGCGCCCGAAAGGGCATCGGGCGGTGGTTGGCCCGGGGATTGCATACCGACCGGTTGCTTGCGGCGGCGCGTGCAGCGTCGCCCCAAACTGCGTCGACTTCCCCTCGCCGTGGAGTAGGCGTGCTCCAGCCGGGGGATGGACCGTGCTCCACGGTTGCGGAGTGAGCGATGGCGGCACCTATGCGGCAGACGGCGGTCCTGGCGGAGCGTATGGAGAGGCTTGCGGCCGTTCCGACGCCTCCCCGCGTGGCGGAGTCGGTGCGCGATCTGGCGCCCTACGACCCCGTCTCCTCGCTCGATCGCATCGCCTCGCGGCCGACCGAAGTTGCATTCAAACTCGACTGGAACGAGTCCACGGTGGCCCCCTCGCCGCGCGTAATCACGGCGATCCAGGCATTCCTGAACAACACGCACAACCTCAACTGGTATCCCGACCTCAACAGCCGCCGGCTCGTAACGAAGCTGCAAACGTTCCTGGGCGTGCCGGCCGAGCACCTCGTAGTGACGAACGGTTCGGATGACGCGCTAAACCTCGTTTGCCAGGCCTACCTCGACCCGGGCGACGAAGTGGTGGTGCCGGTTCCAACCTATACGCACTTTCTGGTGTTTGCTGAGGCTCGGGGCGGCATCGTGCGGCAGGTTCCGGGCGACGACCCCTTCCAGCCCGACGTCGACGCCGTGCTCGATTGCGTTACGCCGCGCACCAAACTGATCTACCTCGTCAGCCCGAACAACCCGACGGGGACGGTGTATCCACCGGAGGAGGTCGAACGGGTTTCGCGCATGGCGCCGGGCGCCATCGTCATCGTCGATGAAGCCTACTTCGAGTTCTGCGGCACAACGTCCATTCACCTCGCGACCCGGCTGCGCAACGTCGTCGTGACGCGGACCTTCTCCAAGAGTTGGGGCCTGGCTGGGTTGCGCGTGGGCTACCTGGCGGCCTGCGCCGAGGTCATCGGCGACCTGAAGCGGGTCTTCAATCCGAAGTCGGTCAACGTGCTCGGTCAAGTGGCCGCCGCGGCCGCGCTCGACGACGTCGCCTACCTCGATTGGTACGTGTCGCAGGTGACCGCCAGCAAGACGTTGCTCATCGACTTCTTCGCGAAGCACAACATGGCGGCGCGAAGCACTCCCGCCAACTTCATCCTCGTCGAGGCCGACGACCCGGCCGCGTTTGTGCGTGCGCTCGAAGGCGTCAACATCTACATTCGCGACCGCAGCCGACTGCCGCGCATGGAACGCTACGTGCGCATGTCGGTCGGTACCGTCGAGCAGTCCTACGAGATCATGCGCCGCATCAGCCAGGCCCTGGGCTGGCAGTAGCCGTGGCGCGCCCGCCTGACGGGGATCAGCGGCGATCGCCAACGTAGTTGTCGAAGCGCGTAATTTCCCGAAAGAAGACGAGTTCGAGGGTGTCAGTAGGCCCGTTGCGCTGCTTGCCGATGACGATCTCGGCGATGCCGCGGCGGTCGGTGTCCTTGTTGTAGACCTCGTCGCGGTAGATAAAAAGAATGACGTCGGCGTCCTGCTCGATGGAGCCCGACTCACGCAAGTCCGAGAGGATGGGCCGCTTGTTCTCGCGCCGTTCGAGCTCGCGGTTGAGCTGCGAGAGGGCCACGACGGGAACGCTCAATTCCTTGGCCAGGTTCTTCAAGCCGCGTGAAATCTCGGCGATTTCCTGTTCGCGCGGCAGGCCGTTCTGGCCAGAGCGCATGAGCTGGAGGTAGTCGACCAGGATGAGGTCGCAGCGGCCTTCGAGCTTGAGCCGCCGGGACTTGGCCCGCAGTTCGGTGATGGAGATGCCGGGCGTGTCGTCGATGGCGAGCGGCGCCTGGGCCAGTTTGGTGACCGCCCCCGTGACCTTGGGCCAGTCGGTGTCGGCAAGCAGCCCCTGGCGGATCTTCTGCAGCCCGACGCGCGACTCGGCGGAGAGCAGTCGCATGGCCAACTGCTCGTTCGACATTTCGAGCGAGTAGACCACCGTAGCGTGCCCCGCCAGGGCCACGTTGGCCGCCACGTTGAGCGCAAAGGCCGTCTTGCCCATGGACGGCCGGGCGGCAATGATGACGAGGTCGGAGGGGTGCAGCCCGAGGAGCAGGCGGTCGAGGTCGTCGTAGCCCGTCGGCAGGCCGATGACGCGTTCCTGCCGGTCGTAGCGCCGCTCGAGCTTCTCGATGGTTTCGGCGAGTACTTCGTGAATGTCGACGGCTGCGCCGCGCAGATCGCGTTCGAGCACGCCGAACAGCCGTTTTTCGGACTGGTCGAGATACTCGGCGACGTCGAGCGTTTCGTCGTAGCCCTCGGTGGCGATTTCGGTGGCGGCGCGAATCATCTGCCGGATGAGCGATTTCTCGCGCACAATGTCGATGTAGTGCCGCAGCCCCGCCGTGGTGCCCGTGAACTCGAGCAGGCGGTTGACGAAGGCTGGGCCACCCACCGTGTCGAGCGCGCCCGCCCGGTGCAAGGCTTCGGTGAGGGTCACGAAATCGCAGGGCTGGCCCCGATTGAAGAGGTCGAGCACGGCGCGGAATACGACCTGGTGCGCCTCGAGGAAGAAGTCTTCGGGGCGCAGCCGCTCGATGGCCGTCGCGAGGCAGGTGTTGTCGAGCAGGATGGCGCTGAGGATGGAGCGTTCGGCTTCGAGGTTGGCCGGCAGGGCACGCGGCTTCGTGGCGGACGTCGGTTCCAAGATGACGCTCCAAGACCGGCCGCAACGTAGCCCCGACCCCGCGCGGCTGTCAACGGGATGCGTGCGTCGCCCGCGTTCGGCGCCGGGGTCGGGCCCCCGGCAGAGCGGCCGGCAGCGCGTCCGACCGTGACTTTTGGACCTCGCTGTCCTAGAATCGCCCCGAGTCCTGAGGGGTCGCGAAGAGCGCCGGCGCCGGCCGGTGTGAGGCCAGCAACATGCAGCACAGTTTCTCCCTGCTTATCAACGACGAACGGGCCCTGGCGTGTGCCGTCTCGGTCCTGGGGCCCCTCGTCGAGCCGTTGGCAGACTGCTGGCCGCGGCACGTCGGCATCGGCAGCTATCAGGATGCCGAGGTGCTGCTGCACCGGCGACCGCTCGGCAAAGACGGGCGCCTCGCGTCCATTCTGGCGGGCATGCGCAGCCCGTGCGTCCTCGCCCACGTGCGGGAGCCGGGCCCCGAGGTGTTTCGCAGCGAGAGCCAGGCCCCGCTGCGGTTTCGTGAGTGGGTGTTCGCATTCGCAGGCAGCCTCCAGCCGCGAGCCGACTTCGATCCGCGCATGCTGGCCATCCCGAGCCACATCGCGGCCAACATGCTGACGCATTCGCCCGAGGAGATCGTTTTCCACCTGTTTCTCGCGTTTCTGCACGGGGCCAGCCGGTCGCAGGTGAGCGGGCGCGACGTTCCGGTGCTGCGCAGAGCCGTCGAAGCGGCCCTGTCCTACGTCGAAACCTCGTTTCTGCCGGGACCCGACGCGTCGAACTACGGCTATGACCTGCTGCTCTCCAACGGGGAGTTGGTCATTGGTGTGACCCACGGCCGGCCACTGTCCGTCGTACGGCTCGATGGCCTCGAACGCTGTCCGCGCTGCTCCGACCTGACCGTGAGCCGCGACCGCGACGCCCGCATTGCTGCGCATCCGCATGTGCGCGTCACGCTCGTAACCGACGTGCCGCTCGGCGATTCGTCCGTGCCGGGCGCGCGCACCGACGTCCCAGACTGCTCCATCTGCTTCGTCGACGGGGACGGACCGATCCGGGTGTTTCCCCTGGGCGAGCGCGAGGCTGTCGAGCCGTGTCGCTGACCCCCGAAGCCCAGAAGACGCGCGTCACCGCCGTCCAGCACATCACGGCGCCGTTTGCGGCGACCGGCGCCGAGTGTCTCGTCCAAATCTACGGCGAACAACTCGGGCACAAGTACGATCTCGCGAAGACGGCGACGTCCATCGGGCGCGACCCCGACAACGACATCGTCATCGACAACGACAGCGTCTCGCGGCGCCACGCTTCGGTCGAACGCACGGCCGAAGGTCAGATCCGCCTCGTCGACCACGACTCCACGAACGGCACTTACGTCAACGACCAACTCGTCGACGCGGCCCCGTTGGCCAACAACGACCTCGTGCGGGTCGGCGACACCATTTTCAAGTTTCTCTCCGGCAGCAACATCGAACGTGCCTACCACGAAGAGATCTACCGGATGGCCATCCGGGACGGCCTGACCCAGATCGCCAACAAGCGCTACCTGAACGAGTTTCTCGAACGGGAATTCAGCCGCGCGCGCCGCTACGGGCGCGACCTCGCCGTGATGCTGTTCGACATCGACCTGTTCAAGCAGGTCAACGACCGACTCGGGCACCTGGCGGGCGACTACGTGCTCAAGGAACTGGCCCTCATCGTTTCGGGCCGCATCCGGCGCGAGGAGCTGCTGTCGCGCTACGGCGGCGAGGAATTCGTCATCGTGTTGCCCGAGACCGACCTCGACGGCGCCCGGCGTTTCGCCGAGATGCTGCGCCGGCTGGTCGAATCCCACGGCTTCGTGTTCGAATCCAATCCCATCCACATCACCATCAGCGTCGGCGTGGCGGCCCTGACGGCCGACATGCAGGGCCCGAACGATCTGATCCGGGTTGCCGACGACCACATGTACGACGCCAAGCGCGCCGGGCGCAATCTCGTCGCCGGGTAGCAGCCCGGCGGCGCGAGGCCTGTCCGCCCAGGGACAAATTGCCTTTGACGCGTGCGGCCCCATCTGATAACTTGCCGCGCTCCGAGGCGGACCCTCGTGCGTTCGCCAGGGGGCTTCGATGCGCCGTGCCTTGTGCCTCGTGCTTCTGGCCGCTGTCGTGGTCGGATGCGGCGGGGCGAACCAGACGACCCAGCCCGTTGCAGGCTACCTCGACGCCGCGCGCCGGCAGTATGTGCAAGGCCTGCGCGAGCTGCAGCGGGGCAACTATCCCGAGGCCACGAAGCACTTCACGGCGGTCGCACGCAGCCCGCGCTACTTCAAGTACTCGGCGCTGGCCGCCCTGCGCATCGCCGATTGTCAGTTCTATCAGGAGCAGTACGACCAGGCGATCGAGAGCTACCAGGGCTTCGTCAAGCAGTTCGCGGGCGACAAGAACGTCCCGTACGCCCTGTTTCGGGTGGCCCAATGCCATTTCGAACGCATTCCCGGCGACTGGTGGTTCATGCCTCCCGCCGAGGAACGCGATCTGCCCGTCGTCGAGAACGCGTATCGCGCGCTGCAGCGCTTCCTGCAACGCTATCCGCACCATCTGTTCGCCCCGCAGGCCGAGCGCCTGCGCGCGTTCTGCGCCGAACGACTCTACGACCACGAACTCTACGCGGCCAAGTTCTACGAGAAGCGCGGCAAGCCGCTGGCCGTGGCCGGACGACTCGAACGGGCGCTCGAACAGTTTCCCGAGTTGGCTCGCACCGAAGCCAACTTGTTCTGGCTCACACGCGCCTACGTGAAGGCGGGCGACGCGCCGCGCGCACGGAGCGCGTGCCGCCGCTACCTCGACACTTTTCCCGGCGGGCCGCGTCGGGGCGACATCGAACGAACGCTACAAACCCTCGAAGGGGAGCAGGCCACGCCGGGCGTCTGACACGGCCCCGGCGCGGGACGCCGAAGGAGAAATGGGATGAGCAGCAAATCCCCGAAACAAATCGTTGAAGAGCGCTTCGGAGGCCGAGACAAACTGGTTGATGCCGTGCTCTCCCTGCTCGACGACAAGGACGACCGCACGAAGGCGCGGCTCAAGCGCACCACCAACGCCCACCTGCTGGCCACGCACCGTGCGGCCAGCGAAGTGAAGCAGCGCTTCCAGAGCAAACGCGCACTCGTCGACGCCATCGTGGCGGCGCGCTGCCCCGGCGGCAAGGCCGACGACGCGTACCAGTCGCGGCTCAACGGCTACTCCGTGAAACGTCTCTTGGATCTCCACCGTCAGTCCACCGGCCGCTAGCGGCTCTCGTCGCCTCCCGGGGCGTCCCGCCATGGGGCGGGATTGCCGGGACCGCTCCGGCGCGAGCGGCCCCGCGGGGCAGGCAGCAGCCCGGGGCTCGGGCTTGCCACTGGGCGGGCGAGTGCCCATAATACGGGGGTTCCGCCCCACTGCCGATTGAGCGCGGGCGCGGAGCACTGGCTGCTGGGGGATTGCGGGGATGCGGTCCGCCTTCAAGATCGGCGACAAAGCGGTCTATCCGTCGCAAGGGGTGACCGAAGTCCTCGGCATCGAGACCAAGGAGATCTCGGGCAACCGGGAAATCTTCTACGTCCTGCGCGTGCTCGACAGCGACAAGAAGATCTGGATTCCGCTCAACAAAGTCGAATCCGTGGGCCTGCGCGAGGTCATCGCCCGCGACCAGGTGACGCGGGTGCTCGACATCTTGCAGGAACGCAACGTCGAGGCCGACAACCAGACTTGGAACCGGCGGTACCGCCGCTACCTCGAGAAGATCAAGACCGGCTCCGTCTACGATGTCGCCGAAGTGCTGCGCGACCTCTACCTGCTCAAGCACGACAAGACCAACCTCTCGTTCGGCGAGCGCAAGATGCTCGACACGGCGCGTTCGCTCCTCGTCCAGGAACTGTCCGTCGCGACCGACCGCGAAATCGGCGACATCGAAGGGCAGATCCGGCGCATGTTCCACGACGCGTAGTCCCTCGCCGGCCACCATCCGGCTCTGGCACAACCCGGCTGCCGGCCGCGGGCGCGCACCGTCGCCGGCTCGGCCCGGGCGGCCCGGCTCCCGCCCACTGCGCGGCTTGACGCCCCCCCTACCGCATGCCATCATGCGACGCGAGTTTGACGCGGCAACTGTTTGAAAGTCAATGAGAACCGCATGTTCGAGGAGGGAATATGAGTGCTCCCGAGCGGAAGGAGTTCAAGCCGTACGTGTCCGCCGACACGGTCATGAGCGAGCTCAGCGTCAAGGCCGTCTTGCTCGGTGTCGTCATGGCGGCCGTGCTCGGCGCCGCCAACGCCTACCTCGGGCTCAAGGCCGGCATGACCGTCGCCGCAACGTTCCCCGCCGCCGTCATCGCGATGGCCGTGCTGCGCCCGCTCAAGGGCACCATCCTCGAAGAGAACATCGCGCGAACCACCGGGGCCGTCGGTGAGGCGCTCGCCGCCGGGGCCATCTTCACCATTCCCGCGTTCGTGCTGACCGGGCTGTGGGACGAGTTCGACTACCTCACGTCGACGGCCATGCTGCTCGTCGGCGGCGTATTGGGCGTGCTGCTCGTCATCCTGCTGCGGCGCACGTTCATGGAAGACAGCACGCTGCCCTTCCCGGAAAGCCAGGCCTGCACCGAGATCGTCAAGGCCGGCCAGCGGGGTGCCACGGGTGCCGGTACGGTGTTCACGGCCATGGGGCTCGCAGCGGCCATCGAGTTCTTCAAGAATGAGAACGGCATCCAACTCATCAAGGAGAACGTGCGCACCGCGTTCGGCCTGGGCAAGGGCACGTTCCCGGTCGTGAGCCCGACCGCCTCGCCGGCGTTTCTCGGGGTCGGTTTCATCATCGGGCCGCGGCTCGGCGCCATCACGGCGGCCGGCGGCATCTTCGGCTGGCTGCTGCTCATGCCCGTGGCGCTCTTCCTGCTCAGCAACGCCGACCCGAAGTTCGGCGAGTCGCTCTGGGCGCTGCTCAAGGCCGGCGACATCGACCACCTGTTCAGCGGCATCTCGGCGGCCCAGTGGCAGGACACGTACGGCGGGGCCCCCATGGCGTTCCAGGGGCTCAAGGCGGTGTACGGCTCCACCATCAAGATGGTGGCCATCGGCGCCATGATCGTCGGGGCCTTCTTCACGCTGTTCCGCATGCGCAAAAACCTCTCGGCGGGCATCCGGCGTTCGCTGCGCGGGCTGGGCGGCGGGGCCGCCGGCTCGGAGGGGCGCACCGAGAAGGACCTCAGCTTCAAGGGCGTGCTCCTCGCCATCGGCGTCATGCTGGTGCTCATGGCGGCCCTCTACTACTGGCTGTGCCAGAGCTTCGGTGTGTCGCTCGTGACGGTCGTCGTCATGGCCATCGCCGGGCTGCTGTTTGCGGCCGTGGCCGGCTACCTCGTGGCCATCATCGGTTCGTCGTCGAATCCCATCTCGGGGCTCACGCTCTCGACGCTGCTCATCGCGGCCGGGCTGCTCGTCCTCCTCGGCATGGGCGGCGAGAAGGGCACGGCCGGCTGGTCGACCGGCGTGCTCGCGGTGCTCGGCGTCGCCACGGTCATCTGCTGCGTCGCCGGCGTGGCGGGCGACATGATTCAGGACTGGAAGGTCGGCCACAACCTCGGCGCGACGCCGTGGCGCATGGAAGTGGGCGGGCTCGTGGGCGTCGTGGCCGCGGCCCTGGTGCTCGTGCTGCCCATCATGCTGCTGCACAAGTTCGGCGGCGGCATCGGCTCCGACGCGTTGCCCGCCCCGCAGGCGGGCCTCATGGCCAACATGGCCGACGGCATCATCAGCGGCGCCATGCCCTGGGAACTCATCGTGATGGGCATGTTCTTCGCGGTCGCGCTCATCCTCATCCAGAGCCC
The DNA here is from genome assembly GCA_964422715.1 of uncultured Myxococcales bacterium. Lineage (GTDB taxonomy): Bacteria > Myxococcota_A > UBA9042 > PWKZ01 > CAYRCM01 > CAYRCM01. Next base: position 6,812 of record CAYRCM010000002.1, on the reverse strand, counting down.
GTCGCCCATGCTCATCGCGGTCGGCATGTACCTGCCGTTCGAGACGACGCTCGCCATCTTCGTCGGCGGGCTCATTCGCGGGATCGTCGACCGCCTCGCGGCGCGCCGCGCCGGGGCCGACAAGAAAGTGGCCGAAGCCGTCGAGAACCGCGGCCTGCTCGTCGCCTCGGGGCTCGTCGCCGGCGAGGCGTTGGTAGGCATCCTCATCGCCGGGCTCGTCGCCATGGGCATCAAGTTGCTGCCCGACGACGGCTTCACGAAGAAGGTCGAAGCGGCGCGCCAGGTCATGACCGCGATCCAGGTCGAGTCCGAGACGCCCGACGCCCGCGCTGGGCGCGTCAACGCCGACCCGAACCTGCTGAAAGCCGTGCTCGCGGCCGAGGGCATGGGCCCCGCCGAGTTGCAGGAAGCGGTCGCGAAACCCCACGACCTCGAAACCATGCGGGGCAAGATCGCCGTGCTGGAGACCCGCGCCGGCACGACCCTCGTCGGTGCGGCGCCGACGGGGCTCTACGGCGGCTGGCGGCCGTGGCTCGGCTTGCTTGTGATCCTGGGGCTGGCCTTCTACCTCATCCGCACGGCACTCGGCGCGCTCAAGGGGCGGCGCGAAGGGGGAGGAGGCGAATCGGCCGAAGCCCCGGCCGCCGGCGGCGACCCGCCGCAAAGCGGCGCGTAGGCCCATGAAGCGCGCGCGCGAGGCGCCAAACCTGCTCGAACTCCGCCCCGCGCGGCTCGTCGCCCACGGCATGGAGGAGCAGCGCGTCGTACTCCTCATCCCGCGGTTTCGCGCCCGCTGGCTGGCCTGGTTGCAACGGCGCCTGCCGCGCCCGTACATCCGGGTGCGTCTCGACGAGGTCGGCTCGGCCGTGTGGCTGCGGGCCGACGGGCTTGCCACCGCCTACGACATCGGCAGCGCGGTGCAGGCGCAGTTTGGCGCGGCCGTCGAGCCCATCTGGCCGCGCCTCGGGCTCTTCCTGCAGCAACTGCGTCGTGGGGGGCTCATCCGGCTGCTCCAGGAGGGGGAGTCCCCGCCGGCGGACGGGCCGCAGGCCCCGCCGGCGCCGCCCGTCGGCTCGAACCGCGCGCCATAGCTCTCTGCACAGCTCTCTACGGCGGGCGGGCGCGCGTCCCGCCGGCTACTGCCTGGTGACGCTGTCGCAACGGGCCCGAAACAGCCCGTTGGCCCAGCGTTCGATCTGACACAGCCAGCCGCGAAAACCGAGCGCCGGCCGCGGGTGAAGGGCGTGGTCGTGGTAGTTCGGAAAGCCGAGCGGCACCCAGGCTGTGGCCGAGCGTGCGAGTAGCCCTGCGAAATCGCAACTTCCCACAAAAAGGTCGAGAGCGGTCGACAGGCGCCTCAAGACGGGGTCTTGCAGCGTCGCCGTGCTCGGTGCACACAGAACCAACGGTTCAACGCCGGCCTGCGACACGGGCAACGGCCCCCGCAGGTGCACCGGCAGCGCCGACGACGCGAGCAGAAGCACCCGCATGCCGAGTTCGTCGCTCATTTCCATGAACCCGCGAAAGAGGTCGGGCGGGCCGGCGAATGCGAGGCGCCTGCCGCACAGCACGGGCACGACCAGGCGTTCGACCCGCGGCAGACAGTGGCGCAACTCGCGGGCGATCAGGCGCTCGGCACGTCGCTCGCGGCCCGTGGCCCCTGCAACCGTGCGGAGGAACTCCTCGCTGCCGCGCAGCCCGAAAGGCGTGGGGCAGGCGACAACGGTGGCTCCCGTGCGGGCCGCCAGCGCGTGCGCTGCGTGCACGCCAGCCGGGAGCGCCACGATGGTTGCCGCCCGGCCTGCCTGCTGCAGCGCGGCAACCGGCTCGCCCGCGAGCCACACGCTGTCGGCACGAAGCCCCAGGCCGCGCAGCAGGCGGCGCAGTTCGGCGACGTTGGCGGTCTGGTCGGCTTCGTTGCGATCCAGGAGGTGGCCCACGAGCGCCACCCGCGTCGGGTCGCGCGGCCCCGCGACGAGCGGCAGTTCGGCGGCCAATGCGTCGAGCACGGCCGCATAGCCGCCGAGCCAATCGTCGGGGTGGCCCGCGGTGCGCACTTCGAGGACCGGTTTGGGCACGGAGGGGCGCACGTCTTGGAGCAGGCTGGCATGCGGCACGCCGACGAGCGCCACGTGGGGCATGGTGGCCACCAGCACGGCGGCCGTGCGCCGGTCGGCGCCGGCCTTGCGCACCTCTCGGATGAGTTCGGCGCCCTGATAGAAGACGACCGATTCGGCGTTGACGTCGGTGGTCGTTACGCGGTGGTGCCCGCCGGCGTCGAGCAGCGTGGACAGCAAGTCGTGGCGCCCGTAGACGTATTCGGCTTTGCGCAGGACGCAGTCGGGGCCATCGACGACGAGCTGGGCGTCACGGATGGCGTTGACAGCGAGCAGCACCCCCACGTGCGGCGGGTAGCACACGGCCGGGCTCGCGTCGCTGACGGGCGCCGGGAGCGGGGGTTCGTTGGGGCGGGTCACGGGGCGACTCCGCGGCCCGCCGGCCGCGTCCCCACGCGCCGGGCTCCACGGCGCGCGAAGATCGGCAGGTGGCAGCGCGTGAGCAATCGGTCGAGGGTGGCGAGCGAGCCGGGCAGACCCATGTCGAACACGTCGGGCCCGAAGGGCGCCTTGCCCGCGCCGATGAGGCGGGCGTCGCTTTCGAACTCGGAGTAGAAGGCACGGGCCTCAGATTGCCGCAGGGCCCGCCGCAGGCCGGCGGGTGTGGCGAAGCGGTAGATACGGCGGCCGGCCGGAGCGGGCGCGAGCGCGGCGGGCGGTCTCTGCCGGTCGTTCGCCGCGGGGCGGCGCGGTGCCAGGACGTCGACCGGGAAGCCGAGCGCCTCGACGAGCGCCACGACCGGGATGCCGCTCATGCGCCGCGTCGCGGCGAGCGGTTCGTCGGTTTCCGAGTCGTCGTCGACGACGAAGCCGAGCCGTTCCTGTCCGGCTTGCCCGCCCAGGGTGCCCAACGCAACGGCATAGGCCGGCCACTCGGCATCCCAGACGGCACGCAGCCGTGCGCTGTACTCGGCTCCGCAGGCCGTCGCAACGGTCTCGAGCCATTGACGCGTGGCCGCCGGGCCGTAGGGCGCGGCGGGGGTGAGGGAGGTCATGTTCGCACGCTGTCGAAGCCGCGCGTAGACGTCCTGGAACGCCTCGGTCTCGTAGAAAACCTGGATCGCGGCGGGGGAGCCGGCGATGAGGGCGCGCGGGCTCAGGTCGGGCAGGATGCGGCCCGCCACGTCGACGCCGCTGCGCTGGAGGACCCGCAGCAGCCAGCGCAGGCCCGGCGTGTCGGGGAAGCCGACGAGGACAATGGCGTTGGGGGCCGCGCGATGCAATCCCGGCTCGACGGGTGCCAGGGCTGCGACCAGCGCCTCGTACGGCCGCTGCAGGCCCGACAGGTCGGCGGCGGGGATGCCGCTGCGCGCCGAAAACCCGCGGACGCAATCGTGGATTGGCTCGCCAAGCGTGGCGGCCAAGCAGGAGGAGACGACCGATACGCACCGGGGCGGGTCGGGGGAGCATTCGACGGCGCGAAGGGTGCGCGTGAGGAGCGTCAGTCCGCCATGCAGCGCGTTGGCGAGACCGAGCGAGGTGGTCAGCGTAAGGGTTTCGTCGGCGCGCTCCGCCGCATCGCCCCGATGTTGCCCGGCGGCCAGGGTCGGGTTGGCGGCCGGTTCGGCGAACCCTTCTTCGGGGTTGGAGGGCCGGCGCGGGGGGGCGTTCGCCGGCGGGAAGGGCAAAGCGTGGAAGGCGACCCCCAAGCCGCCGCTGCCGGGGCCGCTGTGCCGGCATTCGGCGTCGGCGTGGAGCACCTCAACGCAACGGCCGCGCAGCCGGCCCAGAAACGCGCGTCCCAAGGCGTGCGGCGCGGTGAAGCGGCGCCAGGCCTCGGGCCTGCGGCGCGGCAGGTTCAGCACCGGGCTCTCAGCCACGGGGGGCGCGGCGGTCGGCGCCGGGGCGGCGGCCTCGCGGGGCAGCCGCCCCTCGGCGAGCGCGTCGATGCGCAGAATGCGCACGAGTTGGGCCCGGCGCAGCGCGCTGAGGCGCGGTCGCAGCGCTTCGAGCAGCGGCCCCAGTTCGGCGACCGGGGCGTCGGTCTCGTAGTGGATGGACAGGTCGGGGCTGCGACAGAAGACGCGCTCGACCGCCTCGGGCGTTGCCCAGAAGGCCACCGCGAGGCCGTCGTGGCGGCGCACATCGAAGCGCACGCGGCCGCGTCCGGCCAGGCAGAGGCGCGTCAGCCGCCAGGCGGGACGGCCGAACGGCAGTCCGAGGCATTCGGCCAGGGCGCGGGTGGCCCAGGGACCGACGTTGGCGAGAATCGCCGGGCGCTCGGGCGCCCTGCCGGCGGCGGGCGCGCCGGTGCCGGGCGCCGCCGCGGCATCGCCAGCGGCCACGGGGCCGCCGGCCACCGCCTCCCCCGCAGGAGCCTCGAAGCCCGTGCGCACACGCTGCAGGAAGGCCTGGGGGCTGAGCGCGGTCGGCGCAGGCGCCGGCGGGCACACGGGGGCGACCACGGCTTTGGCAAGGACCGTAAGCGCGCGCGCGAGGGGCGTGTCGGGAAACCGCTCGACCACCGTGGTCTGCTCGCGCTCAGCCTCGGCAAACAGCGGATCGCGCGGAAGGACGGCGAGAATGGGGGCGGCGACGAGCGCGCCGAACCGCTCGACCGGCCCGGGGGCGGGGTGCTCGGGCTCGGCGCGGTTGACGATGAGGGCCACGCGCCGGAGGCGTGCGCCGGCCACGGCCAGCGCGCCGCGGAGAATGTTGTTGGCCGCGTAGAGCGCCATACCCTCGGCCGACGTGACGACGAACACCTTGTCGGCCGCGCCGCGCCACAGTGGGGCCGCGAAGCCGCCGCACACCACGTCGCCGAGCACGTCGAAGACGACCACATCGTAGCGCGCGGGGTCGAAGAGGCCGCATTCCTCGGCGAGTTCGATGGTGAGGGAGATGGCCCGGCCGCCGCAGCCGCGGCCCGGCTCCGGGCCCCCCGACTCGATGCAATCGGCGCCGCACGGGGCGCGCGCCACCAGGTCGCGGGGCTTGGCCCCTGCGGCGTGCCCCAGGGGAAAGCGCTCCACGATGGTCGCGAGCCTTTCGCCGCGCATGAGCGCGAGGGTCGAGTCTTGCTTGGGATCGCAACCGATGTGGAGGACGCGCTGGCCGGCGAGGGCCAATGCGGCCGTGACGTTGGCCGCGATAGTCGACTTGCCGATGCCCCCCTTGCCGTAGAACACGATGCGTTCCATGCCGACTCCCTGCTGACGGTTTCTGGAGGTCAGGCTGCGCGCGGGTTGCTGCCGCCATGCGACCCGGGGGGGATGCTCGCGCAGTGGAACGCAAGGCGCATGCCCGTCTCTCCGGTCCTCGTCACCGCCGACTGTGTGGCTCCTCCTCGAATTGGCGTTGCCAGTTCCTCGTCGTGGGACCTGGCCGGCGCCGACGATCTCTCGACGATACGGTGCCGCCCATTTCGTTCCAGCACACTAGGGAAGGGCTGCCCGGAACGCAACCAACCGGCCGTCAACCGGGGGCCGACGCCGCGGCGGCCCCGGCGCAGACCCGCCGCGGCGCGCGCCCCGCGGGCTTGCAGTCGACGCGGCGTCTCGCCATGATGCGGCCCCACGGCCGGCCGGCCGGCCCCCGCCCCGTCGGCCGGCGGGCAAGGAGACGCGCCATGACCCCCAACGACGAACGGCTCGCCGTCGTCGGCGCCGGCCCGGTCGGCGCGCTGCTGCTCGCCGCCCTGACGCACGCGACGCCGCACACGGCGTGGGTGGTGCGCGACCCGGAGCGCCGCGCAGCACTCGGCGCCGCGGGACTGACCCTCACCGGCCAGCGCCAGGGCCTCGTGCGGGCCGCGCTGCTCGCGGCCGATATCGGCGAGCTCGCCCACTGGCAGCCCGACGTCGTGTTCCTCGCCACGAAGGCGACGGGGCTCGACGCCACTTTCGCCGAGTTGCGACCGCTGATGCGGCCCGGGGTCCTGCTCGTGCTCGCGCAGAACGGGCTCGACAACGAACGGCGTGCGGCCGACGTGTTCGGGGCCGACGCGGTGCTGCGGCTCGTCGTGAACTTCGGCGGGCTGCCGGCCGGCCTGACGGGCGTCGACCTCACGTACTTCGGTCCGCCGAACTATCTCGGCGGCCTCGACCCGGGGCTCGCGCCGGGCGCCGCGCGGGTGGCCGCGGCTCTCACCGCGGGCGGCCTGCACACCGAGTACAGCGCCGATTTTCGCCGCCTCAACTGGAAGAAGGTGGCCCTCAACGCGGCCATCAACGGCATCGCGGCGCTGACGGGCCAGACGGTGGCCGAGATCGTCGCCTGCGGTGCCACCCGCGCCTACCTCGCCCGCTTCGTGCGCGAGGTGGCCGCCGTGGCCGCGGCCGACGGCTGCCCGCTCGGCGAGGACACCGTGCAGGACGTGCTGCAGCAGTTGCAGCGCATCGGGCCCCACAAGCCGTCGATGCTGCTCGACCTCGAGGCCGGGCGGCCCACCGAGATCGCGGTGCTGAACGGGCGCATTTCGGCGCTCGGGCGGCGCCACGGTGTGGCGACGCCGCACAACGACACGGTGACGTTGCTCGTGCGGGGGGTGGAAGCGAAACGCGGGATCTGCCGCGGCGGCGCCTGCACGGCGGACGAGACCATCGCCGAGTGTCGCGACTGCCCCTGGCGCTGAGGCGCGCGGCGCGGCCTGTCCGCGCGGCCGCCCCGGCGCTCAGCGCGCGGCCGGCCGGCCCGCGCGGCGGCGCAACGCGAGCCAGAGCCCGGCGCCGACGAGGCCGAGAAGCGCCAACGGCA
>CAYRCM010000001.1:43118-167444 GCA_964422715.1 uncultured Myxococcales bacterium | reverse complement strand
CGCCGGCCGCGCCCGCGGCTCCGCCCGCCGCCATGCCGAGCCCCACGGCCCCCGCGGCCGCCCGCGTCGCGCCCGCCGAGCAGCCCAGCATGCCCTATTTCTTCGCCACCCAGTCCAACGCCGCGGGCCGCGTTGGCTACGGCTTCGACCTCTTCATCAACGGCCAGCTCGTGCGCCGCTTCACCGACGAACACGCCGGCTTGGTCATGCAGATCAACGAGTACCTGCGCCGCGGCAGCAACACCCTGCGCGTCAGTGCCTATCCGAATGCCGGGGGCAGCCGTTCGCCGAGCGACTGGTTCCGCGTGGTCGTCGGGCTTGGCAGCGCCGCCGGTGGCACCCTGGTCATGCAGGAGACCAGCGTGCAGTTCAAGGTACTCGGCAGCGATCGCGACGCCCGTTCGCGCGACTACACGCTCGTCTGTCAGTAGCCCCGCGACGAGAGGCGCGGGTTACTTCTGGCGCACGTAGAGTTTGAACTTGCCGGAGGCCGCGAGGTACACGAACGTGAGGAGCGGCATGAGGAGCCCGAAGTACACGTAGACGATGGCGAGCAGGCCCTCGAACACCCGCACCTGCACGAGGGCGAGCGGGCCGAGGAAGAAGCCGGTGAGGTCGGTCAGGAAGCCAAAGGTCAGCAGCGCACCCAGCACCACGACGGAGCCGAGCATGCCCAGCAGCTTGCCGATGCCCGAGTAGGTGATGGGCCCGAGCACCATGAGCAGGTCGCCGACCCAAAGCCCGATGACGAGCACGAGCAACAACGGCGGCGGGCTGCCCTGCAGCAGCCCAATGCCGCCGAGCGCGTGCGCGGCCAGCGTGATGAGCCCAAAAACGAGCAGCAAGATCGGGATTTTGGGGAGGCTGACGGAGGTGGCACGGCCGGCCGGTTTGACGGGCGCCGGCGCCGGCGCCGCGGCAACCTGCGCATCGGGCCCCGGGTGAGACGGCACGGCGGCCATGGTGGCCGCCTCGGCGGCCGCAACGTCGCCGCTCGGCGCTGCCGCTTCGAACGCCACGGGAGGCTGCGCCGCGGCCATGTCGGGCACCGGGGCCAGGGCCGTGGCGGCTTCCTGGGCCGCGAGTTCGGCCTGCCGCGCTTCGACTTGCGCCGCCGAAACACCTTCGCTCAGCACGGTGGCCTTCTCGCCCGCGTCGCCGCTCAGGTCAGCGCCCGGCGTGGGCACGATGAGCGGGCCGATGGCCGGCTGTTCTTCGAGGTGGGCAAACGGGCTCGGCTGAACGACCGTGGCCGCAAACTCGTCGGGCAGACTGCCGTCACCGCCCGGCACAACGACCTGGAGCGACTCAACGACCGGGGCGGCGGCCACCATGGGCGCCACGGACGCCGCGGCCACCGGCTCGGCCGCGGCGACGGGGGCCACTTCGGCGACGGGGGCGGCGGCCGCTTCGGGCGGCGCGGCAACGGGTTCGGCCAGCGCGCTCTGGAACAATTCGACTTCGCCCGCCTTGACCCAGGCGGCCATGCCTTTCTTCCAGACCTGGGTCTTGGCGCCTACCTTCTTCTCGCGGACCCACTGGAGGATGGTTTCCTCGTCAACCGGACCCAATTTCTGCCCGCCGACAAACGCCTTCCAGACTGGCTCACCCATGGATGGTCTTCCTTCCAGATCGGGTAGACACGACCCCGCGAATCCCATGCCAAAGCGGGGCCGAGGATACCGTGCAGGCGAAGGGGGTGTCAACAGCCGGTGCCCGCTCCGCACAAGGCCGATTGGCGCTCCCGGGCCGCCGGAAGCGGCCGGATTCCGCCACTTGCCGGCCTGGCGGCCGGCTGCCCGCTACGTCGCGTGTGCGATTCGGCTTCGGGGGGTGGAGCCCGTCGCGCGGGCGTGATAGGGTACGGGGCCGTTGGGGCTCTTGCAGACTCCAAAAATCAACGAGCGCACCGCCGCCGAGGGGGCGGAGGGCGCGACGTAGGAGGGTGGTCACATGAGTTCGACCGAGTTCAACGCCAATCCGAGGGACATCCAGTTCGTGCTGTTCGAGCAGATCGGGCTCGACCGTTTCCGCCGCATGGCGCCTTTTGCCGAGATGACCGCCGAAGACATTCGCATGGTCATCGAGGAGGCGGCGCGACTCGCCCGCGAGGTCACCTCCAAGGCCAATGCCCCCGGCGACCGCGAGGGCTGCCACTTCGACGCCGGCCGCGTCACGGTGCCCGGCCCGACGCGCGATGCCTGGCACGTCTACCGCGAGGGCGGCTGGATGGGCCTCACCGGCGACCCCGAATACGGCGGACAGGGTCTGCCGCAGTCGCTCGCGGTGGCCGTCGGTGAGATGTTCACGGGCGCCAACTGCGCGCTCAGCCTGTACTCGCTGCTCACGGTCGGCGCGGCGCACATCCTCGAGAACTTCGCACCGCCCGACATCAAGGCGCTCTACCTGCCCCGCATGTACGCCGGCGAATGGACCGGCACCATGGGTCTCACCGAGGCCAACGCGGGCACCGACGTCGGCAACCTCAAAACCTCGGCGCGGCCAAACGGCGACCACTATCTGCTCAGCGGCAGCAAGATCTTCATCACGGGTGCCGAGCACGATCTGGCCGAGAACATCGCGCACCTCATGCTCGCACGCATCGAGGGCGACGCGCCCGGCACGCGCGGCCTGTCGATCTTCCTCGTGCCCAAGTACCGCGTGAACCCCGACGGCTCGCTCGGGGCTTTCAACGACGTCCGCTGCACCGGCATCGAGCACAAGCTCGGCATCCACGCCTCGTCCACGTGCTCGCTCTCGCTCGGCGACGATGGCGACTGTCGCGGGCTGTTGCTCGGCAAGCCGGGCGACGGCATTCGCATCATGTTCCACATGATGAACGAGGCCCGCATCGACTGCGGCGTGCAGGGCTCGGCGCAGGCCAGCGCGGCGTACCTGAACGCGCTCACCTACGCCAAAGAACGCATCCAGAGCGGCCACCTGGTCACGGGCAAAGACGCCGCGGCGCCGCGGGTGCCCATCATCGAACACCCCGACGTGCGCCGCATGCTGCTCGAAATGAAGGCCTACAGCGAGGGCATGCGTTCGCTCCTGCTCACGAGCGCCCTGCTCGTCGACGCATCGCACCACGCCCCCGACGAACTCGAACGCCGCCGCGCCGGCGCGCTGCTGGCGCTCCTCACACCCATCTGCAAGGCCTACTGCTCCGACATGGGCTTCCACGTCTGCAACCAGGCCGTCCAGACCTACGGCGGCTACGGCTACACCTGCGAGTTCCCGGCCGAGCAGTACCTGCGCGACGTGCGCATCTCCGCCATCTACGAGGGCACGAATGGGGTCCAGGCCATGGACCTGCTCGGGCGCAAGCTGCCCATGCAGGACGGGCAGGTGGCTACCGAGTACCTCAAAACCATGCGCGAATTCGCAAACGGCCTCGAAGCCGACGCCGTTCTCGGGCCGCTCGGCAAGCGGCTCGCCGCCGCGGCGGAGCAGGTCGGCAAGACGTCGCGCCTGCTGCTGGGCAAGGCGGGCGCGGGCGAGGTCATGATGGCCTTCCAGAGCGCCGTGCCGCTCCTCTACATGTGGGGCGAACTCGTGCTGTCGTACCAGCTGCTCAGCCAGGCCGCCATCGCGCTCCCGAAACTGCGGGCCATCGAAGCCAAGGCCGGAGCGACCACGCCCGAGGCGTGCCGCAAGTTGCAGGAAGTCAATCCCGACGCGCAGTTCTACGCCGGCAAGGGCCACGCCGCGGCCTATTTCATCCAGCGCGTGCTGCCGAACGTGTACGCCCGCGCCGAAGCCATCGCCACGCACGACACCAGTTCGCTCGACGCCGTGCTGTAGCCCCGCCCGCGCCCCTGGCGCTTGTCTCCTGCACTTCCGCAGCCAACGCCCGCCGCCCAGTCGCCCGGCGCGGGCCGGCTGCACCGGTCTTCGGCCCGTCGAGGGCGGCCGGGGACGCCAGCGCAGTTTTGCAGAACCCCGCGCGCTCGCGTGGGGAGGACTATCGCACGACGATGTTGACGAGGGCCGTGCGGCCGTCGCGGGCGGGCACGTAGACGGTTTTCAGCACGGTCTTGCCGGCGAGTTGTTCGGCCACTTTCGGGTTGTCGTGCGTGGCGGCGAGGATGGCCGCTTCGGCGGCGTCGGGTTCGACCTCGAGGCTGGCGCGTTTCTTGCCATTGATCTGCACGACGACCGCGACCTTCTCGGCCTTGGCGAGCTCGGCGTCGGCCTGCGGCCACGGCCGCGTGGTGAGCAGATCGGTGCCGCCGAGCGCCTGCCACAGTTCTTCGGCCACGTGCGGCACGAAGGGGCAGAGCATGTGCAGCAGCGCGTCGAGTGCTTCGCGCAGCACGGGCGCCGGCACGAGCGGGTTTTCGCCCGCCGCACGCAGCCCGTCGGTCAGTTCGCGCATGCGCGCAATGGCCGTGTTGAAGCGGAAGCGACCGTCGAGGTCTTGCGTGACGCGCGCGAGCGTCTGGTGCGTGAGCCGGCGCAATTGCAGCGCTTCGGGCCCGAGCGAATCGTCGCTGCCCGCGGCGGGCGTGACGCTGCGCAGCCGCGGCAGCAAGTCGTACACGAAACGCCAGAGCCGCAGCAGGTACTTGTGGGCGCCCTCGACGCCGGCGTCGCTCCAGTGCAGATCGGCCTCGGGGGGGCTGTCGGAAAGGATGAAAAGCCGTGCCGTATCGGCCCCGTAGCGCGCGATGATGTCGTCGGGGTCGACCAGGTTGCGTTTCGACTTCGACATCTTCTCGGAGCGGCCAACCGTGACTTCACGGCCTGTGCCGACGTGCCGGCCGTCCTTGTCGACTTCTTTCGGATAGAGCCATGCGGTGCGGCCCGATTCGTCGTCCTTGTACGAGTACGTGGGCATGCAGACCATGCCCTGGCACAGCAGGCGCGCGGCCGGCTCCCTGCCGCCCACGTCGTAGCCCAGATCGCGCAACGCGCGGTGGAAGAACCGCGTGTACATGAGGTGGCCCGTGGCATGCTCGATGCCGCCGATGTACTGATCGACGGGCATGCCCCAGCGCAGCGCGGCCGGATCGAGCGGCCCCTCGGTGTAGCGCGAGCACAGGTAGCGGTGCATGTACCACGACGATTCCATGAAGGTATCGAACGTGTCGGTCTCGCGACGGGCCGGCCCGCCGCACCGCGGACACGTGGCGTGCGGGAAGGTGGCGTGGCGCGCCTGGGGCGAGTCGCCTTTCCCGGTGATTTCAACATCTTCCGGGAGCACGACGGGCAGCTTCGCAAGGCTCTCGGGCACCACGCCGCACGCGGCGCAGTACACGACGGGGATGGGGCAGCCCCAGTAACGCTGGCGGGCGACCGACCAGTCGCGCAACCGGTAGTGCACCTTGCGGCGCCCCTGGCCGCGCTCGACGAGGTAGTCGGTGATGCGACCCATGGCGTCGCGGTTCGCGATGCCGTCGAAGGGCCCCGAATGGACCTGCACGCCCTCGTCGACGTAGGCGTGGTCCATGGTGGCGGGGTCGAGCGTGCGGTCGGGCGGCTGGATGACCACCTTGATGGGGATGTCGTAGGTGCGCGCGAACTCGAAGTCGCGCTGATCGTGCGCCGGCACGGCCATGATCGCGCCCGTGCCGTATTCCATGAGCACGAAATTGGCGATGAAGATGCGCACGCGGTCGCCGTTGACCGGGTTGATGCAGTAGCGCCCGGTGTCGACGCCTTCCTTGGCGTAGTCGTCGGCCCCATGGCGCTTGAGCGCGGCGGCGCGGGCACTCTCGACGAAGGCGCGCACGGCGGCTTCGCGTTCGGTGCCGCGGGCCAGTTCGAGGGCCAGCGGGTGCTCGGGTGCCAGACTCATGAAGGTGACACCGAAGAGCGTGTCAGGCCGCGTCGTGAAGATCTTGAGCTGCGTCCAGCCGGCGCACGGCGTTTCGAGCGGGAAGTCGACCTCGGTGCCTGGCGAACGGCCAATCCATTCGCGTTGTTGGGCCAACACGCGGCCGTCCCAGGCACCTTCGAGGTGGACGAGGTCGTCGACGAGTTCGTCGGCGTAGCGCGTGATGCGCAGGTACCAGCCGGGCAGTTCGCGAGTTTCGACGGCGAACCCGCAGCGTTCGCAGCAGCCTTCTTTGACCTGCTCGTTCGCGAGCACGGTGTTGCAGTCGGGGCACCAGTTGACGAACTGCGTCTGGCGGTATGCGATGTCGCGTTCCATCAGGCGCACGAAGAGTTCCTGTTCCCAGCGGTAGTAGTCGGGACGGCAGGTGACGACTTCGCGCGCCCAGTCGTAGGAGCAGCCCATGCGGCTCAGTTCGTGGCGCATGGTGGCGATGTTGTCGAGCGTCCAGCGCGAGGGGTGGATGCCGCGCTCGATGGCGGCGTTTTCGGCGGGCAGGCCAAAGGCGTCGAAACCGATGGGGTGCACGACCGAATACCCCTGCATGCGTTTGAAGCGGGCGAGCACGTCACCGATGGAGTAGTTGCGCACGTGGCCCATGTGGATGCGCCCCGACGGATAGGGGAACATCTCGACCACGTAGAACTTGCGGGCGGCGCCGTTCGGGGTTTCGAACGTGGCCCGTGCCTGCCACGTCTGCTGCCAGCGGGCCTCGATGGCGGAAGCTTCGTAGCGCTCTTGCATGGCGACGTCCTCGCGTTTTCGGAGTTTCGGGCGCGGCCCCCCACGTGCGGGGGGCCGGCGACGCGACCGAGCCGACTACTCGTCTTCGTCCTGGTAGTAGTCGAGCCCGAGGTGGGTGATGAGCCCCTCGCCCATGAGGAAGCGGAGGGTGTTTTTGAGTTTGGTGCCCTGGATGAAGAGATCGTGTTCGGGATAGAGCCCGGGCGGGGTCATGGGGCTCTTGAAATAGAACGACAGCCATTCCTGGATGCCGTACATGCCGGCGCGCTGCGCGAGGTCCATGAACAGCACGAGGTCGAGGACCACGGGCGCGGCCAGGATGGAGTCGCGGCACAGGAAGTCGATCTTGATCTGCATCGGGTAGCCGAGCCACCCGAAGATGTCGATGTTGTCCCAGCTCTCTTTGTTGTCGCCGCGCGGCGGATAGTAGTTGATGCGCACCTTGTGGTAGAAGTCGCCGTACAGTTCGGGATACAGTTCGGGCTGCAAAATCGTCGAAAGAACGCTGAGTTTCGATTCTTCTTTCGACTTGAAGGAGCCGGGGTCGTCGAGCACTTCGCCGTCACGGTTGCCGAGGATGTTCGTCGAGAACCAGCCCTTGACGCCGATGAGCCGCGCCTTGAGCCCGGGCCCGATGATCGTCTTCATCAGGGTCTGGCCGGTCTTGAAGTCCTTGCCCGCAATCGGCAGCTGCATCTGGTCGGCCAGTTCGGTGAGGGCCGGGATGTCGGCCGAGAGGTGTGGCGCGCCATTCGCGTACGGCACGCCCGACTTCAGCGACGCATAGGCGTAGATCATGGATGGGGAGATGGCCGGGTCGTTTTCGCGGAGCCCGCGCTCGAAATTCTCGAGGGTGGCGTGCACGGCGCCGGGCGCCTGATGCACTTCGGTCGACCCGCACCACACCATGACCAGGCGGTCACAGCGGTTTTCGCTGCGGAAACGCGCGATGTCATCCATGAGTTGCTTGGCCAAGTCGGCCTTGGTGCGCCCCGACTTGACGTTGGTGCCGGTGAGCCGCTTGACGTACTCCTGGTCGAACACGGCCGGCATGGGCCGGATGTCCTGCAGGAAATCGCGGCAAGCGTTGAGGTGGTCGGGGCCGATGACCGCGGCCTTGCTGGCGGCTGTGAAGGCGTCGTCGGGGAAGAGGTCCCAGCCGCCGAAGACGAGCTGGTCGAGGCCGGCGAGCGGCACGAAGTCGCGGACGAACGGCTGGCGGTTCTCGGTGCGTTTGCCGAGCCGGATGTGCCCCATCTGCGTCAGCGAGCCGTAGGGTGCACCGAGGCCGCGCCGCACGAGGTCGCAACCTGCGAGAAACGTCGTGCCCACGGCCCCGAGGCCCGGGATGAGAACGCCCAGTCGCCCCGTGGCGGGGGCGACTTCGACCTGGCCCGCTTTCTTGAATTTCGACATGGCTTCACTCCTCTCGTGCGACCCGTCGGCGGCGTGGCCCGCCCGCACCCGGCGCTGGGCGGGGGCGCGGCCTGTCGTCGGCCCGGGTGGCCGATGCCGTTCCGGGATGAGCCGGTCCGTGGCGGTCTGGCATCCCCGGAAAGTCCAGACGACTTAGCACAAGTGCGAGGCGTCGTCACGGCAAAAACCGGAGCCTTGGACGAGAGCGATCGGCCTGCCCCGGGGCGTCGCCGGCGCAGAAATGCGGCCCGGAACGGCCATGGCCGCGGCGCCCCAAGCGCCAGCAACGGCGGCCCTGGGACGGTGCGCGGCTACGCCCGTTCCTCGGGCAAGCGCACGATCTCGATGCGCGCGAGGGCGTCGGCTTCGAGGCCGGCGACATCGAGGCCGCTTTCGATGGCCGCGAGGCGTTCGGGGTCGCCCCGCAGTTCGGGGTGCTTCGGCACGAACAGCGAACAGCAGTCGTCGAAGGGCTGGATGGACACCTCGTAGGTGCCGATGCGGCGCGCCATGGCGGTCGTCTCGACCTTGTCGTTGGTGATGAGCGGCCGCAGGATGGGCAGCCGCGCCACCGAGCCAATCGCGTGCAAATTCGGCAACGTCTGGCTCGCGACCTGGCCGAGGCTCTCGCCGGTGACGAGGGCCAGCGCGCCGATGTCGCGCGCCACACGCTCGGCGAGCCGCACCATGAAGCGCCGGTAGAGCAGCACCAGCTGCTCAGCCGGGGCGTGGTCGCGGCAGGCCTGCTGGATGTTGGTGAAGGGCACGACGTAGACGCGCATGGCGTGCTGGTGGCGCTGCAAAAGCCGTGCAAGTTCAATGACTTTATCGCGGCTGTGCTCCCCCGTGAACGGGAACGAATGGAAGTAGACGGCATCGACGGCGCAGCCGCGCTTCATGGCCAGATAGCCCGCCACGGGCGAGTCGATGCCCCCGGACAGGAGCAGCAGCGCGCGGCCGCTGCTGCCGACCGGCAGCCCGCCGGGCCCCGGGTAGGCGTCGCAGTAGACGAAGCGCACGTCGGGGCGCACTTCGAGGCCGACCGTGAGGTCCGGTTGCGTCAGGTCGACCTGGAGCTGCGGAAACGCGTCGAGGATGAGGCCGCCGAGCTGGGCGTTGAGTTCGAGCGAACGCAGCGGGAAGCGCTTGTCGGCGCGGTTGGCGGCGACCCGGAAGCGCCGCACCGGCCGCGCGCGAAACCAGGGCTCGCAGAGCGCAAACGCCTGCTGCAAGAGGGCCTCGGGTTCGGCGTCGGGCGGCAGGTAGAAGATCGGACTCATGCCCTGGAGCCCGAAGACGGAGCCGAGCGACTCGAGCGCGCGTTCGATTTCCGGGATGGGCCCCCCGCCTTGCAGGCGCACGAGGATGCGGCCGTAGGGCTGCTCGATGCGCAGCGGGCCCATCCAGCGCAGCGCGTGACGCACGTTGCGTTCGAGGGCGCGCAGGAAGTGCGGCCGACGCCCTTTTTTCAGAAAGATCTCACCAAACCGAAGAATGATGCCGTCTGCCATGGAAAGCCTTTTCGCGACCCGCGCGCGGCGGACCGCGCGCGGCCGATGCCGCGGCCTCTACCTGCGTCGGCGCAGCGCGCGCACGGCCGGCACGGCCGCGGCGAGCGCGCCGAGCGCTTCGGTGATTTCGATTTCGCTCGTGAAGCGGGACAGGGACAGCCGCACGGTGCCGCGGTCCTGCGAGACGCCCACGGCTTTCAGGACGCGACTGGGCCCGCGCTCGCGGGCGTGACAGGCTGCTCCCGAGGACACCGCGATGCCGAGTTCCTCGAGGTGGTGCAGCAGCAACTCGCTCTGCGCGCCCGGGAAGTTGACACTCAGGATGCCGGCCACGTGGTCGGTCGGATGACCGTTGACCTCGACATCGGGAAAGGCCTTGCGCAGTCCGGCGACGAGACGCGCGCGAAGCGGCACCAGCAGCGCGCGCGTGGCCTCGCGCTCGGCGGCCGCGAGTGCCGCAGCACGCGCGAAGCCCACGATCGCCGGGACGTTTTCGGTACCGGGCCGCAACCCACTTTCCTGGCGGCCGCCGCCGATGAGCGGCTTCAGGCGTACGCCCTTCCGCACGAAGAGCGCGCCGGCACCCTTCGGGCCGTGGATCTTGTGGCTCGACACGCTCAAGAGGTCGATGCCCGCCGCGCGCACGTCGATGGGCAGGCGGCCGAGCGACTGCACGGCGTCGACGTGGAAACGGCATTCGGGCAGCTGGGCCTTGAGCCAGGAGCCGATGGCGGCGATGGGCTGCACCGTGCCGATCTCGTTGTTGGCGTGCATGACGCTGACGAGCGCCGTGTTCGGATCGGCAGCGGCCTGGAGCGCGGCGACGTCGACCACGCCCTGGCGGTCGACCGGGATGTCAACGACCTCGTAGCCCTCGGCCGCCAGCGCGTGCGCATTGTCGTACACCGCGGCGTGCTCGACGGCGCTGACGAGAACGCGCCGCCCCCGGCTGGCGCGCGCGGCGCCGAGGACAGCCAGCGCGTCGGCCTCGGTGCCGCCGGATGTGAACACGACGTCTCCCGGTGGCAGGGCGAGGACGTGCACGAGCGTGTCGCGCGCCTGACGCAGGGCGCGGGCCGCGACGACGCCGGCCGCGTGCAGCGACGAGGCGTTGCCATAGTTCTCGGCGAAGAAAGGCAGCATGCTCTCGACGACGCGCGGATCGACGCAGGTGGTGGCGGCGTTGTCGAGGTAGATCACGGCATCCGGCTCCCCGTGGCCGGACCCGCCGCGCCCGGCGCGGCCGGCAGAGGGGCGACCGCAGCGGGCGGTGCGGCCGCTTCGCGCGCCAGCGCCCAGGCCAGGTGCACCCGCGCGGCGGCCGCCCGCTCGGCGCGGTAGGCGACTTCGAGCGGTCGCCGCGCTTCGGCCGCCAGACGCGCGCCGAGCGCTTGGGCCGCGACGTCGCGAGCCGCCGGGTCGGCGCCGCCGAGGGCCGCGATGAGCACGGCGCGCGCGGCGGGCTCGGCCGGACCCTCCCAGAGTGCGGCCGCCGCCACCGTGCGCGTCAGCGGGTCGCGGCCGGCGAGCACGCCGCGCAAGAACGCCACCGGCGCGAGCTGCCGGGCCCGCACGAGCGCCGCCGCGGCCCACACCTGGACGAGCGGGTCGGGTTCGTCTTTCCAGAGCGCTTCGAGACGGGCGACCCAGGCCGGCGCGAGTCCGTCAGGGAATCCGAACGCCACGGTCAGCACCACCCCCGGCGGCCAGTCGGCGACGCGGGCCAGCGCACGCGTCTGCGCCACGGCATCGCCGAGCGCCACGAGACCCGCCAACGTGAAGTCGTCCTGCGGGTTCTGGCGCAGCAGGGTCTGCAACACCTGCCGGCCCTCCGCGTCGCCGAGCAGCCCGAGGTAGCGCGCCGCCGCGCTGCGCCGTGCCGGGTCGCGCAGCGCTGCCCGCAGGGTGACCCGATAGGCGCGTGCGGCAGCGACACCCGATAGGGCGGGCCGCGCCGCGGCACGCCGCGGGGCTGGCGCGGCTGCGATGCTGAGCGAGAAGCAGAGCAACGCCAGGACGAGCCCAATCAGGGGCAGTCGCACGTCACCTCCAGCGTGAACGCGGCGCTCGCTCCCGCGCGGCCGTCGGCAACGATGTAGTAGGCCTGGTCGGCCTGAACGCCGAACGACACGCTCGATTGGCCCGTCTGGCCGGCGTAGACCATGAGGCCGCGCGCGATGCACTGCGTCGCGGCCTGGCAACTCGCGAGGGTCTCGCGAACCGCCATGACGTCGATGGGCGGCCGGCTCGGAAACTGGTTCGCGTCGACCCGCACGACCGCGGTCACGATGCCCGTGCACCCCGGCGCGATGCGCACGGCGTATTCGGGACCGGGATAGTTGGCGGTTGTGCAGTTGTAGCCGTCGACGCGGTCGGTCGTCTGTTCGTCGTCGGCGAGGTCGCCCACGACGGGCTCGGCGCCGCACGGCACCTCGACCGCCGCTTCGCACATGCCGACACCGGTACAGAACGGCGTGAACTCGCAGTCGGGGTCCTGGCAGTCGGTCAGCCCGTCGAGGTCGTCGTCGACGCGGTTCGTGCAACTCTCGAAACACACGAACTGCCCGGGAACGCACACGCCCCCGGCGCAGGAGTCGCCCGCGGTACAGGGCTCGCCGTCTTCGCACGGCTCGGCGTTCGCCGTGTAGACGCAGCCTTGCGCCGGGTCGCAGGCGTCGTTGGTGCACGGGTTGCCGTCGTCGCAGCTCACGTCCTGGCCGTGGCAGCGGCCCGCCCCGCACTCGTCGCTCGCGGTGCAGGCGTTTCCGTCGTCGCACGGCGCCAGGTTGGGCGGAAAGACGCAGCCCCCGAGCGCCGGGTCGCAGAGGTCGTCGGTGCAGATGTCGTCGTCGCTGCACACGACCGGGCTGCCGCCCATGCAGCGGCCGGCGACGCAGCGATCGTTTTGCGTGCAGGCATTGTTGTCGGTGCACGGGCCCTCGACGACATCGAACACGCAACCGCGCTGCGGGTCGCAACGTTCGGCGGTGCAGGGGTTGTCGTCGCTGCAGTCGACCGCCGTGCCGACGCACTCGGCCACCGTCGCCCGGCAGACGTCGCCGCCCGTGCAGGCGTCGCCGTCGGCGCAGGGGAATCCCGCCGCGCGCGGCACATCGACGCAGAGCCCCGTTTCGGGCACACACTGCGCGGCGAGGCAGGGGTTGCTCGGCGTCGGGCACTGCACGATGGTCTCGGGGTCGGGCGCGCACGCCCCGTTGATGCAACGTTCGAGCCCGTCGCACAGGTTCGGGTCGATGTCGAGGCAGTCTTCGTCGTGCACGCAGTAGGGGCAGACGCCCCCGGTGCCCGGATGGCAATAGCCCGCGGCGCACCGGTCGAACTGCGTGCAGGCGTCGCCGTCGTCGCACGGTGCCGTGTTGGGTTCGTGCACGCAGCCGAGCAAGGCATCGCAACGGTCGTCGGTGCACAGGTTGCCGTCGTCGCAGTCGACGAGCGCGCCCTCGCACGCCCCGGCGTAGCACACGCCCGCCCACGTGCAGGGGTCGCCGTCCTCGCAGGGAACCCCGTCGGGCAACGGCGCGAAGTCGCATTCGCCCGAGGAAGCGTTGCACCGAGGCCTGGCGCAGGACGTGCCCGCCGCCGGACAGTTGACCACCGTGGCGGGGTCGGGCGCGCACACGCCGGCGACGCACGCCATGGTGCCGTTGCAGCGGTCGCCGTCT
The DNA here is from genome assembly GCA_964422715.1 of uncultured Myxococcales bacterium. GTDB lineage: Bacteria > Myxococcota_A > UBA9042 > PWKZ01 > CAYRCM01 > CAYRCM01. The sequence goes on along the minus strand of CAYRCM010000001.1, from coordinate 154,251 downwards.
TCGAACGGCACGCATTCGGCGTCGGTATGACAGGGGCCGCAGGCATCGAGGAGCCCGCCGCGGCATTGCCCCGCCTGGCAGTAGTCATCGAGCGTGCAGGGGTTGTCGTCGGTGCAGGCGGCCAGATTCGGCCGGTGCGTGCAGCCGATGGCGGAATCGCAAGCGTCGTCGGTGCACGGGTTGCCGTCGTCGCAGTCGCGCGGCAGGCCCTGGCACCCGCCGGCCACGCAACGCTCGAACACCGTGCACGCGTCGCCGTCGTCGCATTCGCCCGTGCGTTCGCTCTGCACGCAGCCGGCCCAGTAGTGGCAGGCATCGTAGGTGCACGGATCGCCGTCGTCGCACGCGAGCGCCGGACCGGGGTCACAGTCACCGGCCTGACAGTTGTCGCCGTTCGTGCAGGCATCTTGGTCGCTGCACGCCGTGCCGTCGGGCGCGAGCCGGACCACGCACAGGCCCGTCGTCGGCTCGCATTCGTGCCGTTGGCAGCCGGTTGGGGCGGGGCACGTGACGACCGAGAGCGGATCGGGCACGCAGCTGCCCTGGAAGCACAAGTAGACCCCGTTGCACACGTTGGCGTCGTCGTAGACCACGCATTCGGCATCGATGCTGCATGGGCAGACGGCGGTGCCGGCCGCGCAGACGCCGAATCGACAACTTTCGCCGGCGGTGCAGGGGTCGCCGTCGTCGCAGGGCGTGCCGTCGCCGGCCGACCCGGCCTCGCAAGCACCGGTCTGCGGGTTGCAGACGAGCGGTGCACACGCGTCGGCGGCTTCGGGGCAGCGCACGATGCCGAGCGGCACACAACCTCCAGCAACACAACGGTATTCTCCGTTGCATTGGTCGTCGTCGTTGTAGGGCACGCAGTCGCCGTCGAGCTCGCACGGACAGGCCGCCGGCGCCGGCTCCCCCTGGCACACCCCCGCCGCGCAGCGGTCGAGCGCCGTGCAGGGGTCGCCATCGTCGCAGTAGGCGTCGTTGGGATCGAAGCGACAACCGACGCCGGTGTCGCAGCGATCGTCGGTGCACGCGTTCTGGTCGTCGCAGACGCGCGCGACGCCGCCGCGGCACTGGCCCGCGCGGCACGCGTCTTCGACCGTGCATGGTTCCCCGTCGTTGCACGGGGTGCCGTCGTCGAGCGGAGCCACCGCGCAGCGCCGCGCCACGGGATCGCAGACCGCAAGCCAACACGCGGGATCGCCCTCGACGTAGGCCGCGCACGCGGCATCGTCGACGCAGGCAGGGCCGAGTTCGCCGTCGAAGTTGAGGTCGGCGGGGCCGCCCGCCTCGATGTCGGGCTGGCCCACCCCGCCGTCGCCGTCGGGCAGCGCGTCGGGTACAAGCTCGGCGCCGCCGCCGTCGGTGTCGAAGGACACCCACTCGGGCGGCTCCACCGAGGCGGCAGTGGAGCAGGCGGCAGCGATCGCCGCGACCCCCGCGAGAAGCGCCCAGGATGGCCGGCCGCGCATGCGCATTCTCCCCCGGCGGCCGCGCGCAGGGGCGGCCGCCCTCTTCCCCGGGCCGGCAGTGTACGGGAGCGCCCGCCCGGCGCGCAAGTCTCGATTGCGCCGCGCCAATCCCGCGTCCGGCGCGAGGCTGTCAGCCGCCGAAGCAGGCCGTGTAGGCATCGGCGCACGTGCCGTTGGCGGCCGTCTCGGCGCACGTCTGCCACTGCGTGTCGGGCAGCGTCACGGGACATTCGCCGTAGAGGCAGTCTTCCCAGAGCGCCATCGCGATGAACCCGGACATCGACGCGTTGGCGATGCAATTCTGCGCACACGTCTGGTTCGTGCCGCAGCCGCCGACGCAATCGTAGAGCCCCTGGCACGACAACGCGCCGTAGAAATAGAAGCACTGGGCGTACTCGACGATACAGGAGTCGACCGCGCAGGCGAAAATGCAGTCGGCGTCGTCGGCCTGGCAGTGGGTGCAGGCTTCGTTGAGGCACGCAACAAGCACGGGGCAGGCCTGCAGGGTCGCCTGTGTGCAGTCGTGCGCGGCGCAGGTCTCGCCCGCGGCGCAGAACCCGCAGGAGCCGCCGCAGCCGTCGTCGCCACAGCGCCGTCCGGCGCACGACGGCGTGCACGCGATCCCCGGACAATGAATGGGCACCACCCCCCGCGGGTCGGCGGCCCCGTTCTGGCCACAATCGTAGTAGTTGGCGTTTTCGCTACCGTTCCAGCCGCACGCCGGCAGGATGCCCGCGCAGTCGATGCAGTACGTGTTGCCCCCCTGGCACCACACGACGCGCCCCCAGGGGTCGCAGCAGCCCTGCTCGCTCACGACTTGCGCACAGCCCGCCTGCGAGGGCGTCGACTGTCCCTGACAGACGAAGGGCGGTGGCTGACGGCAACTGCCGTCGGCGCTGCACGTCCAGCCCGCGGCGCACGTGCCGCAGACCCCGCCGCAGCCGTCGTCGCCACACTGGCGGCCCGCGCAATCGGGCGCGCAGCCCGAACACTGGCCCGCCTCGCACGTCTGCCCGCTACCACAGTTGCCGCAGCTGCCGCCGCAGCCGTCGTCGCCACAGACGCGCCCCGCGCAGCTCGGCGTGCAGCCCACACACTGGCCGGCGCTGCACGACTGGCCGAACGGGCAGTTGCCGCAGCTGCCGCCGCAGCCGTCGTCGCCGCACACGTTTGCACCACAGTTCGGCGTGCAGCCCACGCACTGGCCGGCGGTGCACGACTGGCCGGACGGACAGTTGCCGCAGCTGCCGCCGCAGCCGTCGTCGCCGCACACGCGCCCCGTGCAGTTCGTCGTGCAACCGCCCGCGCAGCGGCCGGCCGTACACGCCACGCCCGCCGCACACTGCCCGCAGCTGCCGCCGCAGCCGTCGTCGCCGCAATCGAGGTTGGCGCAGGCGGGCACGCAGAAGCACGTTCCGTCCCACAGGCACACTTCGTTCGCCGCGCAATCGCCGCAGACGCCGCCACAGCCGTCGGGGCCGCACTCGCGGTCGTCGCAGGCCGGCGTGCAGCCGGTCTCGCACTGGCCCGCAACGCATGCGACGCCGTCCGGGCAGGCGGGCCCACAGCTGCCGCCGCACCCATCGTCGCCGCAGACGCGCCCCGTGCAGTCGGGCGTGCAGACCTCGCACTGGCCGTCGACGCACGCGGTGCCGGCGCGGCACGGCAGCGGATCGCTCAGCACCCAACAACCGTTCGGCACGTGGACGCACACGCGGAATGCCCTGCGATCGGCCGTGCACTCGGGCGCGCTGCCCTGAACGCAGGTTGGCATGCCTTCGCAGCCCCACGAGATCTCGACCGGGTTGCCCGAGTCGGGCGTTGTCACGAGGTCCGGCCGGCCGGCCGGCATGCCGTCGCCGTCGCAGGCGGTAGCGCCAAAACCCACGGCCACCCACAAGAGCCATCCGCATCTGCGCCAGGACATGCCGTCCGTCCTCCCCGTGTCGTCAACCGCTGGGCGCGCCCGGCCGCGCCACCGCAGAAACCATACCGGAACGCGCGCCGGGTGACGAAACGGCACCCGCCAGTGGCCCGATCCGCCTGCCGTCCGGTGGCGACGCAGGTCTGTGGGCCGGGTCGGGGTCCATCCTCCATCGCAAGGGCGCCGGCTTCAAGTTTCTCGGCGAGGCCGAGACGCCGCCGCGCTTCGCGACCCGGGCGCCGAACCGTGCTACGCTCCCGCTTCCGTGGCGTCCGGCGCCCCGCGGCCAGCGTCGCGTCCGGGCCCGGACGGGTAGGGGATGCCACCCGATGCGCGCCTTGCTCCGCTCCGCCCACGCCGCCTGGCAGGCCTTGCCGCGGCCAGCGACCCTCGTCGGCGCGGCCTCGCTCGTGCTCGTCACGGTCTACGCCTACGAAGGGCATCACCGGTTCTTCAGCGAACGCTGGGGAGCGCTGCTCGACGATCCGCTCACGCGCGACGCCGCCCGCCATCTGTGGCAGTTCGGCGCCTCGTTCGTGCTGCTCGGCGTGCTGCCGGCGCTGCTCTGGCGCTTCGGCTTGCGCCGCCCGCTGCGCGAGCTCGGTCTCGGGCTCGGCGACTGGCGTCTGGGGCTGCGTATCGTCGCGCTCGGGCTCGTCGTGTTGCCCGTCGTCGCGTTCTTCACGGCCGGCGACCCCGCGTTCCAGGCCGAGTATCCGCTCAGCAAGTTCGCCGGCCAGAGCGTCTCCGCCTTCGTCCTCTGGGAACTCGCCTACCTCTTCTATTACGTCGGTTGGGAATTCCACTTCCGCGGCTTCTTGCTCCAGGGCCTCGCGCCGCAACTCGGCCCGCTCGCGGCCACGCTCATCCAGGCCTTTCCCTCGACGCTGCTGCACATCGGGCTCGTGCCCAAACCGCAGGCCGAGACGCTCGCGGCCGTTTTTGCGGCTGCGCTGTTCGCCGTGATCGCGCTCAAGACCCGTTCGGTCCTCTACGTGTTGCTGCTCCACTGGGCGCTCGGCGCTCTCACCGACGGCTTCTGTCTCTGGAGGTCCGGCGCATGGCCGACCTGACCCGCGCCCTCGTCACAGGCGCCAATGGCTTCCTCGGCAGCCACGTTGTGCGCCGGTTGCTCGCCGAGGGCACCACGGTGCGCGCCTTCGTGCAGCCCAGCACCTCACTCGCTCCACTCGCCGGTCTGCCCGCCGAGTGCGTGGCCGGCGACCTCACCGACCCGGCGTCGCTGCGCCGGGCCTGCGCCGGCCAGGATCTGGTGGTGCACTTGGCGGCGCGGCTCGGCGACTACGGCCCGGCCGCACCGTACTTCGCCATCAACGCCGACGGCACGGCCCGCCTCATCGCCGCCGCGCGCGGTGCCGGCGTGCGGCGGTTCGTGCTCGTATCGAGCCTGACGGTGCACCGCTTCCGGCCGCTCTTGGCCGGCGACGAAACGCTGCCGCGCGACGCCGTGCGCTACCCCTACGCACTTTCCAAGGTCCGCGCCGAGGAACACGTCGAACGCGCGCATGCCGCCGGGCACATCGAAGGCGTCATCGTGCGGCCGGCCATGGTCCCCTACGGCCCCGGCGACCGCCTGGCCTTGCCGCCGCTCGCGCGCATGTTGCGCCTGGGCCTCTTGCCGCTCGTCGACGGCGGCCGAGCGCTGACGTGCACCATCTACGCGCCGGAGTTCGCGCGCGGCCTCGCGTGCGCCGCCCGGCTGCCAACGGCCGCGGGCCGAACGTACAACCTCGTCGACCCGAACCCGGTCTCGTGGCACGACTGGTTTGCGGGCCTCGCGGCCGCTCTCGGCGCAGCCCCCCCGCGCCTGCGGCTGCCGGCCGTCGCACTGCGACCGCTTGCCGAGGCCCTCGAACGGCTCTTTCGGTTCGCGCACATTCGCAACGCCCCACCGCTGACCCCGTACCGGGTGGCCCTCCTGCGGCACGATTTCGTGTTCCACGGCGAGCGCGCCGCCCGCGAACTCGGCTTCTCGCCCCAGGTCGAGCGCCCGGCCGGGCTCGCCGCCACCGCCGCCTGGCTCGCCGCCGCCGACTCCGCCCGCTGACCCCCTCCGCGGCCGGCCGCCCGCAGCGCCCCGGCCAAGGCCCTGTGGGCGCCGCCCATGCCGGCCGCGTGCCTCGCTATTGCTGGCCCGCGGGCCGTATGCTACGGTCACGCGCGGTTCCTGCGGAACCCCGGAGGGAGAGGTCGGATGGACCCGAACAGCCTCGAACGCAAAGGCGCCAAGTTGCTCCCGGCCAACGCGTACACCAAGTTGAAGCCGGGCGAGAGCTACCAGCCCATCGTGCCCGCCGCCGACCGCCGACCCGAGGTGACCCCCTGGTCCATCGGACTCGGGCTCATCATGGTCGTCGTCTTCACGGCGTCGGCGGCCTACATCGCGTTGCGCGCCGGCAGCGGCATCGAGGCCGCCATCCCCATCGCCATCCTGGCCATTTTCTTCGGCCGTCTGCGCAAGGGACGCCCCTCGCTGCTCGAAAACGTCATGGTCCAGAGCGTGGGCCAGGCCTCCGGTGTGGTGGCGGCCGGCGCCACGTTCGTCGTGCCCGCGCTGTACATCAACGAGCTGCAGGCCAGCTGGTGGCAGATCTTTCTCGCCTGCGGCATCGGCGGCTTCCTCGGCATCGTGCTCATCATCCCGCTGCGCAAGTACTTCGTGAAGGAACAGCACGGCGAATACCCGTTCCCCGAGGCCACGGCCATCAACGAAGTGCTCATCACGGGCGAAAGCACGGCCGGGGGCGCCGGCAAGGTGCTGCTCATCTCGTTTGCGCTCGGCGCGCTCTACGATTTCATGGTCGAGGCGCTCCACCTCTGGAACAGCGGACTCTCGTCCACGGTGCTGCTCGGCCCGGTCGGCCGGGCGCTCGAAAGCGTCGGCATCGAGATCAGCATCGCCGGCCTTGCCGCCCTCTTTGGGCTCGGCTTCATCATTGGGTTGCGCTACGCCGCCGTCATCGCGGCCGGCTCCGTCCTCTCCATGCTCGTCATCGTGCCGTTGGCCCTCGTCTTCGCCGCCGAACCCGAGAGCGCGTTCTTCAGCGACCCGGCCATGGCGTTCTCCAGCGTCACCCCGGGCAAACTGCTGCTGTTCGACTACGCCGGCAAACACGTGCACCTCGGCACGCTCGGGGCGGGCCAGGTCTTTGCGCAGTTCGTGAAACCCATCGGCATCGGCGCCATCGCGCTGTCCGGCCTCATCGGCATCCTGCGCATGGGGCGCATCGTGGCCAGTTCCGTCTCCCTCGGGTTCAAGGGCCTCTCCCGCCGCAACCGGGGCGCGCCCGCGGCCGAACGCACGCAGCTCGACATCCACCCGCGCAACGTGCTGCTCATCCAACTCGCGGCCACCCTGGGGCTCGGCGTCCTGTTCTTCTTCGTGGCCTACGTCACCGGCGACGGTACGGGCGGCGAGCCGGCCTATGCCCTTTCCGAATGCACCGTTTTCGGGCTCATCGGCATGGGCGTCGGCTTCCTGCTGACCTTCCTGTTCACGCCCGTGGCCGCACAGGCCATCGCCATCGTCGGGACCAACCCCGTGTCGGGCATGACCCTCATCACGGTCGTCATCGCCATCGGCTGCATGATTCTTGCCGGCCTCAAGGGCAGTGCGGGCATGCTCGTGGCCCTCATCATCGGCACGGCCGTGTGCACGGCGCTCTCCACCTCGGGAGCCCTCATCTCCGATTTCAAGGTGGGCTACTGGATTGGCTCCACCCCGCGCAACCAGCAAATCTGGAAGTTCACGGGCGTCGCGCTGGCCGCTCTCGTCGTGGCCTTCGTCATCCCGCTCATGAACGAGAGCTACCACTTCCTCGTCACCGACCCGCTCACCGGCGCCAAGGTCTCGAACGAAGCCGTGCTGCCGGCCCCCCAGGCCAACATGATCGCGGCGGTGGCCCAGGGGTTCCTGCGCGATCCCACGAACCAACCGTGGCTGCTCTACGGCCTGGGCGGCCTCGTGGCCATCGTGCTCTACATGGCCCGGCTGCCTATGCTGGCCTTCGCGCTCGGCATGTTCCTGCCGCTGTCCCTCAACCTGGCGGTGCTCCTCGGCGCGCTGTGCGGCTTCATCATCGCACGCACGGGCAGGACCGAAGTCGTTCGCAAGGCGCGGGCCGAACAGGGCGCGCTCATCGCGTCCGGCATGATGGCGGGCGCGGCCATCTTTGGCATCATCACGGCCATCCTGCGCCTGCCCAATCTCGGCGCGCCCATTCGGTTCCTGAGCGTCGGCGTGCGCTACGACCTCGTCGTCGAGCACGGCACCGAAGTCCTGAAACCCCTGCCGGCCTGGGCCCAACCCGCCTGGTTCGAGGGTTTCACGGGTCAGTTCATCGGCCTCATCATGCTCATCGCGCTCGGGCTGGCCTGCTACGGCCTCTCGGTGCAGGGCGCGCGCTGGATGCTGAAAGACGCCCCCCCGCCCCCCGACGACGCCCCGCCCAAGGCCTGAGCCCCGCCCACCGCGCGCCATGAGCGCATCCTCCCGCCCCTCTGCACCGAACGGTCCGCCGGCGCCGCCCGCCGACCTCTGGCATCCCGCACCTGCAACGCGGGCCGAAGCGGTCCGGGCGCTGGCTGCCGAGCGGCCGCCCGGTTGGCTTGGCCCTGTGGCCGACCTGGCGCTGCTCGACCCACACGTCTACGTCCGAGGCGAAGCCATCGTGGCGCTCGACGGCGCCCCGGGAGGCGAAGTCGTCCCGCTGCTCGTCGCCGCCCTCGATGCCACGGCCGGAGCCGTCCGGCGCCGAGCGGCGCTCCTGCTCAGTCGTCGCCCGCCGGCCGAGTTGCACGCCGCGTTTCTGCGTTTCGCGCCCACGGCCTCGACGCGCGCGCGCCGCGCCTTCGTGGATCTGCTCGGACATCTGCCCCGGGCGGCCGCCGCCGAGGTGCTGGAGCCGCTCGCGACGGCGCTCGACGACGCGGCCGCGCCGGTGCGCCGCGCGGCGTGTCAGGGGCGGCGGCGGCTCGCCTTGCAGGCCGCACGCCCGGCGCTGACGGCGGTCGCCGCGGGCGACCCCGATCCGGCGGTGCGCCGAGCCGCGCACGACGCCGTCGCGGGCTTGCAGCCCGAGGCCGAGCCGACCCTCGAAGCCTGCCTCGGCCCGCCGCTGGCCGCGCCGGCCTTGCCCGCTGCCCCGGGTTCGGAGCGTTTGGCCGAGGCGCGCTGGCGGGGTCTCGCGCCCGCCGTCCCGGCCAACCGCGACCGGCTCCTGCAACTCGGCGCCGACGGCGACCCCGGTGTCTCCTGGCTCGCCCGGCGGGCGCTTGCGGGCCTTGGGTCGGCCGACGTGCGCGCCGCACGCCGGCAGCCGGCCGCCCGGCGCGGTTCGCCGCGCGTGCGCCAGCCGCTCGGCCTGCCGCGCCACGAAGGCCCCCACCCGGGAGACCGCTGCACTTTTCCATTTGCTGTCGCGGCGTTGCAGTTCTCCTTCGACCTCAACACGGGCCTGCTCATGCGGTCGGCCGAGGCGCTCGGAGCCCGGCAGTTCTTCCTCGTCGGGCGCCCCGAGTACCACGTCCAGTCCGCGCGCGGCACCGACGGTTGGCTCGAACTCGTCGTGTTGCCCGATTTGCCCGCGCTGTTCGAGCGGGCCCGCGCGCTCGCCTACCAGATCGTCGCCGTGCAGCAGGCCCCGGGGGCCGAACCGTATGGGCAGGCCGACTACCCGCCGCGCCCGCTCTTCCTGCTGGGTAGCGAAGACGACGGCGTGCCCGGCTGGGCGCTCGCCGCGGCCGACTTGCTGGTCGAGATCCCGCTCTGGGGAGCCATCGACTCCCTCAACGTGGCGTGCGCCGGGACCGTCATCCTCGCCGACTGGGTGCGCCGGCACGCCGGCATGGCAGTTCCGCCGGCATTGTCGCCGCTGCCCGAGCCGTGCTAGCCTGGGGCTCGCCACGCGACCGCGGCGGGGCAGGGCGGCAGTCCTCCCCCCGCTCCCGCGGTCGCCAGCCAGCGGAGCGCGCCGTGCCGTCACCCGTCGAAGACAAGATCATCCTGCTGGTCGAAGACAACCCCGACGACGAAGCGCTCACCCTGCGTGCCTTGCGCCGCAGCCACGTCGGCAACCGCGTCGATGTGGCGCACGACGGCGTCGAAGCGCTCGCCTACCTGCTCGGCGAGGGCAACGGGAGCGACCCCCGGCCGCGGCGGCTCCCCGAGGTCGTGCTGCTCGACCTCAAACTCCCCAAGATCGACGGTCTCGAAGTCCTCGAACGCATTCGCCGCCACCCGCGCACATCGCTGCTGCCCGTGGTCGTGCTCACGTCGTCCGACGAAGAACGCGACCTCGTCGAGAGCTACCGTCTCGGCGCCAACAGCTACGTGCGCAAGCCGGTCGACTTCGACCAGTTCCTGGCCGCCGTGCACCAACTCAACCTCTACTGGCTCGTGCTCAACCAGGCTCCCCCGTCGCGACCCGCCTGAGCCGCGCTCCGCCCGTCCGGTACGGGATGTTTGCAGATCTCGGTCGGCGCCCCGGAGGCGTGCGGCAGGTCAGGGCGGTTCGGTCACTCCGCGACAGGGGTGCGCCGCTGCAGGCGGTACGACAGCCAGGCTGCCGGGCGGGACACCGGGGCAGGGGCATTCGTCGCGTCGCAGAGCACCTGCTCGGCGCTGAGCAAGCGCAATTCGTAGTCGCCGGCCGCCCCCACCGGCGTGCTCTGGCCGGCGAAGAGCGCGCGCGGTTCCGCGCCGGCGCTGGCAACGAGCAGCGCCGAGGGACGCGCCTCGCAGTTGGCGTGACCGAGGGGGCCGCACGAGCTCGCGACCAACATGAGAGCCAGCGATTGGCAGGCTGTGGCTCCGGCCGCACCGGCCTCGGCGGTGCAGAGGTCGACGAGGCGACCGGGCGGCATGCCCCCGGCGTGACCGAGAAACACGAGTTCGGGCGTGTCCTGCGCGAACACCATGAGGTAGCCGTCGCCGTCGCTCGCGGATCCCCAGTCGCCGTACACGAAGCGGTAGCTCCCGCCCATCGCGACGGGCAGCGGGGCGTCGCCGTCGAGTCGGTAGGTGAGTTCGACGGACTCGCCGGCTTTCGTGCGGAGCGCGAGCCGGCGGGCCGCGGGGGTGCCGGCCGCGGGTTCGCCGAAGGAGGCCTCCGCTCCCGCCGGCGCGTCGGCTTCGACGGTGGCGGAAAACCGTCGCAACTTGCCCGTGAGGCCCGTCAGCCGGAAGAACAGGCGGTCGGTCGGCAGCGCGCATTGGCCGGCCTTGGCCGCGAGCACGCACGCCGGAATGGTCGGGTCGCACGAGAGGCGCGGCCCGCCGGGCAGGTAGTCGCAGGACGGCAACGCCGCACTGCACGGCGAGCGCACGTAGAGCAGGTAGTCGGGCGACGTGCACACCGCGCCGGGGGCCTGGGCCGACTCCGCCCGAAGCGAGAACACATACACGCCTTCGTTGTAGAACGGCCCGCTCAAAAACGCAGTGCCCGGCTCGGACTGCCCGTCGAGATGGCGGCCGAGATCGTCGACCACGGCCGCCTCGCCGAGCACCTGCCACGCGACGGAGCCTGCAAGCGGCTGACCGGCCTGGCGCACCTGGAAGCGCACGTGGTCGACGGCGCTCCAGTTCACGACGGCGTCGGGCAGCCGCACGGTGCCTCCCGGCTCAACGCCCGCGGAGATCTCGTCGCCGCCTTCGCCGAGCGCCACGATCGTGCACGGCGCACCGGCGCCGTCGACGCCGGGAAGCGGACCGATATCGACCGGTTCGGGATAGACGTCGGCGCCGCCGGGCGCCGCGTCGGCAAAGGGTTGCGGCGGCGCAAATTCGCCGCAGGCGCAGAGCCACGCCGCAAAGAGGACGGCCAGCCGGTGGCTCGGCAACCGTCTCCCGCTGGCAGTGCGCCCCTGGCTCATGTGTGCCCCCGGCCCTTGCGCGTCGCACGAAGCGACGCCCGTCATTATACAACCACGCGCGGCTTCCGCCACGCCCCGGCCGCCGAGTCCCGCACGGCCGCGCCGGCGCTTGCCTTTTGGGGGGTGCGGTGGTAGGGATTCGGCCGGACGCGCTACCGCTTGTCGTCCGGAGGAAAAGCGATGCTGGTCGCCCGTTTCCGTTGGCAGTCAGGAGCCGTTCTCGGGCTCGCTCTGGCCGTCCTGTCCGCCTGCGCCCCCGACGATGCCGAGCCGCAGGCCGGAGCCCTGGCCCTCCGTCTGGCGCTCTGCTCAGACGCGTCGTGCGCATTCGCCGGCGAGGTCAACTTCGTCCGCTACAGGCTCTGGGAAAGCGCGCCCGATTCGCTCGCCCTACCCGCCGACTGGGACAGCGGCTGCCTCTCCTACGGGGGCGACGATGCCGTGCTCTCCCCGCTCCGCGAGGGCCCCGGCCGCACGGTCGTCGTCGAAGGTTTCTCCGACCGTTGCGTCACGCCGCGCTACCGGGGCGCCCGCGGAGGCATCGAGGTTGGCCCCCGCGACGTGCAGGCTGCTGGCTACTACTACATTCACATGATGACCGTCGGCCGCGCGAACGATCTGCCCCAACCGCCGGCGGCCCTCCAGGCCCACCTCGCGAACGAGGTCGCCTGCACCGGTGGCGACGACGCGCCGTGCACCGAAGTCCATCCGAGCGCCCACTGTGCCGCGGCCACGGGCCAGACCGGCCACTGCGCACTCGACACGCTCTTCCCGCTCAACGTCACGGCGCCACGCGCGTTCCACGCCGCCGTGGCGCTGCCCGACGGTCGTGTGGCGCTCATCGGCGGGGCGTCCACGAGCGACGGCGCCTTCGTCGAGGCCGACCGTGCGCTCGCCCCGGTCGAGATCTACGACCCCGCCACGAACCTGTTCGTCACGCCTACGCTCGATGGTGCGGTCAACCTCGCGCGTGTCGGCCACCGCGCCGTGGCGCTTCCCGACGGCCGCATCGTCGTGTCGGGTGGGGCGCGCGCGCTGGCTGTCGACAGCACGCTCGTCCCGTTCGCCCTCGCGCCCACCGGCGACGAAGCCCTACTCCCCTCGGTGGTGGTCATCGACATCGAGGCCGGCAGAGCCGTCGAAACGACGCTCCCGACGGCCCTCCCGTTTGCGGCGCTCACGGCCACGGCCGACGGCGCCATCCTCGCCGGCGGCATCGACGGTGCGGGGCAACCCTCCGCCGCCGCCGCGCGGATCACGGTCGGCGCCGACCTCCAGGTCACAGCAGCCAACATGCAATTCGCGGGCGCGCGCGGCTTCGCCCTCGGGCTCTGCCTTCGCGCCGATGCGGCCGACGCCGCGTGCAGCGATGCCTGGTTCGCGCTGGGCGAACGCGCTGCCGAGGCCCCTCCCATCGAACGGTTCGTTTCGCAAATCGGGGGGTTCGAGACTCCGGCGCTCACCTTGGCTGTCGATGCGGCCGACATCGGCAGTCGCGCCTTTGCCGCCGCCGTCACCCTGCCGGGGCAGGCGAGCGAGGCGTTCATCCTGGGCGGCAGCCTCTCCGCCGGCAACGCCGAGCTGGCGCAGCCGGCCCTCGTTTTCCACGCCACGGCCGGCGCTCTCCAACTCAGCAACGCCGGGCTCGCCCGCACGCAATGGTCGGGCCGCGTTCACCTCGACGCCACGGCGCTCTCCGCCGATCGCTTCCTCGTCGCGGGCGGTCTCGACGCGGCCGGCGTTAGCGTGGCGGACCTGGCCATCTTCTCGGTCGACCGCACCGGCACGGCGCCGCAACTGCTTGTTGTCACCACCGGATCGCTCGTCCATCCGCGCTTCGCGCACACGGTCACGCACATCGCGCGCGGACCGCTTGCCGGTGTCGTACTGGTCGTCGGAGGCTTCTCGCGGACGGCCGGTGGAACCCTCAGCGCGCTCCGTTCTGCGGAGATGTACCTGCCCGCCCCCTAGCGCGGCTCGCCCCGCGCGCCGCTCTGCTGGCCGCGCGCGTCCGGGAGGGCTCGACCCGCTCCGGACCGCTGCCGCCGGGCTGGCCCAGTTGAAAGAGGTCGCGTCGTGAAAATCCACGAATACCAGGCCAAAGCCCTCTTCGCCCAATTCGGTGTCGCCGTACCTCCGGGTACGGTGGCCCTGGCGCCGGCCGAAGTCCCCGCAGCCATCGCCCAACTCGCTCCCGGGCCCCTGGCCGTCAAGGCCCAGATCCAGGCCGGCGGGCGCGGCAAGGCAGGCGGCGTGCGCCTCGCCGGCAACGCTGCCGAAGCCCAGACGGCGGCCGCGGCCCTTCTGGGCGCCACTCTGCACACGGCCCAGACGGGCCCGCGCGGGCGCGTCGTGCGCGCCGTCTATTTCGAGCAACAGGTTCCGCACACGCGGCAGCTGTACTGCGCCTTGCTCGTCGACCGCGACCACGCCGCGGTCGCCGTGCTCATGAGTGCCCAGGGTGGCGTCGACATCGAGCAGGTCGCGGCAACCGATCCTTCGGCGATCCTGCGCGAATCGCTCGACCTGGCCGTGGGCTGGCAGGGCTACCAGAGCCGGCGCCTGGGCTTCGCCCTCGGGCTGTCCGAAAAGGCCGTGCGCGCACTCGGCAAGACCCTGCCGGCGTTGTGCCGGCTCTTCATCGAGAAAGACTGCGCGCTCGTCGAAATCAACCCGTTGGTCGTGACGCCCGACGACCAACTCGTGGCGCTCGACGGCAAAATCTCCTTCGATCCCAACGCCCTCTACCGCCATCCCGATGTGGCGGCGCTGCGTGACATCCACGAAGAAGAGCCCACCGAGGTCGCCGCAACCGAAGCCGGGCTCTCCTACATCCGCCTCGATGGCCGCATCGGCTGTCTCGTGAACGGCGCCGGGTTGGCTATGGCCACGATGGACATCATCAAGGCCTATGGCGCGGAGCCGGCCAATTTCCTCGACATCGGGGGTGGCGCCACGGCAGACCGTGTCGCCAAGAGTTTCGAGCTCATGCTGCACGACGACGTCGACGCCATCCTGGTCAACATCTTCGGCGGCATCGTACGCTGCGACATGATCGCCGAGGGCCTGCTGCGCGCGTTCGAGCGCGTGCGGCCGCAGGTGCCCATCGTCGTGCGCCTCGCCGGCACCAACGTCGACGCCGGCAAGTCCATTCTCGCGGGTTCGGGTCTGCCCATCGTGCCCGCCGACACGCTCCGCGAAGCCGCTGAGAAAGTGGTGGCCGCTGCGCGCCGCGCCGCCTAGCCCGTCGCGCGTACGAGGAAGAGCCGCATGAGTATCTGGTTCAACGCGTCCTCCCGGGTGCTGGTGCAGGGCATCACGGGCAATCAGGGCCGCTTCCACACCGAGCAGATGCTGGCGTACCACACGGCGGTAGTGGGGGGCGTCGTGCCGGGCCGCGGCGGTTCCAAAGAGCAGGGGCTGCCGGTTTTCGACACCGTGCAGAGCGCGGTTCAGGCCACCGGCGCCGACGTCAGCGTCATCTTCGTTCCCGCGCCCTTCGCCGCCGACGCCATTCTCGAATCGGCTGCCGCCGACGTGGCGCTGGTCGTGTGCATCACCGAGGGCATTCCCACGCTCGACATGGTGCGCGTGCGGGCGTTCTTGCGCGGCCGCGCGACCCGCCTCATCGGGCCCAACACCCCGGGCATCATCACGCCCGGGGTCGGCAAGGTGGGCATCATGCCCGGCTTCATCCACCGGCCGGGCTCCGTCGGGGTCATTTCCCGTTCGGGCACGCTCACCTATGAGGCCGTCGGGCAGCTCAGCGCCCTCGGCCTCGGCCAATCCACGTGTCTCGGCGTCGGTGGCGATCCCGTTGTCGGCACCTCGTTCGTCGATGCGCTGGCGGCCTTCGAAGCCGACGGCGACACGCAGGCCGTCGTGCTCATCGGTGAGATTGGCGGCCAGGCCGAAGAAGAAGCCGCGGCTTTCGTACGTGACCACATGACGAAGCCGGTCGTGGCCTTCATCGCCGGCCAGACGGCGCCGCCAGGGCGCCGCATGGGCCACGCCGGGGCCATCATATCGGGCGGCTCCGGCAAGGCGGCGCACAAGATCGCAACGTTGCAGGCGTGCGGCGTTCGCGTGGCAGCCTCTCCGGCCGAGATCGGCTCCACGTTGGCAGCCGTGCTGTAGGCGCGCTCTCCAGGGAGGGCCGCGCCGTGTGCGTGTGTTCCGGCCCGCCGCGGGCGGGTGGCTGAACAGGAAAGGACCTCCTCATGGCTCTCGAAAGAACGCTCGGTATCGTCAAGCCCGACGGCGTCGCCCGTGGGCTGCAGGGCGAAGTGTTGCAGCGCATCGCGCGCGCCGGCCTGCGGGTCGTCGGGCTCAAGCTCGTCCACCTCACGCAGTCGTTGGCCGAGGGTTTCTACGCGGTCCACGTCGGCAAGCCGTTCTTCAACGACCTCGTGGCCTACATGACATCAGGTCCGGTCGTGCTCATGGCTCTCGAAGGCGAGGGCGCCATCCAGCGCTGGCGCGACCTCATGGGGGCCACCAATCCGGAAAAGGCGGCCCCGGGCACCATTCGTCGCGATCTCGCCGAGAGCATGACGCGCAACACGGTGCACGGCTCCGATGCCCCCGAGACGGCCGCCCAGGAAATCCGCTACTGTTTCAGCGCGTTCGAGTTGCTTCCGTGACGCATGAGGCGTTGGCCTCCGGGCCGCGGACCGCGCCGTCGGGGCCGCTGCCCGACCTCAAGAACCTCAGCCTCTCCGAGCTCGTCGAGTGGTTCGCGACCCTGGGTGAGCCGCGGTTTCGCGCGGGCCAGGTCTTTCGCTGGCTGCACGCCCGCGGAGCGCGCTCCTTCGATGAGATGAGCGATGTGTCGCGGGCAACCCGCGGTCTGCTTGCCGCCCGCGCCGCGCTCGGCGGCCTCACGCTACACGACACGCTCCAGGACGCCGACGGCACGACCAAGTTGCTGCTCCACGCTGGCGACGCGGCTGCCGTCGAGTCCGTTCTCATTCCCATGCCCACAGGGCTGACGCAGTGCGTATCGACGCAAGTCGGCTGCCGCATGGGCTGCCGCTTCTGCCTCACCGGCCAGCGTGGGTTGCAGCGCCAGCTGTCCGCCGCCGAGATCGTCGACCAAATCTACGCCGTCGGCCGTCTGCCGGCCGCGCTCGGCTTGGCGGCGCGCCCCGACAAACTCGTCTTCATGGGCATGGGCGAACCGCTCGACAACCTCACGGCGCTGCTCCGCGCCATCGATCTGCTCGGCCACGATCTCGGTCTGCGCTACTCCGGTCGGCGCATCACCGTGTCCACGGCCGGTCACGTACCGGGCATCGAGCGGCTCGGCGCGGCCACCCGAGGACGGGTGGGCCTCGCGGTATCTCTCAACGCGCCGAGCGACGATGTCCGCCGCGAAATCATGCCCATTGCGCGCGCCTATCCCCTCGATGCCCTGCTGGCCGCGCTGCGCCGCTACCCCTTGCCGCCCCGCCGGCGCATCACCATCGAGTACGTGCTGCTCGCCGGCATCAATGACCGCCCCGGCGACGCCGAACGCCTCGTGGCCCTGCTCAACGGCTTGCGCTGCAAGGTCAACCTCATCCCCTTCAATCCGTGGCCCGGAGCGCCGTTCGACCGCCCCGGCGACGCCGCCGTCGAACTCTTCCGGCAGCGGCTCTTCCGCAGTCGCTTCGTGGTCACGGTGCGCGAATCGCGCGGTCAGCGCGTCGGGGCCGCCTGCGGCCTGCTCGGCGGGACGACCCCAGCCGGGGAATTCCCCCCCGGCCGGGCGTGATACCCAGTCGCCTTCGCGCCGGATACCCGTGTTGCCGAAGTCGCTCCCCTTGCGGCGAACCCGATGTACGCCTCGGGGGATCGCTCCTTGGCGCCTCGCTACCCTGTGGCTCGCAACGGGGTCTGGCGACCCCAATTCCCCGCCTGCGACCGGGTCCGAGCGAGTGGAGGCGGGCCTGAGTGCAAGGAGGCAAGCCATTTGGGCGCAGGTGTGGCAGCGCCACGTCGAGCACCAAATCGGGGCAGTCGACATCGCAATTGGGCCCGGATCCGCTCGCGAAACGGGAAGTAGGTGGGGAATTGGGGACTACCCGCCCGGCGCGGGCAAGGTGCAACACAGGGGGCCGCCAGACTGGCCAGCCGACGCAGGCAGGGCAGGGGAGACTCACAACCGGATGGCGCGGCGGACGCCGCGGATCAGGCGAGCATCTCGGCGATTTTGCGCTGAGCGGCGACGAGGTCGGACACGCGCAGGTACAGGATGCCTTCCTCGTCGTGCTGCCCGAGCCCGCCGTAAGCGTATTCGATGTTGACGCGGGCCTCGCTGAGCGCCACGCCGAGCCGCGTGAGCTGGCCCGGTTGGTTGCCAAGCGCCAGTGCCAGGATGTCGGTGTCGAGCACGAGTGCGCCGACTTCCTCCAGCACGTGGATGGCCTTGCGCGGATCGTCGACGACGAACCGGATGACCGCGTGGTCGACGGAGTCCGTCACCGTCAGCGCCAGCACGTTCACGCCGGCTCCGCTCAGGTGCCCGAACATGTTCGCGAGGGCGCCTGGTTCGTTGCGGAGAAACAGGGACAATTGCTTGACGACGCGCACCGAACTCATCTTGCCTGCTCCTTCGTTTGGGCCTGCCGGGAACCGGCACGGATGGTGCGCCCGTATACTCCCGTTCCGCCGGCGGCGCAAGAGCATGGCCGTGGCCGAGCAAGTCAACCGGGCGGACGGCGCTTCGTTTGGCGGAACGTCCAGGCATTGTTGGCCACGAAGTTGATCATCATGCCGAGGACGATGCCGACGACGTTGGACGCCAGGTAGTGCAGGCCCGCTTGCTCGGTAAGGAGTTTGAGCGCCAGCCACTGCACGGTGCCGGCCACGGCCGCGATCAAGTAGTATTTGCCCAGTCGCAACACAAAATTGCGAATCCCGGGCTTTTTCTCGCGATCGCCCCAGGTCCAGCGGTCGTTGAGCAGGAAGTTCGTCAGGATGGCGACCGCGATGGCGGTGGCCCCGGACCAGGTCAGGCGGTTGCCCCCCAGGAAAGTGTCGTCCAGGTCCAGGCCGACGTACAGCACCTGCTGGCAGAGCCAGAGTACGGCCTCGTTCACTAACAGCCCGCTCGTGCCCACGACACAGAACTTGAGCAATCGCCAATGGTTCGGTGTGAGCCTCGACAGCAGCGGCATGGCGACTCCCGCGGGACCGGGACGCGCGCGCCCAGCCCGGAACGGGCCGACGCAGCGCCGGCGTTGCGCACGCGGCATAGCAGAGGGTCGCCCGCGGTGTCAACGGCGCCCGCGCCGATGCTGCCACGCCCGCCGGAGTCCCCCGCAGGCTTCGTTGACACCGCGGAGAACGCTTGATAATCTTTCGCAGATTTTGCCCCGCCGGCGGCGCCGACGACCCGGCCCTCCGCGCGGATCGACAGCATGGGACGGGGGATGGCCATGAGTCTGCGTCACGATTGGCGAAACTCGGTTGCGCTTCTTTCGCTTCTCCTACCCCTCTTCGTCGCGTGGGGTTGCGGCGGGGGTGGCGGGGGTGGCGGGGGCACCACACCCGGTGACGATCTCGTTGTCGACGTCGGAGGCAACGGCGACACGACGGGCACCGGCGACGTGGTTGCGCCTCTCGACCAGGGAGGCACCGACTTCGTCCTGCCTGATTTCGGGGGCGACTTCAAGCCTGGCGACAGCGCAGGGCAGGGCGACACGGACGTCGCGATCGACGACGCCGCGGGCGACATCCCGGAAACGTGCGTCGGCTGCCTCGGCTGGCCCTGCACGACGGGCAGCGAGTGCCGCAGCAACTACTGCGTCGAAGACTACGACGGCCGCAAATGCGCCGACTTCTGTGACGAATGGTGCCCCACCGGCTGGACGTGCGCACTCGTGGGTTCGGGCCCCGATCGCGTCAGCCTGTGCATGCCGCAGTTCCCGCGGCTCTGTCAGCCCTGCGAGACCGCCAACGACTGCAGTGCGTCGCTGGCAGCAAGCTCGGCCAATATCTGCATCGACCACGGACCCGACGGCAGCTTCTGCGGCGGCGACTGCTCCGGCGGCCGGGCGTGTCCGGCCGGCTTCGAATGCCGCGACGTCGAATCGGGCACCGGAGCGCTCGTCAAGCAGTGCTTCCCGACGGGCGGCACGTGTCCGTGCAACCAGAAACTCGTCAACGGTGGCTACCAGACCACGTGCTACACGGTCAATGAGTTCGGCCGTTGCGACGGCACCCGTGGCTGCGTGCAGCTGCCTTCCGGCGACCTCGCCTTGAGCGACTGCGACGCCGACATTGCCGAAACAGAATCCTGCGACGGCGCCGACAACAACTGCAACGGGGTGGCCGACGAGCAAGTGCCGCACGAACCGTGCTCCAACACCAACGAGTTTGGCGCCTGCTGGGGTGAATCTACCTGCATCAACGCCGAAATGGTCTGCATGGCGGCGACCCCGGCGCCCGACGAATGCGACCGCGTCGACAACGACTGCGACGGGCTCACCGACGAAGACTTCGGCGAGGCCGACTGCGACGACGACGGCCTCATCGACTGCCTCGACCCCGATGCCGACGGTGACGCGGTGCCGAACGACCAAGACAACTGCCCGCTGTCGGTCGACGCCGAAGACTGCGGCTACAACCCCGACCAGGCCGACTTCGACCTCGATAGCCGGGGCGACGCGTGCGACCCCGACATCGACGGCGATGGGGTCATCAACGGCCAGGATTGCGAGCCCTTCGACCCCGTGGTCTTCCCGGGCGCGCTCGAACTCTGCGACGGCAAAGACAACAACTGCGACGGTCTGGTCGACCAGGGTTTCTCCGACTGCGACGACGACACGCTCGCCGACTGCGTCGACCCCGACGACGACAACGACGGCGTCGACAACGCCAACGACAACTGTCGCTGCTACTTCAACGACCTCCAGCAAGACAATGACTTCGACGGCATGGGCGACCCTTGCGACCCCGACGACGACAACGACGGCATCAACGACGATGGCGATCTGAGCGGCTTCGTGGGCGACCACCCGTGCCAGACCGACGAGACGCAACTCTGCGACGACAACTGCCCCCGCATCTCCAACCCCACGCAGGCCGACCTCGATCGCGACGGCCTGGGCAACGCCTGCGACCCCGATGACGACGAAGACGGGATCATCGACATCGAAGACAACTGCCCGACGGTGGCCAACGCCGGCCAGGAAGCCTGCGCCGCCGAACTGCCGTGTCCCGGTGGGCCCTCCACGTGCCAGGGCCTCGACGTGGGCGACGCCTGCGACGACGATGACGACAACGACGGCTGGCTCGACGTCCAGGACTGCGAGCCCTGCGACCCCACCGCCCACCCGAACGCCACCGAGGTGTGCGACAGCGTCGACAATGACTGCGACGGCGACACCGACGAAGGCGTCATCGGTGAGTGCGTCTGGTACCGCTACGACGGCGACCAGGACGGCTACGGCACCGAAAACACGCGCTGCCTTTGCGGCCCCGAAGGCTTCTTCACGGTGCGCTTCGATCCCGACCAGCCGCAGTTGAGCCCCATCGACTGCAACGACGCCTTGCCCAACGTCAATCCGGGCGTTCAAGAGGACTGCAACACCGGCATGGACGACAACTGCAACGGCGAGAGCAACGAAGTCAACGCTGTCGGATGCACGGCCTACGCCGTCGACGAAGACAACGACGGCTTTGGGGGTGCGCTCACCCGCTGCCTCTGCCAGCCCGTTGCGCCCTACGACGCCACCAACACCGCCGATTGCGACGACTTCGACCCGGCCGTCAACCCCGGTCAGACCGAACGCTGCGAAACCCTCTACGACGACGACTGCGACGGCGACACCAACGATCCGGGAGCCATCGGCTGCACTTCGTTCTACCTCGACACCGACGACGACGGCTTCGGCGATTCAAGCCAGATCCTGTGCCTCTGCACGGGTGCGGGCCTCTATCAGGCCACGCAGGGCAACGACTGCAACGACAGCGATCCGCAGGTCAACCCGAGCCGTTCCGAAATCTGCAACGGCGAAGACGACAACTGCAACAGTCAGACCGACGAGGCGGGCGCTCAGGGCTGCACCTTGTTCTACCGCGACCAGGATGCCGACGGGTACGGCGACGTCAGCTTCGACGCGCAGTGCCTCTGCTCGGCGTCTGGGCTGTGGACCGCCACCGTCAGCGGCGACTGCGCCGACAGCAACCCCAACCGCAATCCCGGGGCCACCGAGGTCTGCAACGGCGTCGACGACAACTGCGACGACGCCATCGACAGCGGCCCCATCGAGACGCTGTGCCCGCCCGGCGGCCACGCCACGCGCGCCTGCGTCGCGGGCAGCTGCAACATCACCGCCTGCGAAGTCGGCTATGCCAACGTCGACGGCGCGGGCGAAAACGGCTGCGAGTGCGTCACGGACTACCCCGACCCGGGCTACCACGATACCTGCTCCGCGGCCCTGAGCCTGGGCACCATCCGCGACGAGTCCGGCACGCAGCTCGTCGCCGTGTCCGGCAACATCGCCCGGTCCAACGGCACTGCCGACGAAGACTGGTATTCCGTGGTCGTGGCCGACGATCCGAACGGATCCAACGGCAACTACTGCGACCGCTTCCACCTCACCATCGACTTCACGCGCAACGACAACGGCGAATTCCTCTACGACGTCTACCGCGGCGGTTGCACGGGGGCCAACCAGATCTGCTCCCAAGACACGACCTTCGAGTTCTACACCGACTTCAACAACGCGGAGAGTGTCGCCGGGCCTCCGGGGGCGCCCACGCCCGAAACGTTTGCCGATGGCGCAGGCGAATGCGAATGCACGAACGAACGAGACTCGGCCAACCACACGCTCACGTCGCAAACGCGCCGTTGGTGCACCGACAACGGCGCGACCTACTACATTCGTGTCTACCGCAACCCCGGCTTCGCCGGCACGCCCACCTGCAACCCCTACACACTGCGCGTGCGCAACGGCGTCACGGGCATCTAGTACTCTAGAACTCTGCTTGCGCGTCCGTCCCGTCCCCGTCACCGCCTGCTGTGTTGCGCCTCCCTTGATTGCCGCTGACGGGCCGTTGTTGTCGCGGCACCTGAGAACCCGAAATCCCGCCTGGCCCTGACGTGGACCGTCTGTCGCCGCCGCCTCGGCGCCGTAGTTTGCGGCGCGCATCGTGGGGCCGAGGCCGGTGCCTGTTGGGCGATGCCCGGCCACCCCCCTTGGCCTGATGTCCGATAAGATATATTATGTCAACTAAGCGTACGGACGTCCGCCGTTGCGCACTTCCCGTCCATCCGAGTCCGGACGGTCGCGCGGCCTGCGCCGCCCCCCGTCATCGCCACCGCTCCGAGCGGCGCAACGGACACCGCGGTGAGCCCCGGATCGGCTCGCGAATCCCGGTGTAGGTAACGGATTCTGGCGCACTTTGCCGTTGCGCCCGCTGAATGGCCGGTCTATTCTAGGCCGCGCGGCGTGTCCGCCGGCAAATACTGAGGAGTTTCGCGTTGGCTAGGCTGCTCTACCGACTCGATGACGGAACGCAACACGAGATCCAAGTCAACCGCAACAACCCGTTCGTCAGCATTGGTCGGCACCGCGACTGCGACATTCGCACGGCCAACAACACGGTGTCGCGCAAGCACGGTCAGGTGGCCTACACCGGCGGGCTCTACAAGCTCTACGACCTGCAGAGCAGCAACGGCACCTACCTCGAACGCCAACGCATCGAAGAGGCTGAACTACGCGTAGATACGACGTTTTACTGCGGCAACTTCGAAGTCCAGTTCTTCCTCGACGACGTCGACCGGCAGGCGCTTCCGCCTCAAGGCGCCCCGCCTCCCGGGGCCGCCCCTGCGCCCATAGGCCCTCCACCGGGGTTCGCGCCCCCAGTCCCCGTCCCCGAGGCCGTTCTGCCGCCGCCGGCCTACGCGCCGGTTCCCATGGGGCCGCCCTATGGGGGCGGCGGGCTGCCCCCGTTTGAGGCGGGCCCTCCCCCGGGGTTCGGTGCGCCGTACCCGGGCGATCCCGGTGCCCTGCCCCCCATGGCGCCGCCTGATCCGAGTGCGTTCCCGCCCGAGCCTGTGCCACAACACGAGGTCCCGCCGCCGGCATTCGACGAGCCATTGCTCAATGCGACGGTCGTGCCGCGCGGCGTGCCGGCCCCGGCATTTCAGCCGGCCGTCGCACTCGACCTGCCCGAACCTGAGCCCGACTTCGACGGCGGCGACAGCGCCGATGGTGAGCCGCCGGTCGAGTTGGACGCCGATGAGTTGGTCGAAGAGGACGACGACGCCGGTCTCGTCGACGCGGGCACGCTCGATCGACTGCGTGCACAACTCGCCGAAGCGCGCGAGGCCGCCGAACAGCAGCGGCTGGCGCTCGACGCGCGCGCCGATGCGCTCGCGGCCGCCGAGACCCGCGTGCGCGAGTTGACCGAGGCGCTCAACGGCAAGGAGGCCGAACTCGCCGCGACCCGCCGCGAGGCCGGTGAGGCCGCCGCGCTGAGCAGCAAGGCCGAACGCGGCGCTCACGATGAGATCGAACAACTGCGACGCCAGGTCGAAGCGGGCAAGCGCGAAGTCCAGGCGCTCCGGGCTATCGAGGAGCAGTTTGCGGCGCTCAAGCGCACCGAACGCGAACTCAGCGATCGTCTGGCCATGGTCGAGATGGAGCGCGACTCGCTAGCCCAGACGGTCGGCTCGCTCCAAGACGAAACCGAAGACGAAGCCAGTTCCCTCAAGGGCGAGCTCGATGACGTCGTGTCGTCGCGCAACAAGGCCCACGAACGGGCCGAGGAAGCCGAAGAACGGGCCGTCGCCCTGCAAGCCGAGGTCCAGCGCTTGCAGAAGCAGGCCGAAGACCAGGAGGCGGCCCTCGCCGAAGCCGACGAGCAGATTCGCTCGCTCGTCGCCGACCGCGACGCTGCCAACGAGCGGGCGGGCCGCATCGAGAAGCAACTGGCGGGTGAAACGGCCGAACGTTCGCGGCTCGGTGCCCAGGGGGAAGGCCTGCAGGCCGAATTGGACCGCTTGCGCGCTTTGGTGAGCCAGACCGAGCAGGACCGCGACGAGGCCGAGCGCGCGAATCGGGCACTGAGCGAGCAGGTGGCCGCTTTGCAGGCCGAAGTCCGCGACTCGGCACAGAGCATTGGGCGACAGCGCGACGACCTGCGCGCCGAACGCGACGCGCTCAAGAGTGCGCTGGTCAGCCTGACGAGTGAGCGCGACCGCGATCGCTCCGAGCTCGAAGCCCTGCGTCGCGAGCGCGACGCGATGGTCGGCGACCTCGACGACGCCCGATCGCGCGCCGCGCTGGCCGAAGGCAGCCTCAAAGACCTGCGCGAAGAAAAGGAACGCACCATCGGCGGCATCGGCTCGCTCGAACGCGAACGAGACGCCGCGCGTTCCGCCTGCCAGGCCCTCACCGAGGAACGCGACGAGCTGCGCGAGCAATACCGTCGCATGAAGGACTCCTTCGACTCCGTATGCCGCGAACGCGACGACGCCCGCGCGGGCCTCGAAGCGCTCGTGGCCGAACGCGACGAGGCCAAGCAAGCCGTTTTGCAGAATATCGAGGCTCGCGAACGGCTCGCGGCCGAGTTGGCGGCGCTGCGCATCGACCGTGACGACGCGCGCAGTGAAGCGCGCGGCGCGCGCAAGGCCCAGAAGGAAGCCGAAGTCTCGCTCACTGCGGCCGAAAAAGAACGCGACAACGCGTTGGCCGCGCGCGATGCGGCCGAAGAACAGGCGCACCAACTCCGCAAGGAGAACGAGAAGACCGCCACCGAGAGACGCCGTGCGCTGGCCGTCATCGAGGACCTCGAAGGTACGGGCAAGCGCGTCAAGGCCGAATTCGAGCAGGCACTCGCCAACGCCAAGACCGAAACCGAGGGTTTGCGGGCAAGTCTGTCCACGGTGCAGCGCGCGGCGGCCGAGTCCGAGACGCTGGTGGGCCAGCTGCGCTCCGAGACCGGGGCCCTTGCGCGCGAACGCGAACGCCTCGAGTCGGCTCTGGCCGAGGCCGAGACGCAGCGCAACGAGGCGCGGACCACACTGGCCAAGTTGGAGCCCGAATTGCTCGAAGTCCGGGCAGAAGTGCTGCGGCTTCGTGCCGATCGCGAGACTCTGACTGCGGCGCAAGCGGAGTTGGAACGTTTGCGCAACGAAATTCGCGAATTGCGTCCGCTCGCCGAAACCGGCGACGCCCTGCGCAAGGAATTGGAGAGCGCGCGCGAAGACCAGCGTCGCCTCGAACGTACGCGCGAGCAACTCCAGGCGGCAGAGGAACGCTCGGCCACAATCGAACGAGAGTTGAAACAAGCCATTCGCGAACGGGACAAGGCGCGCATTGCGGCCGAGGAAGCCACCGAGGCCGCCAACGCGGGGGGCACGTCGGCGGGCGCGCTGCAGACGATGCGGCAGCAACTCTCCGATCTCACGTCTGAAAACGACCGCTTGCGCATGCTTCGCGAATCCTACGAACGCGATCAGCGCGACGGTGTCAAGCGCCTGGCCGCCCTCCAGCAGGAGATCGAGACCCTGCGCAAAAAGGACTCCGAAGGCGGCGGTGACCTCGACGAACTGCGTACCGAGAACGAGGAACTGCGAAACGAGGTCGCCGACCTCAAGTCTGCCAACAGCGAGTTGTTGAAGAAAATCCGAAAACTTATGGACAGCAGCGGTTCGTAAGGGCCGCCCTGCCCCGCCCGACTGCGAGCCAACGGCAGGCCGGACACGAACGAGCCAGCCTACCGTTTCGACTGCCCGTCATCCACGAAATGGGTCACGGACTGACGAAGACCGGGAGCCTGGGGCCCCGCGGGCGTCGGCGGGGGCCGGCGGTTGAGATTGGCGGGACTAGGGCTGAGGAGTCGGCGGCGCAGGCGGAGCCTCGGGCGGCACGGGCGGGACGTCGGGCGGCATGGGCGGGACGTCGTCAGGTGGGGCCGGAACCGGTGCTGGCGCCGGTGCGGTCGCCGGCTTCTTGGAGGCCTTCTTGAACTTGACGACCTTCTCGCAGGTCCATGCCTTGAGGTTCTTGCCGACCTTCTTCAGTTTCCAGCACTTCGGTTCGATGATGAGTTCGCCCGGTTCGTACTGGTCGGTGCCGGGCACGAGCGAAAACGTGTAGTTCTGCGCCCGGTCGAGTCCTTGCAGAAGCAGGACCGTGGGCGTCTCGAAGGTGTGTTGGTCGTAGGTCTCGCCGTCGACTTTGGGCACGGCATACTCAACCCCGAGTTGGATGCGCGCCTGGCCAGTACCTGGGTCGCTCTCTTGCGACCACGCCGCGTCCGAGACGCCTACGAACGAGGCGACGATGACGGCCCCAAACAACCATCGATGACTCATGCTGTCCTCCGTACAACGCAATACGCGCCGCGCTGCACCCGCCCCCCCGAGGCGGCAAGTCGAAAACACTTGCGGGCGCTAGTTTATGCCGCGCGGTACCCGCGTCAATCGCCAATCGACGCCCCCGGGCGGAACTCTGGAGCGGCTGAGTAGACGCACTGGCCTTGGATGTACGTGGCGCGCACCGGGTTGGCCCCGAATTCGTACGGCAGATGGACGATGTCCGGCAGATCGAGAACAACGAAGTCGGCCGCGCGGCCCGGCGCAAGTTGTCCGGCTGTGCTCTCGCGGCGCACGGCGCGCGCCGCTGCACGCGTGATACCCCACAGGGCCTCGTGCGGCGCCATGGCGAGGCAGGTGCAGCCGAGCGTCGCCATCAACGGCAGATGCGTCGTGTTGGCCGAGCCGGGGTTGCAGTCGGTGCTGAGGGCCACTGCGACCCCCGCATCGAGGAGCAGCCGCGCCGGCGCCCAACGTTTCGCGCCGAGGAACAGAGAGGCCCCCGGCAGGAGCACGGCGACCGTGCCCGCCGCGGCCAAGGCCTCGGCGTCGGATGCGTCGGCGAATTCGAGGTGGTCGGCCGACGTCGCGCCCAGGCGTGCGGCCAGCCGCGCCGCCCCCAGATGACTGAGCTGCTCGGCGTGCACCTTCAGGCCCAGGCCAAGCGCGCGGGCCGCTTCGAGAATGCGCGCACTGGACGCCAGGTCGAACGCGCCAACCTCGCAGAAAACATCGCAAAATTCGGCGAGTCCGTCGCGGGCGACGGCCGGCAGCATGTCATCGAGCAGGGCGGCGACGTAGGCTTCGCGCGTCGTGCCGAACGCCGTCGGGACCACGTGGGCCCCGAGAAACGTCGGCACGACCCGGACGGGCTGGACGCGGCCGAGTTCGCGGATGACCCGCAGCAGACGAAGTTCGTGGTGCGGGTCGAGGCCGTAGCCGGACTTGACCTCGGCCGTGGTCACCCCCATGGAAAGCAGTCGCCGCAGTCGCCGCTCGGCGCTGGCGAGCAAGTCTTCATCGCGCGCCGCCCGGGTCGCCCGGACGGTCGTCTGGATGCCGCCGCCCCGCGCCGCGATCTGCTCGTAGGATGCCCCCGCCGCGCGCTGCGCGAAGTCGGCCGCGCGGTCGCCCCCGTAGACGATGTGCGTGTGGCAGTCGACGAAACCGGGCGTGACGATGCTCCCGGCAAGGTCGACGACTCTCATCCCGGCAATTGCGGGAGCGGCGCGTTCCGGCCCGAGCCACGTGACGACGCCAGCGTCGTCGACGAGTAGCGCCGCAGCGGGGATGACTCCCAAGGCGCGCGCACCGGGTGCAACGTCGTCGGAGCGGCTCGGATCGACGGTTACGAGCTGCCGAATGCCGCGAAACAGGCGCACGGCGCTACCTTGGCCCTTCCTTGGCCCGCACAAGTTCGAGCAAGTGATCGATCTGGCGCTGCAGCTCCGTGCCGAAGTTGCCGCGGGCCGACTGACGTTCGGCCCAGGCGCGAACCTCGGCGTTGCCCACGGCCATGGCTGCAAGCGCGTCGAGCACCTTCATCCGGATGGATTCGGGACGCGACAGCAGCTCGGGCGCGCCGTGGCGCCGCGCGAGTTCCTCGCGCGGGCACTCGTACGTGCTATCGGCGCGCTCGAAGAGATCGAGGAGCGGCCGGACGAAGCGCGCGTCTCGGAATCGGCGAATCCCGCTGACCAGCGCACAGCGAACACGCGCGTCGGAGAGTGTGAACAGGCGCTGCCCCAAGTAGGTGACGGCCTTTTCGATGCCGTAGGGTTCACGCGTGAGTTCCTGGTCGGCCAGCGGGTGCGAACGCGGCCGCTGGGGCTCGAAGGACGCCATGATTTCGCCGAGCGCCCAGGAAGCCTTGACTTGTGCGGCGGCGGGATAGTCGCCCGCGAGCACCGAGACGAGGGGGTCGAGCCCGAACAACGAACGCATGTCTCCGAGCGCCACGATGATGGCCTCGGCGGTCGCCGCATCGCACTGCGGACGCCCGAGCTGCAAAACGAACAGATCGACGGCATCCTCTTCTTCGAGGGCCCCGAGCGCCCCGGCGGTCGCACGCTTCATCGCCGCTGAACCCTGCCGAAACTGCTTGCGCAAGGGTTCCGCGGCCACCCGCCGTAGTTTCTGGTACAGGTCGCGCTCCCAGCGTTGAGGTTCCTTGCGTTCTGCGAGGGTTTCCATGCTGAGGCGCATGCGCCGTGCGATGTGGGCAAGGCCGTCGGCGGCCGCGACGGCCACCTCTGCGTCGCCGTCGTCGAGCAGGCCGACCAGTCTGAGGGCGAAGTCGGTGGTTTCCTCGGGTTGACGCATGTCAGCAATGATGCCGATGACTTCGAGGCGCGAATCCCTCCCGTCGGAGCGCAGCACGGTCTCGTAGTGGATGCGCTTCAGGTTGGTAAGGGCATGGGACGACAGAATATTGCCCAGGAAGACGTTGCCAGCGATGAGGGCCGTCAGGATCAGCGAGAAATGCACCGTGTATTTCTTGATGCCGCCCGGTTCGAGGGGCGCGTCGTCGTCGTCGGCCGAGGCGTCGGCGCTATCGCGACGCGGCAGCGGGACGTCGATTTTGCCGAGCAGCGTCCGTTCGCGCCAGGCGCCCGGTAGCAGCAAGTCGCCGAGAAGCAGCGCCTCGACATAGGAGAACAGGGCGAGAAGACCCATCCAGAGCACTGTGACCAGAAAATTGGCCACCACGGAGTGGGACTCGAGCCAGAGGAGCCGTCCGCCAATGATGGAGACGCCCACCTGCCCGCCCGCCGCCACCAGCGCACAAACCACCAGCCGCGCGCGGCTGCGCGCGGCCCACTCAAGCGGCTTTCGCATGGAGAAACCTCGGTCGCTACTCGACGATGATGGGGAGACGCTTGGCCTGGCCGATCCATGCTTCGAGGTGACCCTCGGTGGGCAGAATCTCGGAGATCTGTTCGCGCGCGTTGGCTTCCTGCATCTTGAGCAGCAACGCCGCGGGGGTCTCGTTGCGGAACGTCTTGACCTCGAACACCTTGCAGGCCTGGAACAGCGCAGCCATCTTGGGACCGACGCCGTCGACCCGCAGCAGGTCGCAGAAGCGCACCCAAAGGTCGAGCGTCTTGCGCGGAATCTGGGCCTTGCGGGCGAGAGCCCCGCGATCCTTGCGTTTGGCGCCGCGTTCGAGCAGTTGCAGCGTGTTGGTGACGCCCTGGCCGACGAGCCGCTCGCGTTCAGGCGCCGGGATCTGGTCGATGTCGACGAGGTCGTAGTGACCCGCTTGTGCAGAGTTTGCAAGCCACAAGAAGGTGGCTGCGAAAAACGCAACCTGCCGCAGCCGGGAAAGGCTCATGTCAGGGCTCGTGCGTGAGTTCGGTGGGGAACTGGAAGCAGATGCCGAATGTGATTTCCCAGTTATTGCGCCACTCTTTGCGAGCGCCAGCGCGGACGAACGTGGACGTCAGACGGCCCAGGTCTTCGTCCATCGCCACGTTGTAGTATCCGAGCGGCGAGGTCTCAGCCATCTTCACGATGTAGTCGCGCACCTGCACCGAGATGCCGAAGAAGTCGAGGATGAAGAGCCGGAAGCCCGCCCCGAGCATGGGATAGAACGTATCGGCATCCTTGAGGTCGCCGGTACCCGCCACGCGCACGTAGCCACCGCCAGCCAAGAAGTGGAAGTCGAAGGCCAACTGGGCGGCATCGAAGAGCATGAACTTGCCGGAGATGGGGATGAGCGTTAGATGCGCCCCGGCGATGATGCCAATGTGGGTGAAACTTGCCTCCTGAAGATGCTGATCCTGCGGATCTTTCTCACCCTGGAGGACCTGGTTTCGCTCGCGATCGTTCCAGCGATTGACGTAGCCCTCGACGTCGTCGGCGAGGCCCGTGTTGAAGGGCAGCCCGTAGCGGAAGTCGACGCCGACGCCCAGCCAGGTTGTCGGGAAGTATTCGGCGGACAACCCGAGCAGCATGCTGCGCACGTAGAGGTTGTCGAGCGTCACGCCGATCGCCGGAGAGACTTCAAACCGGCCCTTGTGCCAGTTGTTGCGCTGACGAATGATGGGCGCTTCCGAGAGGTCGACCTGCCGGGCTTCGGCCGCCACGGAGAGGCCCAGACCCAGAATCGCGCACCCGAGCAGTAGCCATCGTCGCATCGAAATTCTCCTCCCCACCGCCTTTCTACTTCGCGTACCGGTAGGTGAAACTCGGTGGCAGGAAGAAACTGAAGCCGGTCTGGAACATGACGTTGGTGACGAATTCGTCGCCGAGACTGTTCGTGCCGCGGAAGTCTTCGCGATGCATGAACACCCGCGACTCGGCAAAGAGCGTCAGCCAACGCGTGAGAAACAGGTGCGCGCCAAGCCCGATGTTGCCCGACGGATGGACGCCGGTGCGGGTCCAGAACGCACCGGCGCCGGCCGTGAGATAGGCGTCGAAGTGCACGATCCACGTGCCGAACAGAATGAACTTGCCGTAGACGGGCAGATAGGAGAGTTGGCCGCCCACGTACTGGCGCAAGTCGATGAGCCGAGGGTACTGCAGCGTATCCTGCTGGCTGCGCTTGCCGGCGTCGGTCATGTAGGACCAATCGAGCAGGTCGTTGCTGGCGCCGAGCCCGAACCAGTTGAACGTCGTGTAGGTGGCACCGACGCTCAGGTTCTCGATCGGATAGAAGTTGGCGACGAAGCCCAACCCCATGTGGCGGAATCGAGCATCGTTCACGTTGACGCCGAAGAACGGGGACACTTCGGCGCGCATCTTGCGCAGAAACGGCTTCTGCTGGATGACGCGGATGTTTTCTTCGTACTTCTCGACGGCCAGGCCCGGACTGGCCTCGAAGATGGCCAGGGCGCCCACGACAGCGACCACCAGCGTCCGGATTCTCGACATGACCTCACCTGCTCCAGCGTGTCGGACCGAGCGCCAGACATGGCGCCTCAGCCGTGAAACCGCTATGTATTTCGCAAGAATCGGACTCCTCCAAAACGCAGGCGCGAGTGTAGCCCAGGCAGCGCCGCTCTGCAAGTCCCCGGAAGGAAGGTTTTGGCGGCCGCCGAAGGGGCGCCGCAGCACACCCGAGGGCGTGCTGCCCCCTCAGACCCCCCCAGCCCGGGCCCCGCCTCAGTTCTCGGCGAAAAGCGCGTCGATGAACTCGCGCGCGTCG
Source organism: uncultured Myxococcales bacterium (assembly GCA_964422715.1). Lineage (GTDB taxonomy): Bacteria > Myxococcota_A > UBA9042 > PWKZ01 > CAYRCM01 > CAYRCM01. The sequence continues at coordinate 122,500 of CAYRCM010000001.1, read as the reverse complement.
AACGGGCGGAGATCCTGGAGCCGCTCGCCGACACCGACGTAGCGGATGGGGATGCCGAGCTCGTCGCAGATGCCGAGCACAACCCCACCCCGCGCCGTGCCGTCGAGCTTGGTGAGCACGATGCCCGTCAGGTGCACGGCGTCTTTGAAGATGGATGCCTGCTGGATGGCGTTCTGGCCGGTGGTCGCGTCGAGCACCAGGTACACGTGATGGGGGGCGCCGGCGCGTGCCTTGCCAATGACACGCGTGACCTTCTTGAGTTCCTCCATGAGGTTGACTTTGGTGTGAAGCCGACCGGCGGTGTCGACGATGACGAGGTCGTAGCCTTCGGCGCGCGCCCGATTGAGCGCGTCGAACACCACCGACGCCGGGTCGGCCTCGTCGGCTCCCTCATGAATGGCAACGTTGACGCGCCGCGCCCAGACGGCGAGTTGCTCGACGGCCGCAGCGCGGAAGGTGTCGCCGGCCGCCAGCAGCACCTTGCGCCCTTCGGCGGCGTAGCGCGCGGCGAGTTTGCCAATGGTCGTCGTCTTGCCGGTGCCGTTGACCCCCACCATGACCATGACTTCCGGACCCTCACTGAGGTCGATGGGGCTGTCGGTTGCCTTGCCGGCCACGCCGGCGAGGATCTCTTCGCTGCGCACGCGGAGATACTGCCAGACCGCATCAGCGTCGGACAGCGCCTTGCGCGTCAATGCCGCGCGCATGCCGTCGACGAGTTTCTGCGCCGTGCGCACGCCGATGTCGGACGTGAGCAGCACTTCGTCCACCTGGTCGAGCAGTTGGTCGTCGAGCTGCTTGCCCCGGAAGAGGCCGCCGAGCCGGGCTACGAACCCCTCCTTCTTGGTGCGCGCCAACCCGTCACGCATGGTGGCCGGGGGCATCACGACGAAGGCAGGCGTCTCGGCCGCCGGCGCCGTCTTGACGGCCGGCTCCGCGCTGGGTGCCGCAGCGGACTTCGGCGTTTCGGCCGCCGCGCCGGGCGCGGCCTTGGCACGGGCCGGCTCCGCCCCGTCCGGCGCGACCGCCGCGCCGGACTCATCGGCGAGTTCGTCGCCGAGCGCGGCCTCGGTCGGCCGGTCGGCAACGCGGTCGCGGTCGCGCGCCGGTGCCTCGGCCTGGCCGCGCCGGCGGCGCCGCTGGGCGCGCAGCAGGACGACGATCAGTCCCAGAACGACCACCAGCACGGCCAGCATGACGAGGAGCTGCGTAGCGCTGGCCTCGGAGGCGGCCTGCGCAAACAATCGGAGGGGCTCGATTCGGAGTGGCATGGCAAATCCCTGCGCCAGACGTTCCCAAGGGCGCGGCGTATGATAGGGAACGCCCGGCGGGGCCGTCAATCGCATCGGTGCGCGGGCGTCCGGGACTTGCAGGGCTCACGCGGAATGCGGCACAGTGGGCGACCGGGGAGGCGCGGATGTGTTTCGCGGACGCGGGTCGAGGGCTCCTCGCCCTCGCGTTGCTATGGGTTGCCGGGCCGCCGATTGCGCGCGCGGCCGGAAACGACTTGCAGGTGCGCGCCCGCACGTCGCTCGACATCCAACTCGGCGACCGCGACGATGGCGCCATGCGGCTCGGCGGGCTGCTGCGCGACGACCAGGGCCGGGCGCTCAGCGGGGAAACGGTGCTGCTCCGCGTCGGGTCGTGCCCGGCCTGGTCGGTGCGTACCGACGACGATGGCCGCTACGAGCTGTGGCTGAGGCCGGCGGAGCTGAACGCCTGCTTTGCGGGCGGAGCCTCCGCCGGTCCGGCCAGCGTCGTGGCCGAGTATGTGGGCGGCCGGCGCTTCGGCTCGGCCCGCAGTCGCCACGACACGGACATCCGTCGTTTCCATCCGCAGCTGCTCGTCGTGGTCCGCCCTGCTCGCGCCCGGGCGGGCGAACAGTCCGTCGAAATCTTCGTGCGGGCGCAGCACCGTGGCCGGCCGGCCATGGGACGCGTCGTGCGCGTCCAGATCGACGATCACCCCGCGCAGGAACTTCTCACCGACGCCGACGGGGCCGCGCTGTGGGCGCTTCGTCCGAACGATCTGCCACCTCCGGGCGAGCACGTGGTCGAAGCCCTGCTCGTCGGGGACGCCCGCTTCAACCCCGTCCGGGTGCGCCGCCCGCTGATCGTCTCCGTGCGCCCCGAACTGACCCTGCGCGTCGTCCGCAGCGAAACCGGCCTGCGCGGTGCCGGGGCGCTTCGCACAGCGCAGGGCCCGCTGGGCGGACGCCTCATCACCCTCCTGGCCGACGACCTGCCGGTGTTGCCCGCGGTCACGGGCCCCGACGGCCATTTCGCGCTCGACATCGCCCCCGGCGGACTCCCCGATGGCGATGTTGGCCGTCCCGTTTCCCTGCGGGCGCGCTCGACGCCCGATGCCCTTTGGGAGGAACCTGCCCAGTCAAGCGCGATCGCCGTCGTCCCGCCGGCACCCGCTCGGCTGCCGGTGTTGGCGTACGTCATCCCGCTCGCAACGCTGCTCGCGCTGTTCGCGATCGTCCGCTACGGCCGCCGGACGCTGCTCTGGGTCGGCCGACGCCGTGCACGCCGGCAAGCAGACCCCGCTGCCCCCCTCACATCGCTGCCCCTCCTGCAAGCGCATGTCGGCCTCGGCGCACCGCTCGCCGAGAAACGAGTGCGCCGCACCGTTGCGGGGACCGTGTTCGACGCGCACGCCCGAGCGCCGCTTGGCCTCGCGCAAGTTGGGCTCTACGCACCGGACGCCGGTCCGCCCGTTGCGCAGTTCACAACGCTCGCGAACGGCCGCTTCAGTCTCGGGCCGCTCAGCGACGGCGACTACGTCTTGCGCGTGTCCGGACCGGCCCACGAGATGCTCGTCCTCCGGGTTGCCGTCCCGCACCGCGGCGAATTCGAACGCATCGACGTGCAGGTCATGCCCCATCGCGCACGACTCGCGGCCCTCTGGGTGCGAGTCCTGCGGATGCTTGGCCTTGCGGGCGCAGCCTGGGGCCGTGCAACGCCCGGCGAGTCGCTGCCAACGCTCGCGAAGCGCTTGCCCGAGCACGCCGAAACCCTGGCAAGCCTCGCCGCTGCCGTCGAAAGGGGGTACTTCGACCTGCCTGCGGCCGCCGGTCCAACGCTCGAACGAGCGCTCTCGCTGGTCGGCGAGCTGCAAGTGGCGGCCGCCCCGGCCCCCCCGGCCCCCGCGCGCCGCCCGACGGCCGGGCCGGTTGTGGCGCTCCTGCTCGCCGCGCTCCTCAGCGCCCGTTCTGCGGCCGGCGCGCCACTCGACGACGACTACGCCCTCGAAAGCGACGCCTGGAACGGCCTCTCGGCCCTCATGCAAACGGCCGCCGAGGCCCAGGTGCGCCTGTCGCCCACGACGCAGGTCGACTGGCGGAAGGTGACCGCCGAAGACGTGCTCTGGCTGCTGTTCCCCGAACGACCGTTGCCCATCAAGGATTTGCGGCGCTTCATCGAAGACGGCGGGCGACTCGTGGTGGCCGATGATTTTGGTCAGTCCGAAGCGCTGCTCCGCGCCGTTGGCCTCGAACGCGTCTCGGCACCTCCCGACCACCCGCTGCACCTCGGCGGCGCAAACGCCTGGCCCGTTTTCGAACTCGGTCCAGCCAGCGAGCATTTCCTGTTCTTCAACACCGATGCCATCGTTGCGAACCACCCAACGGCCGTCCGCACCGTCGCCGAGCCGGCCGCCAGTCAGCCCATCGTGCCCTTCGGTGACCCCGAGAGCGACAGCGCCCTCGTGCTCGAACGCACGGTGGACGCCGGACGACTGCTCGTGGTCGCCGATGCTTCTCTCTTCATCAACGACATGCTGCGTCGGGCCCGCGGCAACAAACAGTTCGCGGCCAACTTGCTGCGCTACTATTGCGTCACCGATTGGTGCGACATCCAGCTCGTCCTGCCCGGTGCGCGACACAGCGGCCGCTACGTGCCGTCCATGCGCAACGTGCGGGACGTCCATGACTTCTTCGCGGCATCCATCGCGGCCATCGACGCGGCTTTTGCCAACCTCGACCAGCACCTGGCGACGCCTCTCGGACGCACGCTGGTGCTCGGCGGAGTCCTGTTGGTCTTCGCGGCGCTAGCGCGCGGCGCCCTCCGCCGCCCGCGCGGGCGTGCGTTTGCCTGGCAGCCCGAGAGCCTGCCCACGCGTTCGGCGGCGGCCGACCAGGTGTCCGCCATGCTGCGCGCCCGCCAGCAGGCCGACTTCCGCTCGCCGCTCAGCTGGCTGCAAGCGCGCCTCGATCGCTGGTACCCGCACGGCGCCGACGTGCCGGGCCTGGCCGCGGCCCGCGGCGCGCTGGCCCGCGTGGCCGGCCAGCGGCGCGTCTCGCCCCAGGACTTCATGCAACTCTACGACCGGATCGACGCGCTGCGCCCCGCGGATGCAGGCGCCGGACAGCCCCCGGCGGCCGGAAAGGCTCCCTAGCCCATGTCGAACGATGTCGCCCTCCCCCTCACCGGTGTGGCCCCGGACACCGCGGCCCGTGTGCGCGCGCTACGCACGCGTTTCCTCGCCGAGATCGCCCACGCCTTCGTCGGTTCACCGCAGTCGGTCGAGATGCTGCTCGTGGCCCTCCTCGCCCGCGGCCACGTGCTCCTCGAAGGCGTGCCCGGCATCGCCAAGACGACGCTGGTCAAGGCTTTTGCCGGCACGCTCGGCTGCACGTTCAAGCGCATCCAGTTCACCCCCGACCTGCTGCCGGCCGACATCACCGGCACCTACGTGCTCGATGTGAAGCGCAACGAATTCGTGTTGCGCCGCGGCCCCGTCTTTGCGCAGATCGTGCTCGGCGACGAGATCAACCGGGCCCCGGCCAAGACCCAATCGGCGCTGCTCGAGGCCATGCAGGAGAGCCAGGTCACCATCGAAGGCACCACCCTGCGCCTCGATCCCCCGTTCATGGTGCTTGCGACTCAGAACCCCGTCGAAGAAGAAGGCGTCTACCTGCTGCCCGAAGCGCAGCTCGACCGCTTCCTGTTCAAGATCGTCCTCGACTACCCCTCGGCGGCCGACGAGGCGCGCATGCTCGACCTCTACGGCGCGCCCGTGTCCGATGTGCGTCCGCTCGTCCAACCGAACGAGATCCTGGATCTGTCGAGCGAGGCCGAGCGCGTCCACATCGACGAGGAACTGCGCGACTACATCGTGCGACTCGCGCGTTTCACGCGCGAGCATCCCAAGGTCACGCTCGGCGCCTCGCCGCGCGGCTCGCTCATGCTGATGCGAGCGGCGAAGGCGTGCGCGCTCATCCTGGGCCGTACCTTCGTGTTGCCCGACGATGTTCGTCGCCTCGCGCCGGCCGTCTTCGGTCACCGCCTCATGCTGACCCCGGACGCCCAGCTCGATGGGCTCACGGCGGCCCGCGTGGTCGACGAGGCACTCGCCAACGTGGCCTACTCCGAGCGGCCACTGCCATGATCCAGCGCGTCACGCGCCGAGGCTGGGCGCTCGCCGGAGTCTCGCTGGCGTTTGTCGCCGCGGGGCTCGCCGCGGGGCAGCCCGTGCTGCTGCTCTGGGCGCTTGCCCCGGTTGGGCTTCTGGCAACGGGCTGGCTGCGGGTGCGCCACGTGCGCGGGGTCGCGCGGGCGGCGGGCATCGGCGCCCGGCTCATGGGTCCGGCCGGGCCGTCCTTGCCAAGGGCCGACGACCCCATCGCGGTGCGCGTGCAGGTCTCGCTGGCCCCGCTCGCGCCGCTCGTGCGCGGGGCGCGGATCTGCCCCGTCGCTTCGCCCGAACTGGCGCCGGCCGAGGCCTGGGCGTGGCTCGCCCCCGACGGCCAGGCGGTCGTCGAGCTCGTCGCGCGGCGCAGCGGCATCTGGTTCGTGCACGGACTGCGTCTGCTGCTCGACGACCCCCATGGGCTCTTCGCGCTCGAACACTATCTGCCCGCCCCGCTCGAACTGCGCGTACGCCCGCCAAGAAGGTTCGAACTGGCGCTCCGCCGCCCATCAGCGACGACGCGTACGACCATCGAGGAAGGTCTGCAAGGCCGCCGGCGGCGCCTGCGCGGGCCCGGCACCGACATTCGGGAACTGCGCGACCACCGACCGGGCGACGCCTTCCGCAGCATCGCGTGGAAGGCGTCGGCGCGCCTCGGCCGACTCGTCGTCAAGGAGTTCGATGCCGACCTGACCCTGTCGATCTACGTGGCGCTCGACGTCTCGGCCTCCATGCGGGCCGGTGTGCCGGGCCAGGCCGCCATCGACCGTGCGGTGACGCTCGCCTACACGCTGGCGCATGTTCTGGCCGAACGCCGCCACCGCCTCGGGCTCGTCACCTTCGATCGCGGCGTGCACGCGTTTCTGCCACCCGCGGTCGGCTCCAGGGCCACCCACGCCTTCGTCGACGAACTCCTCGACGTGCACGCGGTCGTCCACGAAGCCCAGACGCTCGTCACCGATGGCGAGCTCGTCGCGCGCGTCGGCTCCTACCTCGAACGGCAGAAGGGCGTCCCCGTACGACGCCCCGGCTCGCGGCCGCGTGGTGCAGCCGAATACGACCCCGACGCCGTGTTCGCCTTCGTCGACGAGGAGTTGGCACGCCGCGCGCGCGTGGCTGCGAGCCGCGTTCAGCCGCCGGCACTCGCCGCATCGCCAGACTTCGCAGCCCTGCGCCAGTATGCGCGCCTCCACGGCATCGAGCTGCCCGTTCGCGTGGGCAGCGCCCCCGGCGACAAGGCGCGCGGCCTCACGCGCGCCATCGAGCGCGTGCTCGCCGGCGGCGCCGGACCGCACGTCGTGCTCGTGCTGAGCGACCTGTACGACGTGGTGGAGCCCCGCCCGTTCCTGCGGGCCCTGGCCCTCGCCCGCGCCCGGCGCCATCGCCTCGTGCTGCTTGTGCCCGACGCGGCCCCCGACGCCGAAGGCCCGCTCGACCCGCTCGCGCTGCGACTGAGCGCACTCGCCGACGATTCGGCACGCGCGCAGCGCGCCGCGTTGGTGCGGGTGCTCCGCGCGGCCGGAGCGGCGGTGGTGACGTGGCGCGTCGACGAGCCGCTCGCCACCCTCTGGCAGCGCATGTCGCTCGCGTAGCCTGAGTACGCCGGCGTGCGGGCGGTGGCGCGATCACTCGGCCGAGTAGCTGCGCCCAGTGCCGTCGGGAAGCGCAATAGAGAACGTTTCGCCGTCGGTCGTCAGCACGATGTTGCCGTCGGCCACGCTGAGACCGACCCCCGCAGGGTATTGCCGCGGCGTCTGCGGCTGGCAATCGCTCCCGCCGCTTTTCTCTCCGCCCGTTTCAGTCTGGTAGATGTGCTGCACGGTGGCCGTCGCGCCGATGGCGTCGAGCGCCACTTGCGTGGGGTGGCCGTATTGGTTGAAGCCCGGCCCGCAGCTGGCGCTGTCGCCGACCGAGATGAGCACGATCTGCGGCGACACGGCCTCCAAGAACTCGGGGGGGTTCGCGTCGGCGCCGGCGCCGTGGTGGTTCAACTTCGCCACATCGGCCCGCAGCTCGGCGTCGCGCTCGGCCACGAGCTGCGTCAGCGGTGCGCCGCTCAGGTCGCCGCCCGTGAACAGATCGAACGCGCCAAACGACAGAAGCACCGCGATGCTGTCTTCGTTGTCGCCGTCTCCGAGGACGGGACCGCCGGCTCTGACCCGGCCCTCGGCCGCCACGACGCGCAGCCGGGCACCCTGGCCGAGCAGGATCTCGCCGGCATCCCTGGGCGCCATCCGGACCCCCCCGGCGGTGTAAGGTGCGGTATCGTCACAGTGCGTCTGGTCGGCCGTCCCCTGGACGAACCAGGTGGCGTCGTCGGTGAAGCCGTTGGCGACGAGGGCCCCGACCCCGCCCACATGGTCGGCGTCGCAGTGCGTGGCGATGAACACATCGAGCGTGTCCCCGGGCGGCAGGTGCCTGTCGAGCGCGGCGCGTACGCTTGCGACGGCCTTGCCCTCCGGGTCGCGGAACCCGTCTTGACCGAGCCCGCTGTCGATGAGCACGCTGCGCGGCGGACTCGTACTGTCGGCCGTGCCGGGCCCGATGATGAGCATGGCATCGCCCTGGCCGACATCGATGACGACGACGGTCATGGTGGGCGCGGAGCCGTTGCCGCCACCGGAGTCGCCTGCCGAGCCGCAGGCTGCGGCGAGCAGCGCGCACGCGAACCCGCAGAGGGCAACGCCCAGCGTCGGCGTGCGCCGCGGTTCGTGCGGCCCCTGGCTTGCGGCAACCGGGTCGTGACGACGGCCCCGAGCGGGAAGACGGCGGCCGGGACCATCGAAAGGAAGACACGTAGCGGGAAGCATGTATACTACCCTCTCGCCGGGGGGCTCCCCCAGGGCGTCCGATCCATGAGAACGTTGGCCCGCGGCGGTTGCCAAACGCCGAGGTGAAGACAGCGGGCCGTGCCGGGAGAAAGCCCATGCCGCGCACGAAGAAACGCGCGCAAGACCGGGATGTCGACGTCTTCGTTGGCGGACAGGTGGCCAAATTCCGCCAAGAGATGCCTTGGGGGCTCGAAGCCCTGGCATCGCGCCTGCAGATCAGCGCCGCGCACCTCAAATCGCTCGAATCGGGGCGCTACTCGTTTTCGGCCGGAATGCTGTGTCGCGTGGCCGCGGCGCTCGACCGACCCGTGTCGGCCCTGTTGCCGCCCGTCACCCGCGTTCGTCCCGAAGGCACGCCCCTCGAATGGAGCGAGGCCTACCAACGCCTCAGCAAGCGCGACCGCGACGACCTGCTTGCCTTCATGCGCCGCCTCATCGGCCATCCGGGCGACGAGATCCTCTGGTACTGGAAGCGCGTGTCGCAGGGCAAGACCCTGCTGATCTCGCTCGAAGGGATCGACGGTGTTCTGCTGGCCGAACTGGCGGGTCGCCTGGCCGAGCAGCTGCCGCGCGCCCGAAACGCGGCCGCCCCTCACACCGAGCAAGACCCCCTGCCGGTCGACGTGTGCTGGTACGACTTCGACACGCCGCTTTGGGACTTCATGATCACGCGCTTCTCGCCGCTCACTTCCGATGCGTACCGGGCCTTCGAGCGCACGCTGTTGTTTGCCTGCGAGCGCCTGCACCGCCAGGAAAGCCGCATTCGCCCGCTGCTCGCACAGGGCCACTCGGTGGTCACGCCCTTCTTCGCGCTCGCCCCCAAGGTCTACCAGGCCATGGAAGGGTTGCGCGACGACACGGTCATCGACGCTGTCGAACGGTTTCTGTTGCAACCCGACTTCGTCATCGGGGTGGAGAGCGACCCATCTCTGGCCGCCGCTCGGGCCGTGCCCGCGCGTCCGGGAACGGGCGAATTCTACAGCCCCTACCGTGGCGTCGACGCTTTCCAGATGGCGAGCGACCTGTACCACGAGCAGTTCTCCGACGGGGTGAAGGCCGCTGGGGCCTGTCGCAAGATCTTCTCGTTCCAGAGCGACCTCGACGCGCTCACGAGTCAGATTGCCGAGTTCATCGCCGACGCCGAAGCCGCCGCACGCGCGCTCTGACAGAGTCGCCCCAAACGGCGTTCCGTCGAGAGACGCGACCCAACCGGATGGGCCGCCCGGAAGCGGGGTGCACGAAACCCGAGGCGTGTCCGTGATCCGCGCAGGGTGTCGGGGGCCCCGGCGACGCCGCTGCCGACCGGCAGAGGTGGTCGCCGCGGCGCGCAGTTTTCCGAGACCCCGTCAGGGGCAGGCCGCATTGGCCTGCCCCGGTGTGCCCCGGTTCTGGTGGGTGTCGTAGAGCGCCGCATCGGCCGCAGCGCACCAGTGCGCCGGGTCGTCGTTGCCAACCCCGCTGAGCCAGGCGCTGCTGAGCGACCAGGAATACCCGGTGGGCACGCTGCGCGCGCCGGTGGCGTTGTAGACGACCCGGTCGATCTCGACCGGTGTGCCTGCCGCGTCGGGACACGTGAGCACGAGCGCCTCGGGGTCGGTGTCGTTGAAGCCCAGGCTCGAATACGGCACCCAGCCCGGCAACAGCCCGCCGCCGCTGCGCCCGAACACCACGTAGCCGCCCGCGACGATGGGCACGGGAGTCTCGATTGGAACGAGGTAGTTGTGCTCGGTGCCGCCAGGTTGCGTGGTCTCGGACAGCCGACACCCCTGCAATTCGCGACCGCCGCTCGCGATGTTGTGCACCTCGAACCACTCGCCGTCGTTGCTGGAGTACGATTCGGGGTCGATCATGACCTCGGTGATGATGACCTCGCCGGGCGCCGGATAGGCCGCCGGGCCGGGGCAGGCCGGGTTGGCGGCTCCCGGCGTGCCGTGGTTGCCGCTGCCGACGGCGTAGGTCGCATCGGACGCCGCCTGGCACCAGTTGCCGGCTTCGTCGTTGGCCGCGGCGCTGAACCCTGTGGGCGCAAGACTGAGGCTGTAGGCATCTTGCACCTGGGGCCCCCCGGCGACGTTGTATTGCACGGCGTCGACCAGGAACAGACCCGCCTCGCAACCGCGCATGGCCGGATCGCAGGGCACGCAGGCGCCGGAGGCGGGGGGACACGGGCAGAACAGGCGCACGGACACGTCGGCGGTCGTTTTCGGCAGCGTGACCGAACCGAAACTCGCGCAGAAGCCCGCGAATTCGGGTGGACACGCGTCTTCGTGCAGCACGAGGTAGCCATTGGCGGCGACCTGCGTCGCCAGGGTGTCCGGCAGCGTGTCGTCTTCGAAGGTCGAGCCCGACTCGCGCACGAGCTTGCAGCCCCGCACGTCGCGCACGTCGGCCACGAGCGAGTGCAGCTCGAGCCAGTCCGACTCGCCCTCGGCGTCGGCCATGATCTCCGTGAAGATGAGGTCGCCGTATTTGGGCGGGGTGAGCGGCGGCGGGCAGTCGGGATTGTGCGCGCCCGGAGAGCCGACGTTGTCGACGCCCGAGGCGCTTTCGCAGACTGGGGTCGTACACCAGTTGTCGCCGGGCGTGACGCCGGGGCCGTAGCCGTCGCCGCTGAGTTGATGGCTGCAGCCGTCCACGGCCTCTTCCCCGCCCGTGGGGTTGTAGACGACGGCGGCGACTTCGACCTCGGCCCCCGCCTCGGGGCAGCTGCCGTCGGCGCCCCCGAGCGGGCACAGAAGCGCAATGCGGACGTCGGGGGTGTCGTCGGGCATCGTGATGGTGCCGTACGCCAGGCACGGCGCGTCGCCGAACACCTCGCAGGCCGTGGGATCGCAGCCGGTGGCGGCGTCGCAGGCGCTCGCCGCCTTGGCGAGGATGAAGTGGCTGTCGGCCTGCACCGTGGCCGTGAGTGCGAGCGGGATGGCGTACGATACGCCGGTGGTGCCGGGCGTCTTGGCGAGGCGACAGCCTTGCAGGTCGAAATCTTGCCCGGTGGGGTTGAACAGTTCCATCCATTCACCGGTGCCGGTCACGGCGTCGGGCAGGATCTCGGTGAAGACGAGCTCGCCGGCTCCGGGCCAGCGCGGTGCAGCGGGGCAGAGACGGTTGGTGGTGCCGGGCGTGCCGCGGTTGACGTTGTCGTAGAACGCTTCTTCGTCGGCCTCGCACCAACGACAGGCCCCCGGCGCCGGGCCGCCGGCGCAGACCGCGTCGGCCGACAGATTCCAGGTGTACCCCGTGCGCGTGGGGGACTTGTTGCCCAGGCTGTATTCGACCCGGTCGATCTGCTGCATGTCGGCTTCGTCGACGTCGCCATCGCCATCGACGTCGACGCGTTCGCCGGATGCATCGTAGGCTGGGCACATGAGTTCGAGGAACTCATGCTTGGTGTTGTTGAAGCTGACGCTGCGGTACTCGCCGCACGGCTGCGGTTGATCGATGCACGAGCCCGTCGTCAACAGCGCGCACTGGCCAGGTTCGAGGCGCAAAACGCTGCGCGCGGGCAGCGTGTACTCGTTGTCGACGGTGCCCGCCGCGGCCCCGCCTTCCTGGAGCCGGCAGCCTTGCAGGTCTCGCGGCTCGGCGGCGCAATTGCAGACTTCGAGCCATTCCTTGGCGCTTTCGGCCGGGGCAATCAGCAGCTCGGTGAACTGACATTCGCCGGGGCCACACGGCGTGCCGGGCCCTGGACACTCACGGCTCGGGCCGCCCGGCGTGCCGTACTCACTGCCTTCGAGCGTGCAATAGAGGTCGGCCGGGTCGGCAGGGGCCCATTCCTGCGGGTCGTCGTTGGCCTCTGCCGTCGCGGCGTCGGGGCAAACGCTGAGGGAGTAGCCCTTTTCGGCGCCGGCCGCGCTGAAATCGTAGGTGACGGAATCGATGACCGTGTACGTGACGCCTTCGAACTCGACGCTGTCAGCGTCGACCGGCACGTTCTCGGGTGGCACGACGCACGCGACGTAGAGATCCTCGGCGCCGCTCGCGACGAGGCTGAGACTGCCGAAGTCGTACGCGATGGGGACGTTGCAGGCCGCGTCGAGCGCCTTGCTGGCGAACACGGCGTAGCCCCCGGGCGACAGTTCGACATCCTGGGTCAGCAGATCGGCATGCGCCGTCGTGCCGGTTTCCCCGACGATGCAACAGTCCTTGCGAAGCGTGACGGCCTCGCCGGCCGGGTTGTGCAGTTCGAACCAGTCGGGCGAGAACTGGGGATTGGCCATGACCTCGGTGATGACCACGGCGCCGACGGCCACCGCCGCGTCGCTGCAGCCGGGGAGCGGGCCGCCGCACTGTTCATTCGGCCGGCCCGGGCTGGGCGGCGCTGCGCAAAAATCGACGGTATTTCGCCCGCTGTCGGAGCCGTCCGGGTAGCGGCTCAGCGACTCGCCCTTCTCGACGGTCCCGGCAGCATCGCCTTCGCCAACACCGGGGTCGGGGCAATTGACCGGCCCGTAGGCCAGGGCGTCGACGATGAGGCCGTTGCAGCAGTCGTCGACGAGTTCGATACCGTCGGGGCCATTCTGAAAATTCGCCTTGGGATCGACGAGTTCAGCCGTGGCCGTGGGCGCCGCGGCGATGACCAGGTAGCCGTCGGTGGGCAGGGTCAACCCACGCAGGCGCAACCGAACCGATTCCTCGCACGTGCCGTTGCCCTGGCGGCCCACGATGCTGAGGCAGTTCAGGGACAGGCCGGGATCGCCGCGCAATTCGATGAAAGCGACCTCGCCAGCCGCCTCGTCGTAGTAGACCTCGTTGATGACGACCTTCCCCGTGAGGTCGGCGCGGCACGTGCCGCCCCCCTCGTCGCTCGCGCAGGCTCCAACCCACGCCACGAGGATAACCAGGCCGCCGAACCACAACGTCCGCGCACCGCCTGCCATGGTCCTTCTCACCTTCCGTTCGCCCGGTCGGCGCTGCGACCGAGCGCCCTAGCCGCCCGTGCGGGCCTCAGAAACGGTACTCGGTCGAAAAGCGCAGTTCATGGGCCCAGTCGCCCGGCCCAAAGTAGACGTCGAGATCGTCGGCATTTTCCCACGCGCCCTTGTGGACGAAGTGCCGGAACGTGTAGCGCAGTTTGATGAGCATGCCGTCGATGGGCTTGAATTCGTTCTGCAGGTAGGTCTCGATGAGTTCGTTGCCGCGAGCATTCCAGGGGCTGACGTCGACCTCGTCCGAAAGCGGGTCGAACACGACTTGCTGACAGCAGGCCGCGGGGTAGTACGCGTTCTGCACGGTGTCGGGCCCCCAGCGCAGACGCGCGACGAGGGTCCACCAGTCGAAGGCCCGCACCCGCGCTTCGCCGTACAGCACGTGCGCCATGAGCATGGAATGGTCGAACCGCGCCGTGCCGTCGTCGAGCAACGACAGGGCGTAGTGGGCCGTGAGCGACGTGCGCGGCACGAGGTTGGTGCTGAGTTGGAGGGTCCACTGGACGCGCTGGCCGAGCGGTCGGCCGTAAGAGATGTTGCGCTCGCCCGGCTTGCTGCTTCCCTTCTGGTTGGAGAACGACGTGTCCTCGGTGCCCACGTGTTCGAGGTCCTTGTCGTGCCACGAGACCCAACTTGCGAGCGTGAGCTTCTTGATGACTTCCCAGTCGGCGCGCACGAGCATGCTCAGGCCGAAACGACGTCCCCGCTCGGCGCACGTCCAGCCGCCGGCGACGAGATCGTTCTGCACGTCGTAGTCATACAAACCGCCTGCGAAGTCGCCAACTTCGCCGAGCGTCGGACACGACTCGGCCGGATGGAAGTACGGCAGGAGTTCGGCGCGCAGCCTGACGGGAGGCACTGGCGAGTAGGTCACGTCGGCCGAGAGGGCGTATTCGTTGCGGCCCCTGCCTCCCCGAAACTCGTCGGCCACCGCCGTGCCGCGGCTGCGCGGGTTGGCGAAGTCGTGCGAGTATGCGAAGGCGGCCAGGTCGAGTTGCCACGTGTGGTACTCGAACAGGGCACGCACGGCGCCCGCGTGGCCAAACAGATCCTGTTGTTCGCCAAACGGCCCCGAGCGCCCCACCGCGAATGCAAAGGCGTATTCACCGAACAGGCTGACGTTGCCGAGCCGCACCGCGAAGTCGATGCCGCTCGCGCCGTGCCAGCGCTTGTTCGGAATCGGGCTGCTCGGCGAGAAATCGAACAGATCCCAGCCTCCCAGGCGCCAGTCGATGACCTCGCCGTAGGCCGTGGCCCCCACGTGCGCGTCGTCGCCCACGCGCACGGTCACGTTGCCACCGAAGGTGTGCTCGGCCCAGACATCGCGCACGGTGTGGTAGTTGACCCGGTGGCGAGAGCGTTCGAGATCGTCGACGCCCGCCGCCAACGGTTCGAAGCTGTTGGGCGTGAAGGCGATGTGCGGGTAGAACTGGTCGAAGTACGAGTCGCGCCAGCGGTAGGAGTAGAACGACGTCATGTCGAGTTGCACGGCACCGAGCGGAAGCGACTTGAGCCGACCGCCGACGCCGAGCATGGACGCCTCGTAGAGGCGAAACCGGGGTCGCGACTCATACGAGAGATAGGCCGCCTGATCGGGATAGAGCCCGTGCGGATCGCTGCGGTCGGTGTTGTCAAAAACCAGCCGCTGGCCGAAGCCCGCACGGAAGTGACCCGCCACGACGGCCCAGGTGGGCCGGTCGACCAGGGCCGAGAACCGCGAATTGTTCAGGAAGCGCGCCGGCTGCCAGGCGAAGTCGAAACCGGGAGTCGTCAAGAACGACTCGCGCGGGTCGTCGATGCCGCGGTGGAGTTTGAAGTCGCCGAATTCCTCTTGGAAGATGCCGTGGAAGCCGAGTTGCACCCAGTCGAGGATCTTCAACTCAGCCATGAAGTACTCGGCCGGAACGTAGTCGTCGTCGAAATGATCGATGAACTCGATCCGCGCGCGACCCGAAACGGGCCGCGGGGCCACACCGGGCGGAACGATGCGCAGAAAGGGCCGAATCTGGACGAGAACCTCGTCGGGCAACGGCACCGAGAGCAGTTCCTCCACCTTGCGGAACGGCTCTCGGGCGCGGCGTTCGAGTAGCGCGTCGACGAGCGGATACGTCATGCCCGGCAAGTCGAACAGCACTTGGCGTTCGGCCGTGTTGGGATCGACCTTGCTGCGGAACATCTCGAGCAGGCGGTCGAGCCCTTCGTCGCTCAGTTGCCCGTTCTCGTAGAGTTCGTACAGATCCTCCTCGCTCTCGACGACGACGGGCGTCGAGTAGACGACCGCTTGGGCAGCGGGCCCGGCCAGCACACAGACGCCGCAGACAAGGAGACCAAGCCACCGGGTATTCCGGCGGATGAGGTCGTGACGGGCGGGCATGCGGGATCTTCCTCTGACAGGAGGTCGAACAAGGTGGTCATGAGCGCGGATGCTAGCAGAACGCCGTGGCCCTGTCACCCGCGCTCAAAGGAAATCGCGCTTTCCTTTGTATTCATCCCGGGGCGCCGCCGGCACCGTTCGGCGCGAACGGCGCACCGGCGAGGCGCTACAGGACCCGTAGCCGCTCCAGCACGAGCCGCAGGCGCTCGGCCGTCTCGGGCTGCGCCGCGCAGAGGGGCAGACGAAACTCGCCTGGCATACGCCCCAGCAGCGAGAGAGCGGTCTTCACGGGAATGGGGTTCGATTCGGCGAACAGTGCCGAGAAGAGGTCGAGAAGATCGCCGTGCAGGCGGCGCGCCTCGGGCAGCCGGCCGGACTCGACGTGCTCGACGAGAGCCACCATCGCCGCCGGCGCAACGTTGCCCGCCACCGACACGACGCCCCGCGCCCCGAGCGCCATGAGCGGCAGCGTCCAGGCATCGTCGCCGGCCAGGACGGCCAGGCGCGAACCTACGTCGCGCAACAGGACGCTGACCTGTGCGAGGTCGCCCGAGGCTTCCTTGAGGCCGACGATGCGCGGACATTCGGCGACCAGCCGGCGCACCGTCTGCGGCAGGAGGTTCGTGCCGACGCGGCTTGGCACGTTGTACAGCACGAGCGGCAGGTCGACGGCGTCGGCAACGGCTGCAAAGTGACGGAATTGGCCCTCGGGCGTGGGCTTGTTGTACGGCGGCACCACCACGAGCGCAGCGTCGGCCCCGGCCTGCGCGGCGAGGCGGGTGCGCGCGATGGTCTGAGCCGTGCAGTTGGTCCCCGAGCCCGCGACGACCGGCACCCGTCCCGCGGCCGCATCGACCACGGTGCCGACAACCGCCACGAACTCGTCGTCGGCGAGAGTCGCCGCTTCGCCGGTGGTGCCGCACGGAACCAGCCCGTGAACGCCATCGGCCAGCAAACGCGACGCGTGCTGCCTGAGTGAGTGCAGATCGGGCCGTCCACCCGAAAAGGGCGTAACGAGGGCCACGAGGCACCCGTGCAGATCGAGCATGCGGCCTCCGACGCGACAGGTCCGAACCCGGTTCGACGCTAGCAGACGGCGCCGGCGTCGGGCGCGGCAACCTGAGCCACGCCGTCGCGCAGCTCCGGCGGGACTGGGGGCGCGCGACGACGGCCGGGTGGGGCGGCGTCGCGCGGCGGAGGTCAGCCGCGCAAACTACCGGCCGCGCGCGGCGCGCTTGGACGCCTTCAACGGGTTCAGTTTGCGCGCTTCCTGGACCACGTCGCTCTTGACGTGGGTCGCGAAATTGCAGGCGCCAACCGACCACTTGTACGCGGGATCGGCGTATACCGTGCAATACCGTCCGGCCGGGAAGGTGCCCACGTGCTCGCAGCCTTCGCAAGAGTCGACGACCGGCGAACAGCCACCGCCAGCGTAGGTGCAGCCACGCTTCGGCTTCCAGAAAACGCACTCGATACCAGGCTTGAGGTGTTCACACTTGTTCGGCATGGGGTACTCCTGTGACCAAGACGCCCGCCGGGCGGTGTTTCTAGGGGAGGTCGAACGCCTTGTCAATCCCGGAGCGCGAAGGAATCGAGACGGTGGGGCCCGCCGAGCGCCACCCGAGGCGGCGGTTTAGCACGCCAAGGGCTCGCGCCGAACCCCGGCGACGCGTTGTTCGCGCCCCACGCGCCGGCCCATTGTGGGCTTGCCAAGCCCGGCCCTGACGGGATAGGATCGCTGCACGTTCCGGTTCCGTAACGGAAAGGGGTGAGAGGAAATGGCGTTCCGGGTAGCGATCGTCGTGGCGGCTTTGTTGCTTCTGGCACTTCCGTCGGCCTGCGAGAAAAGGAAGGCCGACCCGATCAAAGCCGTCGAGACCACGCCGGCGCCGAGCCGCAACGGCAAGCCCGGCGGCGCCATTCGGGTCAATGCCGACGCCGGCGCCACCGTGCGCGTCGCCCTCGTCAAACACATTGACTACAAAGATGAGAAGTTCGTTTTCAAGTGGACGTCATCAGGGCCTTGTAAGGGCACATTCGACCGCGACGACAACTTCAAGATCGAATACACCATCCCCGAAGACTGCAAAGGGGGAACCGATGTGTTGACCGTCGACGTCACCACGTCCTCCGGCACGGTCAAACGCACCGTCGAGGTCGAGGTGAAGCCCAAGAAGGCCGTCGTCGGCCTGACCCCCACCGTGCCCGATCCCATCCCCGGGTCGTGGGACATCCTCAACGACTACGACGGGCCCATCGCCGACAAGAACCTGCGCAAGAATCGCCGAGAGGCATTCTTCGGCACGTGGACGTACCGCGACGGCAAGTGCATCCTCTCCGAGTACGCCGAGCAGAAGGGCGTCATGGAAATCCTGTTCAAACTGCCGTTCGACGACTTGAGTGCCTGCGGGTACTTCGAATACTTCAAGGGCACCGAAGAGGGCAAGGCCGAGGTGGCCGATTTGTCGGGCTATCTCAAGGTGGGCATCATCGTGAAATCGGCCGACGGGCAGAAGCACCAGCTCCGCGTCGAGCTCGTCGAATTCGACAAGTACGCGCCCTACAACCAGGGCATCGTGGGCACATCCGATCCCATCATCGTCGACGGCGAATGGCGCCGCCACGAGGTCTTCGTGCGCCACCTGGCCGAAGGCTGGAACGCCGCTTCCGTCAAGACGCTCGGTCTCAAGATCGACCGGAAGGACGGCAACGCCGCCGAAGGTCGCGTGCTCGTCGACAAGCTGTACCTCTTGCGGGTCGAGGAGTAGCCTCAATCCACGCGCCCGGCCCGACGCGCCCGCCACGAGCGCGCCGGGACGCATCGGCGCTTGATCCCGCACGCCGGGCGGCTAGACTCTGTTTTCGGTGCGTGCTTTCCCGAATGGTTCACAGGAGGGCCCCATGCCACCCCAGGGAAGACTTGGTGACAACTCGCAGGTCCCCGCCGACGCGCACGGCTGTCCCGGGTGCGCGCATCCCTGCATTGGCCCGGCCATCACCGGGTCGCCCGACGTGCTCGTCAACGGCCGGCCGGCTCTGCGCGTCGACGACGCCGGCATCCATGCCGCCTGTTGCGGCCCCAACACCTGGGTGGCCAAGGTCGGCAGCGGCACGGTGTTCATCAACGACAAGGCTGCGCACCGCCTCGGCGACCAGGACCAGCACTGCGGCGGCATGGGCCAGCTGGTCGAGGGCAGCGGCGACGTCATCACCGGCGGCTGACCCGGCCCCATCCCGCCCTTCGGCCGGCCCCTAGCGGCCGACGGCCGACCTTCCCTCGTCGCATCCAAGTCGGATAGGACTGCGCCCGTGCAGCGTGGGCCGATGTCGGCGCACATGCGGCCGACCGGCCGCAACCTGGACCCGCGGTAAAACGCGCGCAGGCCAGTGCCCCCGCGCCGCATCGGCGCTCCGGCCGTAGACGTCTGTGGGCGAATGGCCGTTCGATGAGGAGAGAAGACGCGCGCGGCCGGGCTCGGCAGCGAACTAGTTGATCTTGACCAGGGAGCCCTTGATGGTCTGAACCGACGAGGCGATGACGTCGATGGTCGCGCTGCCGTTGACCTTCATGGCCGCAGTGCTGTTCATCGTGGTGGTGTCGGAGCTCTTGGTCTCGAGCTGCTTGCAGTCGATGAGCACCTTGCCCTGGGGCGCTTTGATGGTGATGTTGCCCTCTTTCGATTCCATGGTGATCTGGTTGTTGGTGGAATCGATAAGCAGGTAATTCTTCTGCGGACCGTCGTAGATTTCGATCTTCTCGGCCCCGCTCGAGCAATCCATCGCGATGAAGTGACCGGTGCGGCTGTGGTGGTCGGTCGGACACTCGCCCACGGCCGTCTTGGTCTGCATGATGATCTTGTCTTCGCCCTCTTTGTCGTAGAACTGCAGCACGTGCCCCGAACGCGAACGAATGGTGCGCCAGTTGTTCTCGCCGCCCTGCGACTCATTGTCGTGGATGGTCTTGTCTTTGCCGTTCCAGAGCGCAGCCAGAACGAAAGGCCGACGAATGTCGCCGTGTTCGAAGGCAACAAGCACCTCATCGTCGACTTCGGGCAGCCAGAAGGAGCCCCGGTCGGGACCGCCCATGAACGTCGCAATACGGGCCCAGTTCGAGAGGAAGTCTTCCTTGTCGGGGCTGTCGGTGTACTTGGAGTCCGATTCCTTGATCCAAGGAAACTTCACCTTGACCCGGTACTCGCCCTCGGGGTGCTTGTTGTCGACCACAATCCCGATCACGACGCCCTGGATCTTGTCCCCCTGATGGAACCCACCGTCGATGAAGTTCTCCATGCCCCGTCTCCTTGTCACGCCCGCCGAATCCGCTGGACCGCGACCGCCGAAAACGGCATTGCGCTAAGGCGCAGCCTCGGTAAACATGGAGTATAAGCAAGGATGAAGCCGCACGCAACCCAAAGTCGGTGCCGAGGCCATACCGCCCCGTGCCTCGTCCGCGCATGCCCATCGGGGTCCCCGCACGGGGCGTCGCATCGGGCTTGTGCTCTGTGACACACTGCGTTATCATCGCGCCGCTCGTCGTGGTTCGTAAGACGCATCACCCCAAGGGAGGAAGGGCTCATGAAACGCAAGATCCGGAAGGTTGCGGTTCTCGGTGCCGGCGTCATGGGAAGTGGCATCGCGGCACTTCTCGCCAACACGAGGACCCCTTGCCTGTTGCTGGATATCGTGCCGCCTAACCTCGGCGAAACGGAACGGCAAATCAAGGCCAAGCGCGACATGTTTGCCGTCTCCGCCGTCGACAAGGCGCTCAAGACCCGGCAGCCGATGTGTCCGTTCTACGCGCCAGAATTTGCGCGCTACGTCGAGACCGGCAACCTCGAAGACGACTTGCATCGGCTGGCCGATTGCGACTGGGTCATCGAAGTTGTCGTCGAGAACATGGACATCAAGCGGAGCTTGTTTGCCAAACTTGAGCAGATCTGCCGGCCCGACTGCATCATCAGTTCCAACACCTCGGGGTTGAGCATCCAGGGCATGACCGAGGGCCGCGGCGACGCGTTCAAGCAGCATTTCCTCGTCACGCATTTCTTCAATCCTGTCCGCCACATGCGCTTGCTGGAGTTTGTGGTTGGGCCCAGCACGCTGCCCGAGGTCGTCGAAACCGTGGCGACCTTCGGCGCCGACGTGCTCGGCAAGGGCGTCGTCTACGGCAAAGACACCCCCAACTTCGTGGCCAACCGCATCGGCGTCCATGCCATGATGGCGACCATCCACCAGATGACCACCGATGGGCTCACCGTCGAAGAAGTCGACGAATTGGTGGGCACGCCGGTCGGCCGCCCGAAGAGCGCCGCATTCCGCACGGCCGACCTCGTTGGCCTCGACACGTTCGCCCACGTGGCCCGCACGTGCCTTGAGTCGCCCGCAGCCGACGAAGATCGCGACGTCTTCCAGGTCCCCGAGTGGCTGCAGAAGATGGTCCAGAACGGCTGGCTCGGCAACAAGACGAAGCAGGGCTTCTACAAGAAGACTGGCAGCGGCGCCGACAAGGCCTATTTCCAGATCAACCCGACCACGCTCGAATACGTGCCCACGGCGCGCCCGAAGCTCGCGCCCGCCAAAGCGACGAAGGGCGTCGAAGAGCCCGCCAAGCGCATCCGCAAGGCGCTGGCCGTCGACGACAAGTACGGCCAGTTCCTGTGGAAACTCATGGCCCGCAGCCTGGTCTACGCCGCCAACCGGGTCGGCGAAATCGCCGATGACATCGTCAACATCGACAACGCCATGAAGTGGGGCTTCAACTGGGAGCTCGGCCCCTTCGAGACGTGGGATGCCCTCGGCCTCGCCGACTCCATTCCCAAGATCGAGGCGCTCGGCTTCAAGGTGCCCGCCTGGGTCAAACAGGTGCTCACGGCCGGCTACGGCTCGTTCTACCTCGACCTCAAAGGGCAGCGCTACTTCTGGGACAAAGAAACCAAGTCCTATCGGCCGATTGCGCAAGACAAGCGCAACATCTGCTTGAAGACCCTGCACGACGACGGCCGGGTGCTCCAGTCCAACACCAGCGCATCGCTTGTCGACCTCGGCGACGGCGTTCTGGGCATCGAGTTCCACTCGAAGATGAACGCCATCGACGACGACATCGTGCGCATGATGTGGGAAGGCATCCACCTCGCCGAAGACAAGTACAAGGCCATCGTCATCGCCAACCAGGGCAAGAACTTCTCGGTCGGCGCCAACCTGCTGCTCCTGCTCATGTATGCGCAGCAGAAGGAATGGGCGCCCATCGAGCAGATCGTCAAGGCCTTCCAGGAAGTGAACAAGGCCATGCGGTACTGCGCCGTGCCGGTCGTCGCAGCGCCGTTCCAGATGGTGCTCGGCGGCGGTTGCGAAGTCTGCCTGCCTTGCGACCGCATCGTTGCCAACGCCGAGACCTACATGGGCCTCGTCGAAGTCGGCGTCGGCCTCATCCCGGGCGGCGGCGGCTGCAAAGAGATGGTCATGCGTACGGTCGGCGCCGTACCGAAGGACGTCAAGATGGACCGCTTCGCGCTGGTCCAGAAGGCCTTCATGGCCATCGGCATGGCCAAGGTCGCCATGTCGGGCGACGAGGCGCGCGGCATCGGCTTCCTGCGCCCCTTCGACGTCGTGCAGACGAACCGCGACATCCAGATCGCAGAGGCCAAGCGGGTCGCCATCGGCCTCGCCGACATGGGCTACCAGCCGCCGCTCGAACCCGACAACCTCATCATGCCGGGGCGCACCGGCTGGGCCACGGCCAAATTGGGCCTGTACCAGATGAAGCTCGGGGGCGCCATCAGCGACCATGACGAGCTCATCGGTCGCAAGCTGGCCTACGTGCTTTGCGGCGGCGATGTCGACGAGGGCACTGTCGTCACCGAAGACCGCCTGCTCGAACTCGAACGCGAAGTGTTCATGAGCCTGATTGGGGAAGAGAAGTCCCAAGCGCGCATGCAGCACATGCTCATGACGAACAAGCCGCTGCGGAACTAGGATGCGGCGTACGCGTCCGCGGGGAACGGTCGCCGAACCCGCCGCCGGCCCAACGGCCGCCATGGCGGGTTCGGGCGGCCCCAGAGAGAACAACGGCATCCATTTGCAAGGAGTGCAAAGGCTATGAGGGAAGCTGTCATCGTTTCCGCGGCGAGAACGCCCGTCGGCAAGGCCGGCAAAGGCACCTTGCGCAACGTCCGCCCCGAATTGCTGGGCGCGCTCGTGGTCAAGGAAGTCGTCAAACGCGCGAGCCCCGTCGATCCGGCCGACATCGACGACGTCATCCTGGGCTGCGCCTTCCCGGAGGGCGAAGCGGGCATGAACGTGGCGCGCGTCATCGCGCTCAAGGCGGGCTTGCCCATCTCGGTATCCGGCCTGACGGTCAACCGGTTCTGCTCGTCCGGCCTGCAGACCATCGCCCTGGCTGCACAGAACATCATGTGTGGCTTCTCCGACGTCATCATCGCGGGGGGTGTCGAGACCATGAGCATGGTCCCGATGGGCGGCAACAAGCCGGCGCCCGACCCCGAGATGATGGACACGGCGCCCGAGGTCTACACGCCCATGGGCATCACGGCCGAGCTCGTGGCCGAACGCTACAACGTATCGCGTCAAGTCCAAGACGCGTTCGCGTTGCGCAGCCAGCAGCGAGCGCTCGCGGCCCTCAAGGAGGGCACCTTCAAAGAACAATACGTTCCGGTCCCCTACCGCGATGCCGACGGCACCACGAAGATGCACGAAGTCGACGAAGGGCCGCGCGAGACCACGCCCGAGTCCTTGGCGGCTCTGCGCCCGGCCTTCCGCGCCACCGGTTCCGTGACGGCGGGCAACTCGTCGCAGATGAACGACGCCGCCGCTGCGGTCATGGTCATGTCGGCCGAAAAGGCGAAGAGCCTGGGGCTCAAACCCATGGCGTACTTCCGCAACTTCCAGGTGGTGGGCGTGCCGCCTGAAATCATGGGCGTCGGCCCGGCCTACGCCATCCCGAAGTTGCTCAAGGCGACGGGCCTCAAGGTCCAAGACATCGACCTCTGGGAAATCAACGAAGCCTTTGCAGCGCAGGCCGTGTACTGCGTGCGCGAACTCGGCATCCCGGAAGAGCGCGTCAACGTGAACGGCGGCGCCATTGCGCTCGGCCACCCGCTCGGCTGCACGGGCGCCAAACTCACGGTCCAGCTGATGTACGAAATGAAGCGCCGCAACGCGCGCTACGGCGTTGTGTCCATGTGCATCGGCGGCGGCATGGGCGCGGCCGGCCTCTTCGAGCGCTGCTAGCGGCTCCCCCCCACCCATCCGCTCGTCCGTTTTCCCTTTCGAAGTCCTGAGGCGGCTCCGGGCGGCTGAACGGCCGCCTGGACGCCCCGGTCACCACCTTGCGCGCGCCCCCTGGCTGAGCCGCAACGCGTGGGACGGCCCCCAACGGCTGCCCTGCGTGGCGCCGCGCGGCAATCGACCCGACGCTTGATTCGGGTCGGGCGTTCGGCATACAACCGGCAGCAATGGACCTCGGAAGGGGGAGGGCCGCATGCGTCGTCGTCCGGGTTTCGCCAGCCGAGGGGCCTCTCTGGCCCTGATCCTGACCGGCGTGTTGTTCGCAGGTTGCCGCCTCTCCATGCTCTGCGGCGACGCCGCCGATGGGAGCGTCGCCGGCATTGAATCGCTGGGCCTGGAGCCCGACGTGCCCACGTTCGGCCCACGCGATGCCCCTGTTTTCATAGAAGAATTCGACGACTTCCAGTGCCCCTACTGTCGGCGCGTGCAGAGTACGTTGAAGGCCCTGGCTCAGAAGTACGAGGGGAGCGTGCGCTTTGCGTTCCGACACAACCCCCTGCCCTACCACGCCGAGGCCTTTGGAGCCGCCAAGGCCGCGGTGGCGGCAATGCGTCAAGGACAATTCTGGCCCTACCACGAGCAGCTCTTCGCCAACGCCCATGCGCTCAGCGAGCCGGACCTCGAACGGTACGCCGAAGACCTCGGTCTCGACCTGCGCCAGTTCCGCGCCGACTTCGCAGACCCACGCACGGCCGAGCTCGTGCGACGCGACAAGGAACGGGCCGAACGCTACGGCTGTCGCGGCACACCCAATTTCCTCATCAACGGACGGCTGATGCGGGGCGCGCAGCCGGTCGAGGCATTCTCGGCGGTCATCGAGGAGGAACTGGCCAAGGCGCGGGAGTTGGTCTCGGACGGCGTTCCGGCGCACCAGCTGGCGGCCGTGCTGTTCACGCGCAACCGCGCCGCGGGCGGGGATGGGGCCGCGGCGGCCCTGCCGTCGGCCACTCCGCCGCAGCCGGCGCTCGACCCCGACAAGACCTATGCGATTCCCGACGATGGCCAGGCCGCCGTGCGTGGGGCCCCCTGGGCCCCGGTGACCCTGGTGCTGTTTGGCGACCTGCAGTGCCCCTTCACGGCCCGCGCTTTCGAACGTCTGCTGGCCGTCCAGGAGAATGCGGCCGCCGGCGTGCGTCTCGTCTTCCGTCATTTCCCCCTGGACTTTCACCCGGAGGCCGAGTTGGCGGCGCGGGCGGCGTTGGCGGCAGGCCGCCAGGAACGCTTCTGGCCCTTCGTCGAGCGCGTGTTCGCGGGGCAGGCCGGTCTTTCCCGCGAGGCGCTGCTGACCGTGGCACGGCAACTCGAACTCACGCCCGATCGGTATACGGCCGACCTCGACGACCCAAGGCTCAGCGCGCAGGTGCGCGCCGACCTCGCGCTGGGCCGCTCGTTGGGCGTGACCGGCACGCCCACCGTGTTCATCAACGGGCGACCGCTCGCCGGGCTCCGCGACGAAGACACGTATCGCCAGGCCGTGCAGGCCGCACTCGCAGCCGCGCCCCCCGCGCCTCCGACGCCGCCGGCCCGAACCGACGATGACTCGGCCGCCCAGGCGCCTGGCCTGCCGGAGGCCGGCCCGCCCACAACGACAGCGCCCCCGACGCCGCCGCAGGTGGGCCCCTGACAGGGTTCCTTCGGCTTTGTTTCCGCCAACATTGACGGCGCCTGGCGCGCTCTGCTAGGCTGCGCGGCCGGAGGATGGCCCCATGCGACGGCCGAGGCCGGCGAGACGGCGTACCGAGGTGACCCAGCGGCCGAGACCGCCCACGCGCCAGTGGTCGCTGGCCAACCCGCTCATCCGCGGCGGGTTGTTGGTCCTGCTGTTTGCCTCCCTCGTGCTGCTGTTGTTGCCCTCACGCTGGTCCGGATCGCGGCAAGTGCGCGAAGGCGAGATCGCGCGCAATGCGATCAATGCGTCGCGCACGTTCTCTGTGGAACTCCCCGACCCCAAGGCCGAAGAGCGCATCGCTGCCGCCAAGGAACGCGTCCCGCGCGTGTTCGTCTATCGAGCGCGACACGTGCGCGAGCAGCTGGCAGCGCTCGATGAATCGTTCGAGGCCATTCGGCGGGCCTGCAGCGAACGGCAGAGCGCGCTCGCCCAGTTCGAGACCGACCACAAGACCTTGGTCGAAGCGCTGCGCAAGCGTCGCCAGGAATCCAACACCCCCGAGGCTCTCAGCGACATCG
Source organism: uncultured Myxococcales bacterium (assembly GCA_964422715.1). Classification (GTDB taxonomy): domain Bacteria; phylum Myxococcota_A; class UBA9042; order PWKZ01; family CAYRCM01; genus CAYRCM01. The sequence continues at coordinate 96,460 of CAYRCM010000001.1, read as the reverse complement.
AGGCCCAGCTGACCGCCGCCAACCAGGCGTATCCGGGCGAGCTCGAAGCCGAACGCGAACGGCTCACCGCGGCCTTCGAACGCGTGCGCTCCGAAGCGGCCGGGCGGCTTGGCGTCGACCTCGAGGACGATGCCTTCAAGCCCCTCGAAGACCTGTGCTATCCCGAAGCCATCCAGGAAGCCGCCGCGCAACTTCTCGGGCGGGCGCTCGAACAGTACATCGTCCCGTACCGCGGCTTCCTCGTGAGCGACATCGACCGCGGCATCGACGTCGTGCGCTCCGGCGCGGCGTTGCCGGTGCACCTGGCCGACACCCGCCAGGTGCTCGACCAGTCGCAGGCCAGCGAACGCATTACGGGCGCCGTGCGCGAACTTTTCGCCGCGCGCGGCAAGGCCCCCTTCGACCGGCGGCCCGTCCAGCGCGCGGTGGTGCGGCTGCTGCGTGAATCCGTCATTCCCACGCTCAGTCTCGACGAAGGCCTCTACCGCCAGGCGCTTGCAGCGGCCGAGAACTCGGTCCCGCGCACGCTGCCGCGCACGTACCAGCAGGGTCAAAACATCGTCCCCGCAAACCAGCCCATCACCGCCGAGCACGTGGCGGCGCTCGAAGCCATGGAAGCCGGTCAGGCGCTGCCGTTGCGTTGGCAGACGCTCTTGGGCGTGGCGCTGCTCGTCGTGGCCATGCTTGCCGTGGTACACCGCTTCGCGTCACGGCATTTGCCGGCCGTTTCGCTCAAGGGGCGCGACATCGTCATGGTGGGCACGGCGCTCGTGGTGCAACTCGCCCTCCTGAAGGTGAGTCTGCTCATCATCGAGGCTCTCCACGACAAGTTCGCAGCGCTCACGCGCCCCGCCCTGCTATCGGCTCTGCCCTTCGCCTTCGGCGCCATGTTCGTACGGTTGCTGGTCAACGCGCCCACCGCCGTGGCCTACACTCTGGTGTCGGCGCCACTCGTCGGGCTGCTGCTGCTGGCGCTCGGACAGCCGAGCGACTCGTCCATCACCTACCTCTTTCTGCTGACGGCCTACTTGCTGACGAATCTCGTCGGCATCGCGGGCATGTCGCGCATCCGTCACCGCGCCGCGGTCTTGCAGGCCGGGCTGTGGGTGGCGGGCGTGGCGGTGGCCAGCGCAGCGCTGTTCCTGCTCCTGCGCACGGAGCCGCTCACGTGGCATTCGCCCATCGAAGCGGCCGTGGCCGGCGTGGGCGGGTTTGGCTCGGCGTTCCTCGTGGCGGCGCTCGCGCCCGTGGTCGAATGGCTGTTTGGCTACACCACCCACGTCAAGTTGCTCGAACTCGGCAGCCTCGACCACCCGCTGCTCAAGGAAATGGTGCTGAGCGCGCCCGGCACGTACCACCATTCGGTCGTGGTCGGCAATTTGGCCGAGGCCGCGGCCGAGGCCATCTCCGCCGACCCGGTCCTGTCTCGGGTGGCCGCGCTCTACCACGATGTTGGGAAAACAAAGGGTCCAGAATTCTTTGCCGAAAACCAGGCCGGCGGCGCCAACCCGCACAACCGCCTGAAGCCCAGCATGAGCGCGCTCGTGCTGCGGGCTCACGTCAAAGACGGCGTGCGCATTGCGCGCGAGGCGGGGCTGGGGCGCGAGATCCTCGACATCATCGAACAGCACCAGGGCACCACGCTCATGCGCTACTTCTATCAGAAGGCACTCGACGCGTGCGGCCCCGACGACCCGTTGCCGCAAGAAGAAGACTTCCGCTACGCCGGCCCCAAGCCGCAGACGCGCGAAGCGGCGCTCGTCATGCTCGCCGACGCCTGCGAAGCCGCCATCCGCAGCCTGCCCGAGAAGACGGCCATCCGCATCCGCGGCATGGTGCGCAAGGTCATCCTCGAAAAGTTCTCGGACGGGCAGCTCGACCAGTGCAGCATCACGCTCAAGGACCTCACGGTCATCGAAGAGAAATTCAACGCCATCCTGGTCGCGCTGAATCACCAGCGGCCGCAGTACCCCGACGGCGAGCGCCGACCCGCCACCGCCACCAAGCCGCCCGGCAAACGCGAACCGGACGACAAGCGGCTCCGCGAGACGGTCGTCGATGGTCCGCGCCGCACCCGCAAGGCCACGCAGCAGGGCCTGCCGCTCCTGCCGGCCCCGGGCGAGACGACGGCGGCCGACGAAGACGGCGGCTGGGCAACGCGCTCGTCCGACCCCCTGCCGCGCATCACGGTCCTCGCGAGCGACCCGGGACGCCGCCGCGACGATTGACGCCGCGCTGCCGGCCAAGGCATGCCCCTTCCCGCCGCGGAGCGACCCCCTTGGGGGGCGGCCGCCGGAGGGCCACGCGGGGTAGCAACGACTTCCGTGATAGCAGACGTTGGCAGACGTTGGGGCGCCGTTGGTCGCGGCCGCGGCACGGCCCGTGCGGGGCTGCCGCGATGCGGAGATCGCCCTGCGCTTCGGGCTACGTTTCAGGGGAGAGCCGAATCCGCGGGCGTCTCGACGGCAGGCGCAGCCGGAGCCGCGGTGCAGCCATCGTCGCCCGGACAGGGCTGGGCCGTTTCGCCGCATCCGGGGCCGAGTTGCACCCCGGCGGCCGCAGCCTGCTCCCGCGCCCGGCTGGCGCGTGCTTCGGCCTCGGCGGCCATGAACTCGCTGCGGTCGATGCCCTTCATTTCCCAGTAGAACGGCATGGCGGCGCGCCCGGCCTCGGTCATGGTTTCGTCGTTGAGGCTCAGACCCTTCAGCAGCGCCGTGCCCATGAGCGCGACCGTGGAGGTGTCGAAGTAGGCGGCGGCGCGCTCCGGCCGGGCCCATTCGTCCTGGCCGTCGGCTTGCGCGGGGGCAAGGGACCTCGCGTACGCCACGGTCAATTCGTCGAGGGTCTCGACCAGGCCCTCGCGGTCCTCGGCAAGGATTTGCCGCAGCGCACGGTTGAGCCGCACGTATCGCAGCAGCGCGGGTGGGTCGGCGGCCCCCCCCTCGACCCCGACGGCCCGGGCGGCGTCGCGAAAGAGGTTGAGCCCCAGTTCGGCCTCGTCGTAGTCGCCCTGGATGACGGCCCCGAGGCTCGCGGAGTAGACGGCGGCCCCAAGGCCCACCAGGTCGCGCAAGGACTGGACGCGCTCCGTCGAGAAGAAGCTGGAGCAATGCGCCCCTTCGTTGCGCTCTTCCTGGGTCGCCGTGTGGGCGAGCAGTTTGACGAGGGGAAACGCGTAGCCGGTGGCAATTTCGAGCATCACGTCGGCCTGGCCGCCGATGATGCCGATTTCGATGGGCTCGATGCGGCGCGTGCGCAGGCGTTCGAGCGGGTGGCGGTACAGGTGCAGTTCGGCGCGGCCGCGCAGGCAGCGCGAGGCGAGCCACAGGTCGTCGATGACGTCTACGAGCGGCTGGCCGAGCGCGAACCGTGCGTAGCTGCGCTCGATGTAGGCGCCCGCGTAGCGGAAGTCAGTTTCGTCGGCGTATTCGGCCAGAAAGGTTTCGAGTCGGGCCAGGACGGTTTCGAGGGCCGCCGCTTCGACACCCTCCACGCGCATGACCATGATGCACCTCGCAGCAAACCGGTGGATGGACACCCGCCGCCAGTCTAGACCAGCCGCGGCCGCCGTGGCAAACGCTGCGCGGGCCTCTTCCAGCCGGATGTGCCCGCTGCCACCCGGGCGCAGTCGGGCGTCGCCCGTCCCCCCGATGCGCGCGGGGCGCTGAGCCGCGGAGCGGGCCGGCGAAGCCGCTGCGGCCGGCCAGGAGACCCGACAACTGGGGCCGCAGCCCACGCGCCTTGTGTCACCGGGGGGCGGCCGCTACAATCCGCGCGCGGATGGGGAGACGTCATGTCGCAAGTGCCCGAGCTCAAATGGATGGCCTGGGAAATCACTCGCCGCTGCAACCTGCGCTGCGTGCACTGCCGCTCGGCGTCCGACACCAGCTTTGCCACTTCCCCGTTCTCAACGGCCATGGGCTGCGGCTTCCTCGACCAGGTGGCCGCCTTTGGCTCCCCCGTGGTCGTGCTGACGGGCGGAGAACCGCTGCTGCGACCCGATGTGTTCGAACTCGCCCAGCACGGCACCGAGCGCGGGTTGCGCATGTGCATCGCCACGAACGGCACGCTCGTCGACGCCGACGTGTGCGCCCGCCTGCGCGACGCGGGCATCCGCATGGTGGCCCTCTCGCTCGACGGCGCGAGTGCCGCCGTGCACGACCGCTTCCGCCAGCAGCCGGGGGCCTTCGAAGCCACTCTGCGGGCCGCCGAATGGCTGCGGGCGGCCGGGCTCAAGTTCCTCATCAACTCCTCGTTCACCCGCCATAACCAAGACGAGATCCCGCGCGTGCACGCACTCGCCAAGTCCCTCGGCGCCACGGCCTGGTACATGTTTCTGGTCGTGCCTACCGGCCGCGGCGAGGAACTGCTCGCCGAACTCGTCAGCAAGGAAGACTACGAGCCCATCCTGAATGCGCACTACGACATCGAAGCCGCCGAAACCGAACTGCTCGTGCGCCCCACCTGCGCGCCGCAGTACTACCGCATCCTGTTCGAGCGCAAGCGGGCCGGCGGCACCATCGCGCTCGACCGGCGGAGCCTGGCGCTCTCGACCGGCGGCCAGAAGGGCTGCATCGCCGGCCAATCCATCGCGCTCGTCGACTTCGAGGGCAACCTGCTGCCGTGCAGCTACTTCCCGCTTGCCGCGGGCAACGTTTGGCAGACGCCGCTCGGCGAGATCTGGGCCGAATCTCCATTGCTCCGGGAGTTGCGCGACCCCGCGCAACTCGAAGGCCGTTGTGGCGTCTGCGAGTATCGCCACGTCTGCGGCGGTTGCCGCGCCCGGGCGTACGCCGTGACCGGACGCTATCTGGCCGTGGACCCCTACTGCGACTACGTGCCGTTGGCGCAACGCCGCCAGGCGAAAGCGAGAGACGCCTCGTGAACTACGACACCTTCCTGAGGGCCTGCCGGCGCGAGCCGGTGGCGCACACCCCCGTGTGGCTCATGCGACAGGCAGGCCGCTACCTGCCCGACTACCGCGCGCTGCGTGCCAAGACCACGTTTCGCGACGTGTGCGTTGAGCCCGACCTCGCCACCGAGGTCACGCTGTTGCCGTTCAAGCACTTCGCTTTGGACGCGGCCATTCTGTTTTCCGACCTGCTCGTGCCGCTCGAGCCGCTCGGCTTGCAGATCGCGTACGAGACCGACCACGGTCCGGCCGTGCTGAACCCCGTGCGGTCACTCGCCGACGTCCGCGCGCTGAGAACGCCTGCGCCCGAGCACGACCTGCACTTCATGGCCACGGCCGTGCGGCAGATTCGTGCCGCGCTCGCCGGGCGGGCCCCGTTGCTCGGATTCGTCGGCGCGCCATTCACACTCGCGAGCTACGCCGTGGAGGGCCGCGGATCGCGCGACTTCGTGCGCCTGAAGTCGCTCATGTACCAGGAGCCGGCGACGTGGGCCGAACTCATGGGCCGCCTCGCCGAAGCAGCCGGCGGCGCCGCCGCCCTACAGGTGCGCGCCGGCGTGCAGGCCGTACAGGTGTTCGACACCTGGGCCGGGGCGCTCTGCCCGGCCGATTTCCGCGCATTCGCCCTCCCGCACATCCGCACGGTCATTCGCGCCATCAAGGCCGCCGGCGACGTGCCCGTCATCCTCTATGTGCGCGAAGGCGGCGGGCTCATCGAGGCGCTTGCCGAATCCGGGGCCGATGTGCTGAGCCTCGACTGGCGCATTCCGCTCGCCGTCGCGCGGCAGCGCACGGCCGACGCCCTCGTGCTGCAGGGCAACCTCGACCCGTGCGCGCTGTTTGCGCCGCCCGCCGAACTCGAGCGGCGCGTCCGCGAAATCGTCGAGGCCGCCGCGGGTCTGAACGGGCACGTCTTCAACCTCGGCCACGGTGTCTTGCCGGCCACCGACCCCGCGCAGGTGGCCCGCGTCGTCGACACCGTGCACCGCCTCACGGCCCGGGACTGACCGCATGCCCGGCATCGCTCTCGTCACGCTCAACATGGGCGGACCCGACTGCCTCGATGCCGTCGAGCCGTACATCCGCAACATCCTCTCCGACCGCAGCGTCATCCGGCTGCCGTTCGGCGCCTGGGCGCAGGGCTGGTTTGCCCGACGGATCGCGGCCCGGCGGGCGCCGCGCGTGCGCCGGCAGTACGCGACGCTCGGCGGGCGGTCGCCGCTCATCGAAATCACGCTCGAGCAAACGCGCCTCCTGTGCGCCGAGCTCGGGCGCCGCGGCATCGTCGCAGCACCCTTCGTCGCCATGCGTTACTGGCACCCCACGACCGACGAGGCCGTGGCCGCCATCCGGGCCGGGGGGTTCGACACCGTTGTGGCGCTCAGCCTCTACCCGCACGCGTGTTCGGCCACCACGGGTTCCAGCTTCCTGGCTCTTGGGCGCGCCTTGGCCGAAGCGTTCCCGACGGAACCGCCCCGGCGCGTCGACATCGAGTCGTTCGCGACGGATACGGGCTACGTCCAGGCGCTCGCCGGCACCGTCCGCGCGGGGCTGGCGCAGTACCCACCCGAACGCCAGGCCAACGTCGTCGTCCTGTTCAGCGCGCACGGCGTTCCGATTTCGCTCGTGCGGCGCGGCGACCCGTATGTCGACCAGGTGAGGGCCACGGTGGCCGCGGTGCGGGCCGCGCTCCCGCCCCTCGACGCCGAACTCGCGTTCCAGAGCCGCGCGGGTCCGGTGCGTTGGGTGGGGCCCGAAACCAGCGCCACGCTGCAGCGGCTTGGGGCCGCGGGGCGTCGCGACGTGCTCGTCGTGCCGGTCAGTTTCGTGTCCGACCACCTCGAAACGCTCCACGAACTCGACATCGAACTCGCGGCCGAAGCCGCCGCCTGGGGCATCAGCGGCTTCGTACGCGCGCCGGCCCTCAACACCCGGCCCGATTTCATCGCCGCGCTCGGCGCCATGGTGCAGCGCGCGCTTGCGACGGCCGCGGTGGACGGCCCGAATCCAGAGGCAGCGCCATGACCCAACACCTCGTCGTCGTGGGAGGGGGCATCTCCGGCCTCACCGTGGCCTACGAGGCCGCTGAGCGGGCCCGTGCGAACGGTCTCGACCTGCGCGTGTCGTTGTTCGATGAGAATGCCTGGCCCGGGGGCAAGATCCGCAGCGACTTGAGCCCGAGCGGTTTCCTCACCGAATGGGGGCCCAACGGCTTCCTCGACAGCCGGGTCGCCACCCTCGATCTCTGTCGGCGCGTCGGCCTCGGGGCGACCCTGCTGCGGAGCAACGATGCGGCCCGCAAGCGCTTCGTCTACTTCGCCGGCCGGCTCCAGCGCTTCCCCGAGTCGCCCGGACTCTTCTTGAAGAGCCGGCTGCTCACCTGGCGGGCCAAGTTCCGCCTCCTGCGCGAACCGTTCATTCCGCCCGCTCCGCCAGAACTCGACGAAACGCTGACCGAATTCGGCACCCGCCGGCTCGGTCCGGAGGTGCTCCAGCGCCTGCTCGACCCCATGGTGCAGGGCGTCATGGGCGGCGACCCCGACCAGACGAGCGTCGCCGCCGCATTCCCACGCATCAAGCAATTCGAACAGCAGTACGGCAGCCTCATCCGCGCCATGCGCCGCATCGCCAAGGAGCGCCGCCGCGCGCGCCGCCGCGGGGAGGCCGCCCCGGCCCACACCGGACCGGCTCCGGGCGGCGTGCTGACGTCGTTTCCCGAGGGGCTCTCCGCCCTGCCCCGGACCCTGGCGCGCCGGCTCGGCCCGGAATGCGTGGCGCTCGGCCAGCGGGTCACCGGTCTTGCCCGCGCGGACGACGGCTACACGCTCACGGTGACGGGACGCCCCGACCCGGTCTGCGCCGACGCCGTGGTGCTCGCCGCCCCGGCGTACGCGTCCGCCGAACTCGTGGCGCCGCTGGCCGCCCCACTCGCCGATGCTCTGCGCGAGATCCCCTATGCCCGCATGGCCGTCGTCGCCCTGGGCTTCAAACGGGCGGAGGTGAGCCATCCGCTCGACGGCTTCGGCTTCCTCATTCCGCACAGCGAGGCCCGGCCCATCATGGGCGCACTCTGGTGTTCGAGCATCTGGCCGGGGCGTCGCGCCCCCGACGACGCCGTGCTGCTGCGCACGATGGTGGGCGGCATGCGCAACGGCGCGAACCTCGACGCCCGCGAAAACGGCGAACTGGTCGACCTCGTGCGCGCCGAACTCGGCACCATTCTCGGCATCACGGCCGAGCCCTGCTTCGTGCGCGTCGACCGTCACGGGCAGGCCATCCCGCAGTATCCCCCGGGCCACCTCACGCGCCTCGCGCGCATCGACGCACTGACGCGGGCTCACCTGCCGCGGCTGTTCCTCACCGGAAACGCCTATCGCGGCGTCGGGCTCAACGACTGCATCCAGGCAGGGCTCACGGTTGCCGAGCAGGCCATCGAGGCGCTCACCGCCGCTCACTGATCGCCCCGCGTGCACGGGGCCGGTTACGCCCGTTTCGGAAGCCGTGGATTGCCTGGGGCGCGGCTCGGGGCGCGCTTGTTTCGCCCCATGGCGTCTGCTAGAGTCTCGGGCGGCTTGCGGTCGGGTCCTCGCCCTGCAGGACCGGGCTGCACTCCCCGAAAACGACCCGTGGAGTTGCGTATGTCCCTGGCATCTCGGTTCGGCTTGCGCGTAGTGGCGTTCCTGCTCCTTGCCGGTCTGCTCGGCGCCTGTTCGGGCGACGGCAATCCCTCCGACCCGGGCGAAGACACCTGCCGCGGCGATGCCTGCGCACCCGCCGCCGAAGTCACGGCCTGCGCGGCGGCCAGCGATTGCCCCGTCCGCCCGTGTGCCGATGCTACGTGTGACGCCGGAGTCTGCACGTACGCGGCGGCCGCCGAACCCGATCCGGCCGACGGCTGCTGCGCCGACGACGCGGGTTGCGACGACGGAAGAGCCTGCACCACCGACCGCTGCGAAGCGTTGCAGTGCAAGCACGAGCGGCTAGACCCCAACTGCTGCGACGGCAACGCCGACTGTACCGACATCGACGTCTGCACGGTCGACGCCTGCGTTTCCGGCCGCTGCATGCACCAGCGGCGCTCCGATTGCTGCGCGAGCGACGCCGCCTGCGACGACAGCGATGCCTGCACCGCCGACCGCTGCGTCCAGGGCGAATGCGTGCATCCGCGGGAGTCCACCTGCCCCTGTACTGGGGCGCCGCAATGCGACGACGGCAACCCGTGCAGCACCGATTTGTGTCTCGCTCTGCCGCAGGGCCAGCGCCAGTGCCAATACGAACGCGACTACGCGTCGCCGGCCGAGGCCGACTGCTGCGACCCGCTCATCTCCGAGCCGCAGTGCGACGATGGCGATCCCGTCACGGCCGACGCCTGCGACCTGGTGACGTTCCGTTGCACGCACACGCCGCAGCTCGTCTGCGAAGACGATGCCGCCTGCGCCGACGACGACCCGTGCACCGTGCACGTCTGCTCCGAAGCCGGCTTCTGCGTGCTGACCAACCCCGACGCCGTGTGCTGCCAATCCGACGCCGAATGCGACGACGGCAGCGATTGCTCGTTCGACCTCTGCGATGCCGAGACCCTGACGTGCGTTCACGCCAAGGTCCCCACTGCGGGTTGCTGCGAGACCGACGCCGAATGCGACGACGCGCTTGCCTGCTCGGTCGACACCTGCGACCTGAGCACCTTCCTTTGCGAGCACGACCAGACGGGCTGCGAGTGCGCCCAGAACATCGACTGCGACGACGCCAACAACTGCACCACCGACACCTGCCAGAACGGCCAGTGTCACCACATGCAGACCACCAACTGCTGCGAGATCGACGCCGACTGCGACGACCAGAACCCCTGCACCACCGACACGTGCTACGAGGTCAACAAGAGCTGCTACTACGAGCAGATCGCCGGCTGCTGCAACGTCGACGCCGACTGCGAAGACGGGAACGAATGCACGTCCAACCGCTGCAACGCCGACCGCCGTTGCCAGCTCACCTACATCCCGAACTGCTGCGTGGACGCCGGCCAGTGCAACGACAGCGACGCTTGCACCATCGACACGTGCGTCGACAGCTGGTGCCAGTACGAGACGAAGCCGAGCCCGTGCTACGCCGACGGCGATTGTCCCGCGCCGGGGCCCTGCCAGCAGGGGCGCTGCGTCAACTGCACCTGCATTACCGTCGACGTGCCCGATTGCTGCGCGAACGCCGCCGACTGCGACGACGACGACGACCTGTGCACCACCGAACGCTGCGTCGACAGCCATTGCGTCTACACAGTCACCGACGAGCCCGACTGCTGCCTCGTGCCGACCGACTGCACGCCCGAAAACTGGTGTTTTGAGCCGAGCTGCAGTGCGGGACACCGCTGCTCCTACGCCGCCATCCCGAACTGCTGCCTCGTCGACGCCGACTGCGCCGACGGCGAAGAAATCTGCACGCTCGACACCTGCGTCGACGGCGAGTGCGTCCACGCCAGCACGGGCGCCGAAGGCTGCTGCGCGAACGACGGCGACTGCACGTCGCTCGACCCCTGCCAGGCGGGCAGCTGCGACGCGACGGGCACCTGCCAGTTCGCCCCCATTCCGGCGCCCGACTGCTGCCACGACGACGGCGAATGCAACGACGGCGACGACGAGTGCACCAACGACTTCTGCCGCGACAACGTCTGCGCCTACGAATCCACGGGTCTGCCGCAGTGCTGCAGCCCCTGGGAGTGGGTCGACGAAATCGACGACTGCGGCAGCAGCATCATCCCCATCCCCATGGCCGCAGCCGAAGAACCCGCCGAGGGCGACTGCCGTTACACCTTCGTCAACACGAACCAGGGCATGGCCGGCCTCTTCGGCGCAATCGGCTGGCAGACGGTCTCCCAGGGCGGCGAGCTGCCCATCGGCAACGCGCTCGTGCGCAGTGCTCCGACGAGCATCTACTACGGCGATGCCATGAACGGCACCTACGCCGCGGGCGGAATGATGGGCGAGTTCATGTGCATGTTCCAGCCCGAGATGTGTGGGCCCCACGAAGGCACCTGCACCTCCGAGAGCATCGAAGTGGGCGCCGACCCGTCGTCCATGCTCTCGTTCTGGCTGTACCTCGACATCCGCAGCGATCCCGATGTCGACCACTTGACGGTTTCCATCGTCGACGAGACGGCCGGCAACGAGGTCGTCGAGGTTTGGAGCAAAGAAGAAGCCGACCCGGGGCTCTTCGGCGACTGGCAGCTCGTCGAAATCCCCATCGTGGCCTATGCCAGCCACACCGTGCGCGTGCAGTGGTACTTCGGCACCGTCGACGCACCCGAGGCCACGGGCCTGGGCATCTACCTCGACGACATCCGGCTCGGCGACAACTGCTCGGCCGAGTAGTTCCCTCCGCCCCCCGCGGGCCCCGGCGGTGCCGGCGCCCACCGCCTCAACGGACGGCCCATGCTCCCTCCCGCAACGACGGTGCTCGACCTCGCACGGGCTCGCGACCGGGCTCTGGCCGGCGCTGCCGCGCTCGCCCGCGATCCGGCCGCAGCCCTGCGCCAACTCCGCCGCGACGCCCCCGACCGGCCGCTCGTGGCCCACTTCTGCCGGCTGACGCCCGAACCGCTCGTGCGCGCGCTCGGCGCTCTGCCCGTGCGGCTGCTCGATCCGCCGGCCGGCATCGACGGCCGCGTCGACCTGCACTTGCAGTCGTACGCGTGTCGCCAACTGCGGGCGGCATTGTCGTGGGCGCTCACGGCCTCCGATGCGCTCGCGGCGGTCATGCTGACGCACACCTGCGACGCCATGCAGTGCGCCCCCGACCTTTGGCAGGCGTGTTCCGCCAAGCCTGTCCTGGCGTTGCAGTACCCGACGGGCCTTCGCGCGCGGGGCGCGGCCAACTACTACGAGGCCGAACTCCGGCGGGTCGCCAAGCAACTCGGCGCGCTGACCGGCGTCGCGCTGAGCGACGAGGCGCTGGCCCGCGAACTCGACGGAGAGCGGGCCCGGACAGCGGCCCTCCAGCGGCTCTACGCGGCGCGCAGCCGGCAACCCGAGGCGCTGTCGGCCGTGGCGTTCTACGGCCTCGTGCACGCGGGCTTCCTGATGCCGCCCGCCGCTTGGCAGGCCAGCGTCGACGCGGTGCTCGCGGCCTGGCCGACGCCGCCGACCGACCGGACGGGCCACGCACCGCCTCGCCCCCGCGTGGCGCTCGCCGGAGGTCCGCTGCTCGACTTGGCGGTCGCGACCACGCTCGACGAACTCGGCGCCAGCGTGGTCACCGACGATCTCTGCACGGGCCGGCGCGCCTTCGACGCCGCGCCCGGCGAACCGCTCGACCGCCCGCCCTTCGCGGCCCTCGCGGCCCTCGCGCTCGACGCGCACCGCCCACCCTGCCCTGCGCACCACCGCGCCGACCACCGGCCGGGCGCCGACATCGTGCGCCTGGCGCGCCAGTGCGGTGCCCAGGGCGTCCTGTTCGTCGCGCAGAAGTACTGCGAGCCCTACGCCTTCGACGTGCCGCTCGTTCGCGCCGAGGCCGCGGCGGCGGGTCTGCCCTTCCAACTCATCGAACTCGACCCGGCCCAACGCGGCGGCACCCTTCAGGAGGCGCTGTCCGGAAGCGACCGCGTTCGTCTGGCGGCCTTCCTCGAACAACTCGCCCACCCGACCCCCAGCGTTGCAGCCGGTTAGGTCACTCGAAAGGAACCCCATGCGCGCGCGCCTCAGTCGCTTGACCCAGCGCCTCCTCGGACGACGCGGGCCCGCCCCGCAGGGTGCACCGTCCGCGGGTCCCCGGTCGCCGGCGCGGCGCGCCGACGCTGCCGCCGAACCCGATCCGCGCGGCCCGCGGCTCCGCTCCACGGGCCGCCTGCTGCACCTGCTGCGCAATCATTACCTGCTCGCCAAGGTCGCTCCGCGGCTCGGCATGAAAGTGGCCTGGGTCACGAGCGGGGCGCCCGTCGAACTGCTGCGCGCCTTCGACATCATGGCGATCTACCCCGAAAACCACGGCGCCATTTGCGGCGCCCGCAAGGTGGCCGGCTCCCTTTCTGGCCATGCTGAACAGCGCGGATTTTCACGCGATCTGTGTTCCTACGCGCGGGCCGACCTGGGGTTCGCGTTCGGCGGCAAGAGCCCGGTCGGCGGCTACGCCCGGCCCGACGTGCTGTTCTGCTGCAACAACATCTGCGACACGGTCGTGAAGTGGTACGAGGCGCTGGCCTGGCATTTCCGCGTGCCGCTCATCCTCATCGACACGCCATTCGTCGTCGCCGGCGAGCCGCCCGACCATGCGGTCTCGTACGTCAAAGGACAGCTCGAACACGCCGCCGAGCAGTTCGAAGCACTCGTCGGCCGGCCGCTGCGCATGCGGCGATTCGAGAGCACCCTCGAACTCGCGCGCCAGAACGTCACGCTGTGGCGCCAGGTGCTCGAGGCGAGCCGTGCCCGGCCGGCGCCCATGAACTGTTTCGATGCCTTCGTGCACATGGCGCCCATCGTTACGCTGCGAGGCTCGCACATCGTCAACGACTACTACCGCGCGCTGCTCGCCGAATTGCGCCACCGGGTCGAGCGCGGCATCGCGGCCGTTCCGGGCGAACGCGTTCGGCTCGTCTGGGACAACCTCCCCATCTGGTACGAACTCGGCCGCCTGTCACGCTTCCTGGCCTCCCAGAAGGCCTGTCTGGTGGCCGACACCTACACCACGGCGTGGGCCGACAACGACTTGCGGGCCGACGCGGGCTTCGAAGGCATGGCGCGCGTCTACACGCGCGTGTTCCTGAACCGTGGCCTCGAACCGAAAACGGCTTCGCTCGAACGCTTGCTCCATGAATACCAGGCCGACGGCTTCGTGATGCACTCCAACCGCTCGTGCAAGCCCTACTCCTTCGGGCAGTACGACATGCGTCGGCGCGTCAGCGCGGCCACCGGCAAGCCGGGCCTGGTCCTTGAAGGGGACATGGCCGACGAGGCCCATTTCGCCGACGGTCCCGCCTACAACCGGCTGCAGGCCTTCTGCGAACAGATTCTGGCCGAGCAGGTTGCCCCGTAGTGGGCCACCGGCCGGCCCCAAAGGGCAAACGGGACCGACTGGGCTGAGCCACTCGCCGGTTTTCCGGCGCGGCCCCCGATTGGCACGGCTTCGGCGCCGTGTGGTACACTGCCGCCGGTCTCTTTTCCACGTGGCTCGGAGGACAAAGAATGAAGGCCGCTTTCTCTGTCGTGGTGGTGGGCCTCATGGGGCTCGTTTTGGCGTGCGCCAGCGCATGCGGCGGCGGCACCACGTCGTCGCCCGGGGGCAACCCGGACGCAACGAACGGCGACACGTTGCCCGGCGCCGACGCGGACTTCGCCGGGCAGCCCGAGTTGCCGACGCAGCCCGACAGCGGCGGCGACGATGGCTTCGTCCGCGCCGACATGGAGATCGTCGAGGGTGGCATCGGCTGGCCTTGCCGCACCAACGCCGACTGCACGAGCGGGTGGTGCATCCAAACGGCCGACGGCCAGGTGTGCACCGTCACCTGCGTCGAGGAATGCCTGCAGGGCTGGGAATGTCGCGGGCTCACGAGCACGAAGCCCGACATGATCTACATCTGCGTGCCCATGTTCGTGCATCTCTGCGATCCCTGCGCCACCAACGCCGACTGCGCGGGCGAGTTCGAATCGCTCGCCGACCGCTGCATCGACCGCGGACCCGACGGCAAGTTCTGTGGTGGCGACTGCAGCGCGGGCGGCGTGTGTCCGCCCGGCTACGCCTGCGAAACCATCGAGGGCGAGGTCCGGCAGTGCGTGCCCGAGGGCGGCGCGGTGTGCACGTGCTCGCGGCGCGCCACCACCCTCGAACTCCAGACCGCCTGTTTCACCGAAAACGACTTCGGCTCCTGCGCCGGCGTGCGCCGGTGCGGCCAGGAAGGCGTCCTCACCGATTGCAGCGCGGTCACACCGGCCGAAGACGTCTGCGACGGCCGCGACAACGATTGCGACGGGTTGACCGACAACCTCGACTCGACCGATTGCCCGATCACGAACCAGTTCGGCACCTGCCAGGGCACCGGCACCTGCGTCGATGGCCAGATGCGCTGCGAGGGCCCGCAGCCGGCCGGGGAAGCCTGCGACGGGGTCGACAACGACTGCGACGACAGCACCGACGAGGGTTTCGCCAATACCGACGGCGACCCCTGGGCCGACTGCCTCGACACCGACGACGACAACGACGACATCATCGACGACAACGACAACTGCCCCATCGTGGCCAACGCCGACCAGGCCGATTTCGACGGTGACAACGAGGGCGACGCCTGCGACGCCGACGACGATGACGACGGTGCCCCCGACGCCGAAGACTGCGCCCCGCTCGACCCGCAGCGTTCGCCGTATTTCCTCGAGCAGTGCGACAACATCGACAACGACTGCAACCTCGAAATCGACGACGGCCTCTGCGAAGACGGCAATCCGTGTACGGGCGACATCTGCGATCCCGCGGGCGGCTGCGAGCATCCCCATCTGGACGGCGTGCCCTGCGACGACGGCAACGTCTGCACCCAGTACGACATCTGCCAGGCTGGTCTGTGCGCCGGGGGCAGCCCCCAAAATTGCGACGACCTCAACGCCTGCACCACCGATCTCTGCGACCCGGGCACGGGCTGCTACTCGGTCAACAACACGGCACCGTGCGAAGACGGCAATTTCTGCACCGACGGCGACCGGTGCTCGAACGGCGTCTGCATGTCGGGGCCTTCGCGCACCTGCAACGACAACAACGGCTGCACCGCCGATTCGTGTGTGCCGGCATCGGGTTGCGTCTACGACCCCGCCCCGTTCAACGGCACGCCCTGCGACGACGGCGATCCCTGCCTGCTCGGCGACACCTGTGGCGGCGGCAGCTGCAACGCCGGGCCCATCAAGTACTGCGATGAGTCCGAGTGCCAGGGCGGGCTCTACATCGGCACCTGCGTCATCGTATTCGGCAGCCCGACCTGCATCGGGTACTGCGCCACGCCCCCGGCTTAGCCCCTCGCCGTCCCCCACCGCGCTCGGCCGCGCCCTGCTCACTCAGCGGGCAGACACACCGAGAGTCCGGAACTCCAGGTCCGGCGGTCGCAAATGAAGCCGGCGCCGCAATCGCGTTCGCTCAGGCACACCTTGACGCAGCGCGGCATGCCCGCGCCCTCGTACTGCAGGCAGTAGCTGCCGAACGGGCAGGCTGCGCTGAGGCTGCACGTGCGGGTGCAGTAGCCGGGATAGAGCCGTCCCTCGGGGTCGCGCGTGCCGGGCAGCTGGCACGTCAGGCCGGTTGCGCATTCGCTGTCGGCCTGGCAAGTCGCGCCCGCATCGCCCTGGGCGAGTAAGTGGCAGGCGTAGCTGCCGGCCCCCGTGCCGGCGAGCGGCACACCGTAGACGCAGTCCCAGGCCGTGTCGCTGCGGCAATCGTGCGAGAGATGCACGGCGTCCCAGGCGCAGTTCGGCATGCAATGACCGCTCACCCCGTCGTTGGAGACGCACTTGCCGCCGAGCGTGCAGGCCACTCCCGACGAGCACGGCGCCGTGCACGCGCCAATCGTGCTCGCGGGCTCGCAGGCTTCGGCGTCGCAGTCTTCGCGCGTGAAGCAGGGCTGCTGGGTGGTCGAGCAGCGCCCGGTGCCGTACACCTCGCATTGTCCGGACTGGCAGTCGTAGTCGCTGAGGCACGCCTCGCCGATGCCGAGTTGCAGCCGGCGCGTCAGACACACCGACACCGTGGCCCCGTCGAGGCCGCGTTGCGGCTGACAGGCGAGCGCATCGCCGCCGGCCGGGTTGCATTCGGCGTCGGCGGCGCAGCGCGCAAGACACGTCGCCCGACCGTCGAAGAGCACGCATGCGGCGTTGTCGGCGCAGGGCCGCTCGATGGAGCAGTGCAGCTCGGCGCAGTAGCCCCCCGGGATGGAAGAGAGACAGGCCATCGGGCCGGCACACTGGCTGTGCTCGACACAGGGCGAGCCCGCGGGGAGCGCGTCATCGTCGGTCCCGTGACAGATGGCAACCGGCCCGGCGCCCCCGGCGCCGTCGAACCATTTGCACGCGTAGCCGTCGCTCCCGCGGCACACCTGGGGGTCGTCTTCGCACGAGCGGAAACAGGCGTTGGCATTGGACACGAGCGGCAGACAGACCGAGCCCGCCGGACACGGCTGAGCGTCGGGGTCGCAATCGAGCAGGGTGCAGTATCCGCGGTTCCAGCCAAGACAGCTGAGCCCCGCCTGGCACTCGCGGTCGAGGCGGCAAGGATCGCCCACGACGCCCGTGGGCTGGCCGTTGTCGGGGCCGTGACCCGCGTCGGCGACATCCGCGTCGGGCGGCGACCCGGGGTCGGGCCGCGTCCCCGTGTCGTCGGCGTCAGCCAGATCGGCCGGCGCGCCGTCGGGCACGGCGCCCGCGTCGGGCAGGTCCGGCGCGCCGGAACCGTCGCTGCCCGTACCGTCGTCGCTGACCTCGGGCTGCACCGCCGGCAGACAGCGTCCCGCTAGCCAGACGTAGCCGGGCGGACAGGACGTGTCGGGCCCGGCCGACCCGCCCCCGCCGCAGCCGGCTAGCGTAAGCCACAACACGCCCCAACAGCCCGAGCGGAGCATCCCGCTGCGCCCACGACCCATCGCGTCCTCCACGCCGCGTCCCTACCCGCGGGAACGCTTGCGCTCAGTGTAGCCGGCGACCCGTCCCGTGCAAAAACCGGCCACCCGCCGGCCTAGAAGGCAAAGGCAAACGAACCGCGAACGGTCCATGCGGGGTCGAGGCGCCCTGCGCCGGCGCCTTGCAGCGCGGCTCCCGGCAAGAGAACACCGGCTTCGAGGCCCGTGCGCAACGTCGTGAGCCCGGCCACGGCAAACGCGTAGCTGGCGCCGGCGTCGACCTCGTAGCCCAGGGTGGCGGCACCGCTCGGCCCGCCGGCGAAGTTGTGCCTGCCGGCCCCCAGAGCGGCGGCCACGGGGTCGAGCCCACCCGCGGGGGCGAGGGCGTAGAGAAAGGCCAACCGCAGGTCGAGTCCGGCGAGCGGTCGCCAGCGAACGGCCGGCTGCACGTAGAAGGCGTCGTACACGCTGCCCTCGGAGGCGACGGCCTCGGGCGCCGGGCGGAAACCGGCTGCATCGGCCTCCGCGCTGCGGTCGGCGGCGCGCGCCGACTGACGCGCGAGCACTTGCTCGAACAGCAGCAGCCCGACGTTGTAGTCGGGATGGAAGCGGAAGGCCGTGTCGCGGCCGTCGTCGGGGTCGCTGTCGCCGGAAGCGAAGCCGATTTCGAGGCTGGGCCACAGACCCGCATCGGCCCAACCGAGCGTCGTCCGGAGCGCCGCGCCGAACCCCAGCAGCCCCAGTTCCTCGGCGGCAGGCTCGCCCCCGGCCCGACTCGTGGTGCCCACGACCGCGGCACCCTCGAAGGCCACGTCGAGCGTCAGGCCGGCGGCCCGAAAGTCGTGGCGCAGGGAGAAGAGTCCGTCGACGCTGTAGAGCGCGAGGCGTCCCCCATCGGCGTACCACTGGTGACGGTAGGCGAAAAGTAGGCCCGCCTGGAGGCTCTCGGCCCGGTAGAGGAGCGTCGTGAGCGTCTGCAGGGCCTTGTCGCCGGCCAGCGCGTCGGCCCGTTCGTCGCGAAAGACCCAATCGAGCCCGAGGCCCAACGAGAAACGGCGCGCCAACGGCCCGTGCGAGCCCCAGGTGCCTGGCTGCATGACGAAGCGGACGCGGTCGACAAGGTCGCCCCGCCACCCATCGCCAAAGAGGGACCCCGCGACGTCGCCGCGTCCGTCGTTCTGCAGCAGGCCCAGGCCCCAGTGAGCGCCGGTCTGCCCCACCGTCAACGTGCCGGCCGGGCTGCGCCACTCGACGTAGGCCTGCCGGAGCACCGCGCGTTGAAACGCGTCGCGCTCATCGAGCGGCCAGGAAAGCACGCCGCGGCCAACGGGCGTGACGTCGCCAAACACGAGCCCCGCGAACACGTCGGCTTCGGCAACCAGCGCGACGCGCTCGCCCAGGAACAACCAAGAACCCAGCCGCAGCCGTTGTTCGCCGTAGACGCGCTGACCGTGCAAGTAACCACCGGAATCCAAGGGGAAATCCGAGAGCCCCGTAACGACCAGCCGGTATTCGCCGCCGAGCCGCAGGCGCGCCCAACAGCGCTCGCCTGGCCCGGACGGGCCGGCCCGGGCCACCGCCGCGGACCACAGGCAGAACGCCACGCTAAGCCACCTTGCGACCCTCGTCATGCCCCGCCCCAGCCCAAACTCGCGGCGTGCGGGGCCCGCCCGCAAGGAGGCCCCCGCGCCCGCCTGCACGCTGGGCCCGCAAACCGCCGAACGGAGCCGAAAATAGCACGGCCCGCGGGGGCCAACAACGCGCGGGCCGAACGCCCCGGGGCAGCCGCGCCGCCGCAGGGCTGAACGCTCGGCGGGGAAGTCGCCGGGTGGCACGGCATCCGCGGGCGGGGGTCGCGGCTCGCCGGATTCCGCGGCGAGGGTCGGGCTGCACCCCCAAGCGCGCGGGCGCAGCGCGCCCAGCTGCGACGCGAGACCGGAACGCGGGGCATGCTGATGCGGACGCACTTGAGGGGGACCTGGTCAGAGACGGCCCAGCTCGCAGCGCGCGTCGCCGGCCGGGCACGCGAACTGCACGTGCAGGTGGGAAGCGTGGCCGGGGCTGTGGCGAATGAGACCGCGTCGCGTGCGCTTGTCGGCTGGATACTGGAACCACTCGTCGAGTTGGGCTTCCCTGACGGAATGCTCGGCCTGCTCGCGCAACGCCCGCTGAATGCCGTGGTCGATGAGGATGCGCCGCACCTCGCCGGTGTCGATGAGGCAGCGGACGAGCGCCCACGTCTTCTCGGCGTCGACCTCCGGGGCCCCCACGACCCGTAGTTGCAGCGAAAAGCGGTTTCGTTTCAGGTAGTAGCCAAGGTCGACGTCGCGACCGCTCTGGTGGGTGACGTGCGGTTTGAGGCGCCCCCCCCCGAGGCGGCTGATGTCACCGACGACGAGCGGCACGCTGCGCGGGTAGCGCCGCTTGATCTCGGCGGCGCACTGCTGAACGTGGCGCACCGTCTCCCAGGTGGCCCAGGCGTTTTCCGGGAAGCGTCGCACGTAGCCGAGCAGTCGATGCCCCTCGGGAAGCAAGTAGCCGTCCTCGAGTCGCCCGCTTCCGGGGCGCCCGACCGACGCGCTGTCGTCGCCGCCGCTCGGCAGCGGCCGGCGGTGCTGCAAGCGCTGCCCCGCTTTCAAGCGGGCGTTTCGCCCAAGCCGGTTGGCCAGCCGCAGTTCGTTGGCGGTGAGACCTAGCGTCGTGGCGGCCGAGACAAGCGTGTCGCCCGGCTGCACCTCATAGATCTGCCAGGTCCGGCCCCGCCGCTCAACGTCGGCCGCCCCCGATGCGACGGCCCGGCCCACGCGTCGAATGCGGAGGCGAGTGCCTGCCCGGATGCGGTCTCCGGGGCCGATGCCGCGGCGGTTCCAACTGCGCAACTGCTGCACCGAGACGCCGTAGCGCCTGGAGATTCCACCTACGGTTTCACCAGGTTGGACAACATGATGGCGTTCGTCGGCCGCAGGCCGGGCGCGCGCTGGGGTCAAGCCGGTGGCACGTGCCCCGGGCAAAGGCAGCAGGCCGAGCCCCAGCGCCAGCCCCCACGCAGCCAGCCGGCTGCGCGTGGGGCACCGGAAGGCGCCGTCGAGATGGAAGAGATGCGAACGGCTCATGCGCGGTGCTCGTTTCCAGACCTCCGGTCGCGTTCATAGCAGGAGGCTGCCCCTCTTCGCAAGCGAGGCCCCCGCGCACGACGCCGGCAGCGACGGAACCGACCTCCGCCTCGGAGGCCTCGCTGCCCGACCCAGCGCGCGCCGGCAAGAGCCCCCAGGCGGCCCCGAGAGGGCGCCCTCTCCGGCGTCCCGGGGGGGCGGCGTGCCGGATGACAGGGCCGGCGCTTTGCGCTAGAACAACCATTCGGGAGGAAACTGTCGTGGCTGCGCAAATCGAAGAACTGGTCCTGCCCGAGCGACTGGCCCGCATCGAATCGGTGCTCGCACACCGAACGCGGCGTCTCATCCTCGTGCTCGAAAACCTGATCGACCCGCACAACTGTGCGGCTTGCCTGCGCTCGGCCGACGCCGTCGGCGTGCAGGACGTTCACGTGGTCGAGGCCGCCGCGCCCTTCGTGCCCAATACCAAAGTCACGCAGGGTAGCCACAAGTGGCTCACGTTGTACCGCCATCCCACGTCCGAGCAGTGCCTGGCTGCGCTGCGTGAACGTCGCTACCGCGTGTTCGCGGCCACCCCAGACGGCCCGATGACGCTGGCCGACCTCGACGTCACGCAGCCGCTGGCGCTTGTCTTCGGCGCCGAGCACACGGGGCTTAGCGCCCACCTGCGCGCCAACGCCGACGGCTGCTTCCGGATCCCGATGTATGGCTTCTCGCAGAGCCTCAACGTCTCCGTAGCCGTCGCGGTCGCGCTCTTCCAGGTCGTGGCCGAACGCACCCGGCGCCTGGGCGCCGCGGGCGATCTGCGGGCCGACGAACGGGCGCTGCTGCGCGACGAGTGGCTGCGAAAAAGCGTGGCCCGCGGCGACAGTGTGTGCGCCGAACTCGAGCGCCGGGCCGCGGCCGAAGCCGACGACACGTAGCCCAGCACCCAACCGGCGGCCGCCCTCCCCTCGCGCGGCACGCTCCGAGGACGACGTCCATGCCCATGCCCATGCGCGGTCTCGAAATGGTGTGCATCTGCCGCAACAAGCACTTCGCCATCCAGTACGAGGGCGGGCAGTACCGCCTACCGCCCGGCCTGAAGGTCAGCGACCTGCTCGACATGACCTGCTTCAGCTGCGGCGCCGCGTACTACACCCACCTCGACGACGCCATCGAGTTCTGTCCAAACTGCGGCCGGTTCGAACGTCGGCGTTTCGAGAGCGCTCACGATCTGGCCGTCTGGGCACGCGACCAGAGCTGGAAATTCCTCAAGCTGACCGGCAACCAGGTGTTCGCCGTGTGCCGCGAGGAGCGCGACTGGTTTCTGGCCTTTGCGCCCGACGCCATGGCGCTGGAAATTCAGGGCGTCTACCTCGACGTCCAGCCCATCCAGGCGGGAAGCACGCCATGACGCCGGGCCCCCCGACCGAACCCGTCGACTCGGTCGCGCTCGTGGTCATCGGCGACGAAGTGCTGTCCGGCAAGTTCGCCGAAGAGAATTTCCGCTACGCGGTCCAGGCTTTTCGCCAACGCGGCGTGCCGTTGCGGCGCGTCGTCGTCATCCCCGACGACGAAGCCGACATCGCCGCCACCGTGGCCGATTGCTCACGGCGCGCGAGCCTGGTGGTCACGTCGGGAGGCGTCGGGCCCACGCACGACGACCGCACGCCAGCGGGGGTCGCCCGCGCGTTTGGCGTGCCTCTGCTGTTGCACGCCGGGCTTATTCGCGTGCTCGAGCAGTTGCGTCAGCCGCTTCCGGCCGGCCTGTTGCGCATGGCGCACCTGCCGAGCGGCGCCGAGGTGTTGGGCAGCACGCCGCGCGACTGGATGGTGCGGTGCGGCAACGTGTACATGCTGCCGGGCGTCCCCCGCCTCTTCCGCGAGCGTCTCGACACCCTGCTCCAGTCGCTGCGTGGTCGCGTGCGCTTCGAGGGGCGCGTCTACGTGCGTGTACCCGAAGCGCTTTTCGCCGAGCAGCTGGCGCTCGTGGCGGGGCGGCACCCGGCCGTTGCCGTCGGCTCCTACCCCATGCTCGACGAGCCGGACTTCAAGGTGTGCGTTACCGTCGAGGCGGCCGAGTGCGCGGCGGCCGAAGCCGCATGGCGGGCGGTGCGCGAACTCTTTGGCGACGAGCAGGTCTTCAGGGTTGACCCGCCGGTCGCGTCTCTGCAAGCCGTACGCGCAGCAGGTGCGACGCCCGACTGCCAAGCCGCGTCGCGATGATCCGCCGCACGCCGCGTTCCACGGCGCGGCGCATCGACCGTTCGGCGAGCAGGCTTTCGACGCCGTCGACACGGGCCGTGATGAAGCGGCTCACGTCGCTCTCGGCGCCCTCGACGAGCGGCCGCAG
This sequence comes from uncultured Myxococcales bacterium, assembly GCA_964422715.1. GTDB lineage: Bacteria > Myxococcota_A > UBA9042 > PWKZ01 > CAYRCM01 > CAYRCM01. The sequence goes on along the minus strand of CAYRCM010000001.1, from coordinate 73,529 downwards.
ACGGGAAAGCCAGGCGCGCGCCACCGTGACGTCGACGTTGTAGGCGTCGAACGGCGATTCGAGTCGGATGGTGGCGCCAGGCCGCGACCGCGCGGCGGCGGGCCGCCGGCGCACGATGACCGTCGGACGCGGCGGGTACGCGGGCCCGAGCCGCAGGGCCACGCCGGCGTCGGCGCTGAACGGTCCCGGCCGGATCTCGACGGCACCGGCCGACAACGGGACCAGCACCGTAACGGCGACCACGCACACGAACCTGGCGACGGACGACGGGCTTGCCACGGAACACGCCGGGCTGCGCTGAGCATTCATGGACGCGACTCCCCGGGCCAGACATTGGGCCCAAAACCCCTGCAACGCGTGGGCCGCCGGCAGGATCTGCGGGCGCGGTGCCCCGCCGCGTCGGCCACGGGCCCGCGGGGCGGCTCGCGGTTGATTCTCCCCGCGTAATCTGCTATCCGAACTCGGCTGTTCACGGGGGGTACATGTGATGCAGACGCACGACCCGGCCCTTGCTGTGATTGGCGGCAGCGGCCTCTACACGCTCGAAGGTCTGACCGACGTCCGCACGGTTTCCGTTGACACGCCGTTTGGCTCGCCTTCCGACGATCTCATCGAGGGCCGGCTCGGCAACCGACGCGTGCTCTTCCTCGTGCGGCACGGCCTCGGGCACCGGTTCTCGCCGTCCGACGTGCCCTACCGGGCCAATATCTACGCGCTGAAGGCGCTCGGCGCCGAATGGGTCATCGGGGTCAGCGCGGTCGGCAGTCTGCGGGAAGAAGTGGCGCCGGGCGACGTCGTCGTCCCCACCCAGATCGTCGACCGCACGCGCGGAATACGTCCGGCAACCTTCTTCGGGGCCGGTTGCGTGGCCCACGTGCAGTTCGGCGACCCCTACTGCTCCGACCTGCGCAAGACCCTCATCGAGGCGGCACGCCGCCAGCATGCGACTCGGGTGCACCCGGCGGCCACCTACGTGTGCATGGAAGGTCCCCAGTTCTCCACACGGGCCGAGTCCGAGCTCTACCGCTCCTGGCACGCCGACGTCATTGGCATGACCAACTTGCCCGAGGCCAAGCTGGCCCGCGAGGCCCAACTCTGCTACGCCTCGCTGTGCCTCGTGACCGACTACGACTGTTGGCACGAGGCCGAGGCCGACGTCAGCGTCGACCTCGTGCTGCAAGTGCTTCACCGCAACGTAGCCCTCGCGAAACGGATCGTCGCCGATGCGGCCCCGCACATCTCGGAGCCGCGCGCGTGCACCTGTCGCCACGCGCTGCGCGGCGCCGTCATCACGGCCCGCGAACGCATCGCCCCCGAGCAACGCGAACGTTTGGCACTCCTGCTGCGCGAGATCGACGGATAGCCGCTCGCCCGAGGAGAGATAGCCGATGCCACTTCTAGCGGTCGGATCGGTCGCCTACGACACGATCGAAACCCCCACGCAACGCCGCGCCGAGCAACTTGGCGGCTCGGCCGTGTACAGTTGCACGGCTGCCGCCCGTCTGGCCGACACGGCGCTCGTCGCCGTCGTGGGCGACGATTTCCGAGCGTCCGACGAGGATTTCCTGCGTTCCCGGCGCATCGACACGACCGGGCTGCGCCGCATGCCGGGCCGCACGTTTCGCTGGGGCGGACGCTATTCGGCCGGCTGCGAAGAGCGCACGACGCTGTTCACCGACCTCGGCGTGTTCGAGGCGTTCGAGCCGCAGGTCCCTCCCGCCTACCGCCAGGGCCCGCATCTGTTTCTGGCCAACATCGACCCCACGCTACAGACGCGCGTGCTCGACGCGGTTTCGCGACCGGCTTTTGTGGCATGCGACACCATGAACTACTGGATCGAGCGCCACCGCGAGGCCCTCGACGCATTGCTGCCGAGGGTCGACCTGCTCCTCCTGAACGACTGGGAAGCCTACTTGCTGTCCGGCGAACGAGACCCGGGCGTAGCGTGCCAAGTCGTCCAGACGCGCGGACCACGGGCGGTCGTCGTCAAGCTCGGCGCACAGGGCGCGCTTGTACGCGTCGGCCCCGAACAACGCCTGCTGCCGGCCTGGCCGGTGACCGACGTCGTCGACACCACAGGCGCGGGCGACACGTTTGCAGGCGGGCTCATGGGGTTCCTCGTTCAACAGCCGCAGCCCACCCCCGACGTGCTCTTCCGCGCTGCGCTCGCCGGGACCGTGCTGGCCTCGTTCTGTGTCGAGGGTTTCGGCGTCGAGCGACTGGCCGCCGCAAGTCCGGTCGACATTCGGCAACGGTTCGATGCACTCGCCGGCCCGCTGAATCTGGGGCCCTGGCGCGAACGCATCGACGGCCGGGAGGTGACGCCATGAACTGGTCGCGAAGCATCATGCGGGTGCTTCTGCACCCCGTTGCCCGCCCCGCGTTGAGCCGCGCCGTGGGTCGCGGGGCGCGGTTGCGGCTGCCGGCGCCCCTGCTGCGCCTCGGTCTGCGCGCCTATGTACGCGGGTTCGGCATCGATCTGGCCGATGTCGAACGGCCCCTCGACGACTTCTCCTCGTTCGACGACTTCTTCACGCGCCGCCTGCGCCCGAGCGCGCGACCCATCGCGGCAGGCGACGGCGTGCTCGTCTCGCCGGTCGACGGCAAGTTGCTCGAGTTCGGCCCCATCGTCGACCGCCAAGTGCTCCAGATCAAGGGCTGGCCCTACACGGTCGACGAACTGCTCGGCGACCCGGAGTGGGCGAGCAGTTTCGACGGCGGAACCTTCTTCACGCTCTACCTGAGCCCGCGCGACTACCACCGAATCCACTACCCCATCGCGGGCGAAGTGCTGGGATATCGCTATGTTCCGGGCGCGCTGTTTCCGGTGAACCGGCTCGGCCTCAACAACGTTCCCGGCCTCTTCGCGCGCAACGAACGGCTCACCACGTTCCTGCGCACGCCGCTCGGACGCGTCGCCGTCGTGAAGGTGGGGGCCAGCACCGTGGGCCGCATCACCGTTTCGTACGCGCACGTCGAGACGAACCGCAGCGCCAGTCCCGACGGCCACGCGCTGTTCTACGCGCGCCCGAAGCCGGTCGAGAAGGGGGGCGACCTCGGCTCGTTCCACCTCGGGTCCACGGTTGTGCTGCTCGTCGAACGTCCCCGGCTCAACGTCGAGCCGAGTCTCGCGACCGGCCAGGCCATTCGCGTCGGCACGGCCCTGGGCCGAAGCCCCAGCGACAAGGCCTCCCCCTCCCACAGGCGCTGAGTCCCCGCCCGCGCGGTTTCTACGCGCTTGCGCTTCGGCTGGCGCACGGTGCGATGGCGAATCGTGGCGGATTCGGGCAGGTCACAACGGCAGTACGGCGCGACGAACCTCCGCCGGTCAGGGCGCGGCCGGCGCCGTGGCTGGCCCGGCGGCGGCGTCGGGCCCCGGCGGCGGTGGCGGTTCGACCCGCGGTTCGGGTTTCAGCACGAGCAGCCCGGAAGCACGAATGAAACGCCCGTCGGGCGACACCTGCTCGAACATGCCTTCCAGGACCACCGGCTGGCCGGGCTCCAGTGCCTGGATGCGCCGCTCGCTGTCGGCCACGACCAGCAGCGTGCGCTTGGTGTCGCCGGTCTTGTCGGCAACGAGGGCGTGAGGCGGCTGGCGACAGGTGGGTTCGTCGGGGTTGCAGATGCGCCGTTCGACGACGAACCCCTTGACCGTGATGGTCTCCCGCAGGACGGCCTCGCCCTGCTGGAGCAACCCCTCGACGGAGTACGATCCGTCGGGGTACCGCGTAACTCCCTGCGCCGCCTGCAGATTGGGGGGCGGGGGCAGCCGGACGCTCGCCTCCGTAGACGCCGCCTTGCCGCCTTCGGGCTTCTTCGTGTTGCCCTTCTGACAGGCGCCAAGCCCCAGGAGGGAGACGGCGCAAACCACGCCGAGCCAAGATGGGTATCGCATCTGCAAGCATTCCTCCGTCGCCCGCACGTGGCGGGCCTTGCGGCGCCAAAGGGGACGTAGCCCAGTGCGCTCCCGCCGCACGCGGCGGCGCCAGGGCGGCTAGCGAGCGCTCAACGGCGCCCGGCCGGGCCAACTCGCAACCACGAGTGCATCGGGAACGACGTACAGATCGAGGGCGTCGAGAGCGATGCTCTCCTGGCCCCGCAGGACAGTACCGATCAACCGGTTGGGGCCGGGCGGAACGCCCACCGCCATGAACCGTCCGCCGACACCTGTGGCCGGCCAACTGGTCTCGGGTGCCCAGCGCGTCGAGTCGTCGCCGAGGTACACCACGCGCTCGGGCGGGCGGACGAGACCAATCGTCGCGTGCTGGATGAGCCAACCCTCGCCGCGCTCTCCCGCCGAGCGGCAGTCGACGACTCGGCCGGCCACGACCCCAACGCCCTCCAGCATGACGCCGCCCCAGGGGTTGAGAAGCGTCGTCCACTGCCCCGCGCTCATGGCGACGACGCTGTGGCGGTACCGCTTTTCCGGGAGGTCTTGCGCGACGAGGCCCAATTCGTATACGTCCTTCCAGAGCCCCGAATCCGCTGCGGCGGGGCTGACGCGCACGACGAGTTCGACGTTGACCGGCACATTCTCCAGGCTGTACACGCCGAACTGCTCGACGCAGTGGCCGACACCGGCGCCGTCGACCTCGCAGACGTGCCCGAGCCGGCACTTGCGGTCGTCGGCGCCCGTAAAATCGAGGTTGGGCGCGGCGTCCAAGCCGCCCGTCTGGGACCCCGCCACGGGCAGCACGCAGTCGGCCGGGTTCTCGGCCACGAACGACAGGGCGGGCGAGGCCGAAGCGGCCGGGGCCGCGAGGGTGGTCCATTTCTCACCGAGCCCCGCGATTTGGTCGTCGACACAGTCGCGAAACGCCGAGTAGTCGGCCCGATAGGGGTCGCAACGGCACACCACGCGGGGGAAGTCCTCGGCACGCCATGCCTCCACGAGCAAACCGGCGGTGGAGCGCCCCGGCCCCAGGCGGTCGACCGCGCCGAACAGCGTCACTGGCGTTGCCGCGGGAGGGGCGTCGGCCGCCGGGGCCGGCACAGTGGCGCATTCGAGTTCGGGTTCGCCGCCCGCGCTGGTGGGGGGCGCAAGCGGGTCAAAGGCCTGTGCCGCGACGGTCGGCGGCGCGAGGCAGGCACCGCCGACACAGGATTCACCAACGAGGCAGCCAACGGTCGGGTCGCAACCGAACACGTCGGCCCCGCACGTCAGGCCCTCATTTGGGGCCGGAGGCTGAGGTCCGGCATCGCCGGTGGAATCCTTTGCCTCCGCCGCGTTCCTCGCGCCGGTATCGTCGATCGCGTAGTTTTCCTCGCCGAGACAACCGGCGCCGAGGACCCACGCGCACATCGCGGCGGCAACGATCGGCTTCATTCCGACTCCTCATCGAGTGACACGCCCCGCGCGTGCGCGCCGGGCGGCAGAAGGGCGCAAAGCAGCGGCCGTCCAACGAGTGCCCGGTTCGGGCAACCCCGTCCCCGACGCTCCGCGCGCGACGTGCACGCCCGATGGCGGATCGGTAGCACGGGAGTTGTTCCCCGTCAACGGACGGCCGCCGGCCACTTGCCGTGGACCCGCTTTTTAATTTAATAACAATGCCCTAATCATTAACTTCTCGACACCAAATGAAGGCCACAAACGGTTCGCCGGTACGAATCGCGATTTTGGGGCTTGACACATCCTGATTCCCGCACATAACATGCACCCGTTTTTTGGCCGTGGAAACACGGCATTGACCCCGATAGGCACGTAGCTCAGGGGGAGAGCGCTACCTTGACGCGGTAGAAGTCGGCGGTTCGAAACCGCCCGTGCCTACCTGTTTCGACGCCCGGTCTCCTGCAGGACGGAGCCGCAGAGCGGCATCCCACGCGGGACGTTCATGCCGGGCAGGGTCGGAGGACCCGCGCGGCCGTTGGCCGGTGCTCCCGCTCCGCATTCAGGGAGGTGAACCATCAACCCCGAACGGTCTGTGCGCGTCAATCGCGCGATTCGAGCTCGAGAAGTCCGGGTCATCGATGGCGAGGGCAAGCAGCTCGGCATTATGACTCCGGGTGAAGCTCTGGCCATCGCCGAGCAAGAGGGCCTCGATCTCGTCGAAGTGGCCCCCGAATCGCGCCCGCCTGTCTGCCGGATCATGGACTACGGCAAGTTCAAGTATCAGCAGAAGAAGCGCACGGCCGAAGCGCGCAAGAACCAGACCCAAATCCTCCTCAAAGAGGTCAAGATTCGCCCCAAGACCGAGGAACACGACTACCAGGTCAAGAAACGCAACGTCGCGCGCTTCCTCGAAGAAGGCAACAAGGTCAAAGTCACCATGATGTTCCGCGGTCGCGAAATCGCTTACGCGGAACTGGGCCTCAAGACGCTCACGCGCCTGGCCGAGGAAATCAAGGACACGGGCGTCATCGAGCGCGAGCCCAAAGAAGAAGGGCGCAACGTCATCATGATTCTGGCGCCCGCCAAAAAGTAGGGGCGTCCCACCCTGCCCGGCTCCGGCCAGACCATGGGCGACGCGTCACGGGAGAAGACGGTCCATGCCGAAGATCAAGACCAACAAGGCGGCGGCAAAGCGGTTCCGGTTCACGGCGACCGGCAAGGTGCGTCGTAACAAGGCGTTCCACAGTCACATTCTGACCAAGAAAGAGCGAAAGCGTAAGCGCAATCTGCGCAAGTCGATCATCGCAGACGCCACGAACGTCGCTCAGGTGAAACGGCTGCTGCCGTACGGCTAGGCGGCGACGCCGCAGAGGTAGTGAATCATGAGTAGGGTCAAGGGTGGTTGGAAGACAAAGCGGCGGCACAAGGGCATTCTGCTGGCGGTTCGTGGCCAGCGTGGCGGGCGCAGCCGGCTGTGGCGTACAGCCGTTGAGGCCTATCATCATTCGCTCACCAATGCCTACCGCGACCGGCGCCTGCGCAAGCGCGATTTCCGCAGCCTCTGGATCGCCCGCATCAACGCGGCGGCCCGCCAGAATGGCATGAAGTACAGCGAACTCATCCATCTGCTGAAAACGGCCAACATCGACATGGACCGCAAGGTCCTGGCCCAACTGGCCATCGACGATCCGCAGGGATTTGCCCGGATCATCGCAACGGCCAACCAGCAGGCGGTCCGGTAGCGCACGTCGGCCGACGAGGGGAGGTGGCGCCCATGACGAAAGCGGACATCATCGAGAACGTGTACGAACATCTGGGCGGGTTCTCCAAGAAGGAGTCCGCTGAGATCGTCGAGATGGTCTTCGAGACCATCAAAGACACGCTGGGTCGGGGTGAGAAAATCAAGATCTCCGGTTTCGGCAATTTCGTCGTGCGCAACAAGCGCGAGCGCATCGGCCGAAATCCGCAGACTGGCGACGAAATCAAGATCACCGCGCGCCGCGTGCTCACCTTCAAGCCCAGCCAGGTGCTCAAGAACGCGCTCAACGGCTGAGGCGGCGACGCGTGCCCGCCGCCTTCGGGTGGCGGGACAGACCGGGTGACGAGCGTTTCGTGTGGTGCGAGCGGTCGGATGAGGCTGGCCTGGAGCCGACATCAGGTGTCCGATGCTCGACCTTCCCGAGAAGATGTACTTCAAAATCGGCGAGGTAGCCGACCTCGTCGATGTCAAGCCGCATGTTCTGCGCTACTGGGAACGCGAGTTTCGGCTTTTCCGCCCCGAAAAGTCGCGTTCCAACCATCGCGTCTACCGCAGGCGCGATGTCGAACTCATCGCCGCCATCAAGCGCCTGCTCTATGACGAAGGCTACACCATCGCGGGAGCGCGCAAACGCCTCCGCGATGAGCTGCGCGCGAATGCGACCGGTGCTCGCCCCACGACGCGAGACGTGCTGAGCGACCCCGCAGCCGACGACGACCCGTTGGCGTCTGCTGACGAGCCCAGGCCGGCCGGGTCGCCCCGAAGCCGGGGCGTGACGCCCGCCTCACGCGCTGATGGCGCATCGGGGGGCGCCGCCGCCCTGCCCCGTCAAGGCGAACTCTGGGGCGACGCTCCGCCCGTCCGCGCTGCGCTCGATGAGCGGACGACTCCGCCTCCCTTGGCCGAGTCACCGGGTGGCGAACCCCCGCGCTCGCACCCGCGACCCGGCCCGAGCGATTCGAGGCCAGCCCACGTGCCAGGAGCCAAACCCATCGGGGGTGAGGCCTGGCAGCGCCAATCTGGCGCGGCCGACCCGGCACAGGGAGCCGGATCTGCGCGAAAAACGGCAGGGGTCTTGGAGCCGCCGGAAAATGCCCCCTTGCCATCGGACGGCGATGCGAGTATAAGGGTGCCCACGTTCGGGCGGGCCGCAGGGGCGGCCCCCGCGCCGGGCAGTTCCGAAGTCGAGGGCCTCCGAGAAGCACTGGCCCGCGAGGCCCGGCGGCGCGAGGCCCTTGAACGGCAGGTCGCTCGCATTCGGCGAGCGGCTGCGCAGATCGTTCTCGAACTGCGCAAAGAACTACGTGACATGCAGACGATTTTTGGCGTCGACGGCTCCGAGAAGAGGCCGCCGGGCGCCAACTGACGGGGCGTGGCGCAGCCTGGTAGCGCACCAGACTGGGGGTCTGGGAGTCGCTGGTTCAAATCCAGTCGCCCCGACAGTGCACGTGGGCCGCGGAAGGGCAACCTTCCGCGGCTTTCGTGTTTCTTGCCCCGGGCGGCGGCCATGCCCTGCCGCGGGCCTCGGCAGGCCGCCGGCGACGCGCTGGCCTCAGCGCACGATTTCGCGGATGAGTTTGTAGATGCGGACGTAGTCGGCCGTACGCCGAATGGGGCCGAACACGTGCAAGGCGGCGAGCCGCGCGCAGTCGTCGCGCGTGGCCCCCAGGTCAGCGAGCGCGACAGGATCGTCGAGCAGCGCCTGGAGCGCCGGGGAAGGCGCGGGTGCCGGTCCGGCCACCCTGCTGGGACGTCGGATGACGTCGTCGAACAACGGGTTGAGCAGCGCGAAGAGCTGCGCCTTGTCGAGTTGCAGCGCCTCGGCAAGTGCGACCAGGGTGCCGTCGCCCGGGCGCCGCAGCCCGCGTTCGAGGTAGCCGACGTAGTTCGGGTGCACCCCAATCTGCAAGGCCAGTTGTTCCCGGGATAGACCCAGATCCTTTCTCCGCGCGGTGATTCGCTCGGCGAATGCGGCAAGACTCATGGCGACCCCTTCGGCCGGATGACAGGCTGCGCCCCCGCTATCCCGCTCAGCGGTGCAGCAGCTGCGCCGGGACGATGCCGATGCCCGCCCGCGTGAGCGCGTCGGCCGTCGCGTTGACCGCGGCGTGCTTGTCGAGGTAGTTCGTGAGCAACGCCTCGCCAAGCCCCTGTTCGGCCACCTGCGCGCTCGTCAGGAAGTAGTCGAGGATGCTCGAAGCGTGAGCCCGCGTGCGTTCGACCGCCGGGTTGCCGCCCTCGTGTTTGGCCGACATGTTGGCCACGTTCGGGGCGACGGCGAGGAGTTGATCGCGCCGCTCGTAGGGCTGCACCACGATGGCATGCCAGGTTTCGGTGATGTGGTGCTCGAAGCGCACGTCGCCATCGAGACCGAGCCCCGCGCGTGCGAGCGCGCCGCGCTCGATGGTGTCGGCGGTAACCGAGTTGGACAAGTTGAGCCCCGCGAGCGCCGTGGTGCCGTCGTCTCGCGCGAAGAGCCGCGCCATCGTGAGCACCCAGAGCAGCGAGTACGGATTGTCGAGCCCCATGTACACGGAGATCTTGAACTGAATATCGACGCCCAGTTTGTGCAGCATGAGCGCCAGGAGGATGGTGCCTGCATTGACGTTGAGCACCTGCTGTACGCCGAACTCATTGTAATAGTGCAGGTATTCGTCGATCCACCCGAGGGCGTGCTCGTTGGGCTGGCCAATGCCTCCGAAGTAGCCCGTGATGGTTTCGGGGCCGCCGAGGTGGACGTTGGAGCCATCGGTGCCGCGCGTGTCGAGGGTCTCGACGTGGCTTGCCCCGACGACCTGCATGGCCGCAGCGACGGCCAGGATGTCGCCGTCGGCGACTTGTTCCTTCATGTTGCGCACACGGATGAAGCGTCCCGGCATGAGTTCGCGCCGTTCGATGGCCTGACGGGCTTCGGCGATGAGATAGGGAAAGTACTGCAGGGCGCTGATTTCGAGCGTGACCGGGTTGCGCTCGGCCGGCGGGGCCGCACCGGCGCCCGCGCCGAGCACGCGCTCACGGTACTCGGCGAGCGACACGAACGCGCCCCGGTCGCGTTGTTCGCGCAGCCACAGCACGTCGCGGGCATGGCTCGGGTTGATGGCCTCAAGCCGAGCCATCAGGCTGTCGAAATGCCGTGCCTGCCGGGCGCGGGCATTGATGGCGTCGGGCCCGCCGTACTTCTCGACCAGGGCCACGAGATCGTCGACAAACGGCGACCTCGCGTCGGTGAGAAAGGCGTTGACCTGGTCGACTCGATGCTTGGAGATGGCGATGCGCGCCCGCAAACTGTCTCGCATGTCCATGTCTGCCCTCGCAGCCGCTTGGGGTCCGGCAGGGCCCGGACCGGATTACGGGGGCGTATGGTAGCGCATCCCGAGCGGGCCGTGTAGCCGTCGGGCGGGGACCGGGCAGCTGCCCGGCGCCGATTTGCCGGTTCCGGAGCGAGGGCCTACAGTGAAGCGTTTGCGGGAGAGCGCCACGCCCCCGGACCGCGCGGCGACCGGTGGCTGCGCGCGAGCCGAAATCGGCGAGGCCGATTGCGGGCTGCTGCTCGACGCGAAGGAGACGAGGATGCGCAGGAGCGTTCAGGGGAAACTGTGCTTCGCGCTGCTGGTCGGGCTGCTTGGCTGCAGCGGGGGCGCGGGCGGAGCCGGGGCGGGTGACGCAGTGGCCGACGGGGCCCTCCACGATGGCCCGCCAACCGGCGAAGTAGACACGGGAGCGGCCGGCTCCGACGACGGGCCCGGCGCGCCCGACGGGCCGGTTGACCGACCCGACACGGTAGGCTCCGACGGTCGCGATCTGACCGCCCCGGACGACGCTGGCAGCGGCGACGCCGAGGCGGGGGGCGGGTTGGGCGACATCCCCCGCGCCGACGCGCATGACGCGGAGACAACGTCGTCCGACGGCAGTTCCAGCGACACGGGGGTGGGCGAGGTGACCGATACAGTCGATGCCGGCCCCCCGGCCCCGCCCTTCCCGCGCGACCTGCCGCCCGCGGATGCGCTTGGAGAATCGACGGGGCTGCTCGTGAGCCGGACGATCGTGCACCTGCACTCGGTTTTCTCGCACGACGCCTGCGACAACGCGCCGATCGACGCGGAGGGCCGACCAAACGAGGCTTGCCTGCAAGACCTGCGCGACGCGCTGTGCACCGACCGCGTCGATTTCGCCATGATGACCGAACACCAGGCATTCATGGCCGAAACGCCGGCTTTCGAAGAACTGTTCCTGCACCGCGACGGCGACACGTGGGTCGACGAGGACGGCCACCACAGCGCCAGCGTCCTGCACTGTGCGGACGGCCACGCCGTCCATATCATGCCGGGTCTCGAAAGTTCGTCGAGCGGCATTTCCCCGATTGGGCTGACGGGGCATCCGGTCGACGGCACCATCGAGGAAATCGCCACGGCCTATCGTGACGGCAGTCCCGAGGGGATCGCGCGCTTCCGCGAACAGAGCGGCGTGCCCGTGGCCATCCACCTCGAGGACCGGAGCGTCGAATGGCTCGTCGCCACGGCCGTCGACACACTCGAAATCGGCAACCTGCACGTGCTCATCGCCCCCAACTATCGCCAGACACTCGGTCTCGACCCCGGCAAGCCGGGGCTCGCATTTTTTGACTACTTGCTGCACCCCGACGAGAGGCCGGCCGGCGACTTGGTCTTCCTCGAATTCCACGAGCGGCTGCCGCTCTACTTCGACCGGTGGGACCAGGTGCTCGCGCAACGCATGGTGGCCGGCTTCGCCGGCAACGACGTGCACCGCAACGTGCTCGACAGCCCGCTCGGCGACGGCGAACGCCCCGACAGCTACCGCCGCATGATGAAGTGGTACGTCAACTACCTGCTGGTCGCCGAACGCACACCCGCCGCGGCCCGCCGCGCGCTCGCGGGGGGGCAGACGTGGGGCGTGTATGAGGTGCTCGGCAGCCCGGTCGGGTTCGCGTTTTGGGCCCAGCGCGGCGACGACCCCGCGCCGACGGTGGTCGGCCAGAGCCTCAACCTCGCCGAGGCGCCCGACGGGGTACGCCTCCGGGCCAGCCTGCCCCAACCGCTTGTGGGTACAACGCTCGGCGAGGCGCCCGTGCAACTGCGACTCGTCCGCGCCACCGCCGAGGGCGGCGAAATCGTGACCGAGGCCGACGCCGCCATCGACTATCCCGTCACCGCACCGGGCCGCTACCGCATCGAAATCGACATCACGCCCACGCACCTCGCCCCGTTCCTCGTCGCCCGCCCCGAGCTCGTCCACCCGTACCCGTGGATGTTCAGCAATCCCATCGACATCCGTTGACGAACGGCTCCCCTGCCCTGCGCCGCCACGCCGCGCTTGCCTTCCCGCGGCCCGGGGAGTAAAAGGGGCCGCGATTTTGGCGCGCCGGCGGGCCCGCGGGCCGGGATCCGGCGGCGCAGAGACACAAGGCCAACGCGCCCACTCGGAGGCTCATTCATGGCAGCGAAACACGTGATCGTCGACGGCAACGCCTGTGCCGCAACCGTGGCACACGCCACGAGCGAAGTCATCGCCATCTACCCCATCACCCCGTCGTCGGCGATGGGCGAATACGCAGACGCCAAGTCCGCGGCCGGCGAGACCAACATCTGGGGGACCGTCCCGAACGTCACGCAGATGCAGTCCGAAGCCGGCGCAGCGGCCGCCGTGCACGGCGCCCTCTGTTCTGGCGCGCTGGCCACGACGTTCACGGCCTCCCAGGGCCTGTTGCTCATGATCCCGACCATGTACAAGATCGCCGGCGAACTCATGCCGACGGTCTTCCACGTCTCCGCGCGGGCGCTCGCCTGCCAGGCCCTCTCCATCTTCGGCGACCACTCCGACGTCATGACGGTGCGCGAGACGGGCTTCGCGATGCTCGCCTCGAACAGCGTCCAGGAAGTGGGCGACATGGCGCTCGTCGCCACGGCCGCGACGCTCGATTCGCGCGTCCCGTTCGTCCACTTTTTCGACGGTTTCCGCACCTCCAACGAGTACCAGAAGATCGCGGCGCTCACCAAAGACCAGATCCGCGCCATGATCGACGACGAGCACGTGCGCGCCCACCGCGAGCGCGCCATGTCGCCCGACCATCCCACGTTGCGCGGCACGGCCCAGAATCCCGACGTGTATTTCATCGGCCGCGAGTCGGTGAATCGCTTCTACGATGCGACACCCGCCAAGGTCGAGGCCGCCATGGACCGGCTCGCCGACGTGACCGGCCGCCGCTACCACCTGTTCGACTACGTGGGCGCCCCCGACGCCGAACACGTCGCCGTCATCATGGGGTCGGGTGCCGAAGCCATCCACGAGGTCGTCGACTGCCTCGTGGCGCGCGGCGAGAAAGTGGGGCTCCTGAAAGTGCGGCTCTACCGGCCGTGGAGCTCTGCGCACTTCGCGGCAGCGCTGCCGCGCACGGTGAAGCGGTTGGCCGTCCTCGACCGCACCAAGGAACCGGGCAGCCTGGGCGAGCCGCTCTACCTCGACGTACGCACGGCGGTCGGTGAGGCCCTCGAATCGCAGATCCTGCACCTCGACGGCGGCTACCCGCTCATCATCGGCGGCCGCTACGGTCTCGGCTCGGCCGAGTTCAACGCCGGCATGGCCAAGGCTGTCTTCGACAGCTTGAAGGCCGACAAGCCGAAAAACCACTTCACCGTCGGCATCAACGACGACGTTGGCCATTCGAGCCTGCCGTTCGACGAACACTTCGATGCCGAGAAGGAAGGCACGAACCGCGCCATGTTCTTCGGGCTTGGGGGCGACGGCACCGTCGGGGCCAACCGCAACACGGTCCAGATCATCGGCCAGGCCACCGATTCCTACGCGCAGGCCTACTTCGTCTACGACTCGAAGAAGGCCGGGGCCATGACCACGTCGCACCTGCGCTTCAGCCCCACGCCCATTCGCTCCACGTACCTCATCTCCGAGGCCGAATTCGTGGCCTGCCACAAGTTCTCCTACATGGAGAAGTACGGCGTCGACATGCTGTCGCGCGTCAAGCCGGGCGGCACGTTCCTGCTCGAAAGCCCCTACGGGCCCGACGAAGTCTGGGACCAGATTCCCGATGCCTGCCAGCGCATCATCCTCGACAAGAACCTGCGTTTCTACGTCATCGACGCCATCGCCATCGCCCGCGAGTCGGGCATGGGCGAGCAGATCAACGTCGTCATGCAGACCGCGCACTTCGCCATCGCCAACGTGCTCCCCATGGAGCAGGCGTTGCGCATGATGAAAGACTCGGTCATCAAGACCTACGGCAAGAAGGGACCGCAGATCGTCGAGAAGAACATCCGCGCCATGGACGCGGCGGCGACGGCGGCCAAAGAAGTGCGCTCGCCCGGGCGCGTCACGAGTTCGATGCGCCTGCGGCCGCACGTTCCCCAAGAGGCCCCGCCGTTCGTCAAGAATGTGCTCGGCGAAATCATGGCGTTGCGCGGCGACAAGTTGCCGATGTCGCAGTGGCCCGTCGACGGCGTGTTCCCCGTCGGCACCACCCAGTACGAGAAGCGCAACATCGCCATCGACATCCCCGTGTGGCACCCTGAGCGCTGCATCCAGTGCGGTCAGTGTTCGCTCGTCTGCCCGAGCGCCACCATCCGCATGAAGGCGTACGACCCGGCGCTGCTGACCGATGCGCCTGCCACCTTCAAGTCCGTCAACGCCCGGGGCAAGGAACTCGAGGGGCTCAAGTACACGGTTCAAGTCGCACCCGAGGACTGCACGGGCTGCGGCGTGTGCGTCAACACCTGCCCCGGCTTCGGCAAGGACGCGCAGGGCAACCGCACCGAGGAGGCCGCCCTCGTCCTGTCGTCGCTGTCCCCGCTGCGCAGCCAGGAAATCGAGAACTGGCAGTTCTTCCAGGGCCTGCCCGACACCGACCCGGCGCGCTTCAAGCGTGACACCCTCAAGGGCAGCCAGTTCCTGCCCCCGATGTTCGAGTTCTCCGGCTGCTGCTCCGGCTGCGGCGAGACGCCCTACGTCAAGTTGCTGAGCCAGCTCTTCGGCGACCGCGCCATCATCACCAACGCCACGGGCTGCTCGTCCATCTACGGCGGCAACCTGCCGACCACCCCGTGGACCACGCGCTTCGATGGACGCGGCCCGGCCTGGAACAACTCGTTGTTCGAAGACACGGCCGAGGCCACCCTGGGCGTACGGCTGTCCATCGACAAGCAGACCCAGTACGCCGCCGAACTCTGCGCCCGGCTCCGCGAGTCGGCCGACACCGGCGATGCACTCAAGGCCCTGCTCGGGGGCCTGCTCGAAGCCGATCAGACCACGCAGCAGGGCATCGAAGACCAGCGCGCGCGCGTGGCGGCCCTCAAGACGGCGCTTGCCAGCCTGTCCGGCGACGAGCCGCGGCGGCTCCTGCATGTGGCCGACAACCTCGTGCGGCGCTCCGTCTGGGGCGTCGGCGGCGACGGCTGGGCCTACGACATCGGTTACGGCGGCCTCGACCACGTCATCGCTTCTGGGCGCAACATCAACCTGCTGGTCCTCGACACCGAGGTCTACTCCAACACGGGCGGCCAGTCGTCCAAGGCCACGCCGCAGGGCGCCATCGCCAAATTCGCCGCGGGCGGCAAGGCCATCGCCAAGAAAGACCTCGGTCTCATCGCCATGACCTACGGCAACGTGTACGTGGCCAAGGTCGCGCTCGGGGCCAACATGAACCAGGTGGTCAAGGCCTTCAACGAGGCCGAGGCCTACGACGGCCCGTCCATCATCATCGCGTACGCGCACTGCATCGCGCACGGCATCAACATGAAGACGGGCATGGAACAGCAGAAGAAGGCCGTGGCGAGCGGCGCCTGGGTGCTCTACCGCTTCAACCCCGAGCTGCTGCACGCCGGCAAGAATCCGCTCAAGATCGACTCGCGCCCGCCCACCGTGCCGCTCGAAGAGTACATCTATCGCGAGAACCGCTTCCTGGTGCTCCGCCGCTCCAATCCTGAGATGGCGGCGCGCCTGCTCGAAGAGGCCCGCACGAACTACAAGGTGCGCCATTTCCTGTACGAGCAGCTCGCCAAACTCGAGATGCCGGCCGACCCGACCGAGTAGTTGCATGGCGCCGGAGGCCGCGCGCCGCCGCGTGGCCCCCGGCGCGGGTTCCGCGCACCCGGGCTGGCGCGGCGTCCCAGGCGGGTCGGGCGCAGACGCCGCGTGCGGTCCCGTCCATCCCCGAAGCCCCCACCCGTTGCCGCGGCTTGCGCCTCGGGCTCACTGACGGCTCGGACTTGCGGCACGCCTGGCGTCGCGCCCACGACTTGCGCTATCATCCGCCAGCACGACCGCGGAGGGATACATGCTCAGGTTCACTCGCACGATGTTGGCGGCGCTGCCGCTCGTTGCCGTTCTCGCTCCGGCGCCGGCGTTCGCCCAGAAGCCCAAGGTGGCCGTCCTCGACCTGACGGCCAACGAGCCGGTGAAACGCCAGGAAGCCGAACAGCTGACCGACGTCGTCCGGAACGTGGCTGTCAGCAAAATGCCCGGCTTCGACGTCATCACCAAGGAAAACCTCGTCGTACTGCTCAAGGCCAACAACCGCACCTTGGCCGAATGCGAAGGCGAGTGCGAGGTCGAGACCGGGCGGCTCATCGGCGCCGACATCGTCGTGTCGGGCACCGTCGGCATGCTGGGCACCACGTACCTCGTCACGCTGAAGGTGCACTCCACGACCGAAGGCCGCATGCTCGATGGGCAGAACGGCAAGGCGTCCAAGATGGACGACCTCATCAGCGTCATCGAAGACACCGCCGCGCGCCTGTTTGTCAAGGTGCCCGGGTCCGGCGCCGGCGGGGGGCCCACGCCCATGGTGCCGGTCGGTCCGCTCGGCGGCCCTCAAACCGACGCTGCGTTCCGCGCCTCGTCAAAGGTGGCCATTCGCATCACCACCGAGCCGCAGGGCGCCGCGCTGGCCATCGACAACCGCGACGTGCCGCAGGCCACGCCGTACGGCGACTTCATCGAACCGGGCTCGTACACCCTGCGCATCTCGCTGCAGAAATACATCACCAAAGAAGAACAGATTCGTGTCGAGCGCCCGAAGGATGGCGGCCAGCTGAGTTTCCATTTCGTGCTCGAGCCCAACTTCGGTCACCTCCACGTCTCCACGTCGCCGGGCAACGCCACCGTCTTGCTCGACGGCCAGACGCGGGGCTCGACGCCGCTCGACGTGCGCGAGGTGTCCCCGGGCGTCCACACGGTCAAGATCGAGAAACCGGGCTTCTACGAGTTCGAGCAGGCCATCGAAGTCAAACGCGGCGAAACCGCCGAAATCAAGCACGACCTGCAAAAGATGCTCGGCGGCCTACAACTGATGGCGGTCGGCCCCGACCAGAATGCGGTCGAGGGCACGCTGTACGTCGACGGCACGAAACTCGGTTCCGTGCCCTACGTGGGCGAGCTCCAAGTGGGCTCGCGCACCATCCGCGTCGAGTCGGGGGCCGGGGTTTGGGAAGGCGTCATCGACATCCCGCACCACCAGACCGTCGAACGCCGCGTCGAAGTGAAGAAAGAGGCGCCGCGCCGCGTGTCGACGCCGTCGATTCCGTCGCGCATCGACCGCGTGTTGCGCTACGGGCGCCGCATCGCCATCCCGCAGGTCGTCGGCTTGCCGCTGCTGGGTCCGCTGCAGGCCGTCGACCGTTTCAACTGGCACGGCGGGGCCGGCTTCGGAAACGACGCGTTCCGCTTCCGCCCCAAGGTGTTCCTGGATGGCGGCTACGACACGAACGTCTACCAGGGCTCCGACAAGGCCACCAAGACGGGGGCCGGCGCTATCCGCGCCACGCCCGGCTTCGACCTCGAATACGCGACCAAGAAATTCCTCCTCCGCCTCGACGGCCTGGCCGACATCAACTACTACGCGGGCGGCGAAAACAAGGCCATCGCCACGGGCGACAGCGCCGTCCAGTACGGCTCCCAGGTCGGGCTGGTTGTCGACTACGCCCCGGCCGATTTCGTCTCGTTGCGCGCCTACAACTTCTTCAACCGGAGCCTTACGCCACGAGATTTCACTTTTGAGAACCGCTATATGCGCAACAGCAACCGTACGGGCGCCATGCTGGTTCTCGAACCCGACGACGACGACGACGCCGTGGCCGACGACGTCGGCATTCGCATGGGCTACGCGTATCTCATCAATCGGTACGACGACGTCGACAACTGGGATCTCGCGGCGCACGAGTTCGACTGGTATCTCGGCATCCCGACCGGCAAGACCTTCGCCTGGATCCTCGACGGCAAGTACGCGAAGATCAATTACGCCAAGACCGACACCGGCCTCATCGACGGCCACCGGCTCTTCAGCACCGAGAACTTCAACATCGGCAGTGAGCCGCTGCTCGTCTATGGTGGCGTGGCGTGGGCGCTTGCCAAGGAAGTCCGCCTGCTCGCGAAGGTCGGCTACGGCTGGACGTTCACCAACAAGACCGGCAGCAGCGCCAGCGAGATCCTGTGGGCGGCCGAGGTTCGCATGCGCTTCAAGTCGGCGTTCGGGGCCTGGCTTGGTTACAGCCGACACCTCGACGATGCGTACTACGCCGACTACATCCTCACCGACCACGTCTACCTGCGCACGCGCTTCATCCTGACGAATGCCATGAACGTCGACCTTACCGGCGCCTATGACCGCCCGCGGTACGGCAAGTTCGCTTTCGCCGGCACCATGGCCGACCGCGCGGGCACCTTCACGCCGAGCCGCAACTCACGCCACGACCACGCGGCGAGCCTGCGCGCCGAATGGTCGTACAACATCCTGCCCTTCCTCGGTGCCAACCTCGGCTACGAGCTGTCCGGCCGCTGGTCCGACACCGAGTTGCGTTCCGACAGCGACGACAAGGTCAGTTTCGACTACGTGCGTCACTTCGTCTACGCCGGGGTCTTCTCCCGGTTCTAGCCCACCAGGGCTCCGTCCCGCCGAGTCCCTCCGTTCTGCTCTGCGTGTTCTACCCGACGCTGGGGGCCTGTGCCGGGCCGCCGCTCCGCCCCGCCCCTTGCCCGCAGGCCACCCGCATTCAAGAGTGCTCCTGGCGCGCGGGGCTTGCCGGGCCGACGTCATCGCGGGGCGGTCGCCCGGACTGCAACCGCGTCGGCCACCCGATGTCCGGTGGCCATTCCAACGATTGTCTCGGAGTCTCCGTGCCCACGGTCGGCCGAGACCCCGCGTGTTCCAGCGCCCGGCGCGCATCCGGCCCGGCGCTCGACGACCGCGGCGCGTGCGCAAGCGGGAGAGACGCGGGCCCTGCGGTCGCGGTGCTCGGCCGCAGCAGCCGCTGGGCGCGCACGGCACCGAGGCCGGCGCGGAGCCGCTCTCACGAGCGGAGGCCGATGGGATGGGAGCGAGCGCGCGATGGGGAGTCAGGTTGCCGGATGGAAAATGGGTAGGACGGGCTACTTCACGCCACCGGCTGCGGGGGCCGGAGCGGGAGCCGCTGGCGGAGCGCCGGCGGGCGGCGTCATGGGGATGGCCGGCTCACCCTTGAGCACGCGTTCGGCCCGGGCGCGCACCTTCTCGTCGGTGTCCTGGGCGAGTTTCTCGATGAGCCCCTTCGCGGCCGGCAACGTGTTGAGGTGCGGCTGCAGGTAGTTGAGGGCGGCCATGCGCACGCTGGACCGCTGGTCGGCGATGGATTCGTCGAACGCCTTGAGGGCCTGCTCGGTGGAACCCATGAACAGCAGATCGCCTGCGGCCTTGAGTTTGGCGTACGGGCTCTTGGATTCGAGCGCGGCGGCGAAGACTTCACCCGCCTCGGGCGCGTACTTGCGCTTGCCGTCTTCGAAACCGAGGAAGAACGCCTGGCTGACGCTGTGGCCGGCCTTGGCGGCCTCTTTGAGGAGCGGCAGGGCCTCGGTGGTGGCGCCCGACCGGTACAGGCCAACGGCAGCTTCCGTGTAGAGCGGCGAGCCCGCCTTGAGGGTTTTCATGAGTTCGCGGAAGAGGTTCTGGTCGTCGGGGCTCGCGTTGCGCGTGAGCGACTTGAGCGCGGCAATGCGAATCTGGATGCTCTCGGATTCGTTGTTGGCCGTGTCGACGAGCGTCTTCTTCGCTTCGGGGGTCTTCTGCGCGCCGAGCTGATTCAGCTCCTGCATGCGGGCCCGCAGTTCTTCCGGATTGATGCGCATGGGCTGACCCATGGCGGGCTTCTCGGTGCCTGGCGCGGGAGCGGCGGCGGGCTGCGCGGGCTGGGCACCTTCGGCGGCCGGCGCAGCGGGCTCGGCGGCCGGCGCGGGGGCCGGCGTGCTCGGGGCGGGCGCGTCTTTCTTGCAGGCCCCCATGACGAGCACCGTGCCGAGAGCGCCAACGCCCAAGAGCGCCCAAACGAACGTCTTCATGCCGTACTTGCTGTTCATCGACCGGACCTCCTTTGTGGGGCGGGCAACGTGCCGCCCGCGCAATCCGCCAAGAAACCCTGCACGCAGCGTGCGCATTCCCGCGCAGACCGCCGGCGTCTTTGGGGGCTGAGCCTGACCGGCCGCCACCCCGCGGGGCCCGCGGGCCCAAACGGCAGCCGCTGGCAGACGCCGAGACCGGCGCTCTAGTTTGGCGGTAGGCGCCCCCGTGTCAAGCTCCCTGCCGGAGAATCCGAAAACTCGCCTGGAACAGCGGAGTCAACCTGCCGGCCTTCGGCTGCGCCCCGCACTCGCCACACGCCAAACGGTCGCGGTGCTGGGAGCGCTTGGAGCCGTTTCTGTGCAATGGCCACCGCCTGGGGCTCGCGGTCGCAACCGAGCCAGCGGCGCCCGAGCCGTTCGGCAGCGACGAGCGTGGTTCCCGATCCGCAGTACAGGTCGGCCACGATGTCGTTCGGGTCGGACGAAGCGCCAACGATGCGCGCCAGCAGATCGAGGTTCTTCTGGGTCGGGTACCCGGTTTTCTCTTTGGAGTAGCTGACGATTTGGATGGAATTGAGGCGGTCGGCCGGGCTCGCGTTCCAGACATCGTCGACGGCGATGCCACGGCTGGCAGTGGCGGCGCCGCGGCGGCGCACGTAGCCCGCCGGATGGGGGATGAAAGGCTTGTGGAACACGAAGTTGTGCGGGTCGCGCGTGTAGAAGAGCAGTGTGTCGTGATTGCGCACCCAGTTTCGCACGCGCGTCTTGAACCCGGACACCCAGCCGATGCGCCACACGATCTCGCGCTGAAAGCAGTCGCGGCCCAGCACTTCGTCGAGCAACACCTTGACGTAGTGAGCAACCGTTGGGTCGAGGTGGACGTACAGACTGGCGTCGTCGCTGAGCAGTGGCACGATTGCGTGGAGGCGGTCGGACAGATCCTGCATGTAGCCGGCGAGGCCGGCGCGCTGCCCATCGGGAAAGGCCACGCCGCCCCCCGCGAGGTGCCGCGGAGAGCCCAGCCCGAACGGCGGGTCGATGTAGACAAGCCGTATGGTCCGGTGGAACACGTTGGCCCAGGCCGACAGAACATCGAGGTTGTCGCCGAGGACGAGCCGATTCGTCCAGCCCGCGACGAGTGGCGCTCCGCCGCCGCAGCGACACTGCTCTTCGAACTGCGTGGGGCTCGGCGCGGGCGCCACGGCACGCCGTCCGTCCCAGGTCAGGCGAACGGCATCGGCTGCGGCCCGGTTGCCCGGCGCCGAGTTTGCGCCCCGCCGCGCGGAGCGCCCTGCGGCCGGCCGGCTCACGATTCCGGTTCGTCTTTGCGGAACAGATTCTCGAGATTGCGAAGCGCTTCGGCGCGTTTGCCCGCAGGTTGGCGCGAGGGAGATCCGTCGCGCGGCCGCCGCTCGGGGGTGTTGCGCCGGGTGCGCATGGTGAGCGCGATGCGGCGCTTCAGGTCGTCGACGCTCAACACGGTGACGTCGACCATCTGGCCGGGCTGCACGACGTCGGCCGGATCGCGCACGAACTCGTCGGCGAGTTCAGAGACGTGCACGAGGCCTTCCTCGCGAATGCCCAAGTTGATGAACGCGCCAAACGAACTGAGATTGGTCACGAGGCCCTTCAACGCCATGCCCGGGCGCAGGTCGGACAGCGTCTGCACCATGGGATTGAGCACCGGCATCGGCGCCGCCGCCTTGGCCGCGGCTTCGCGGGCGGCCTGTTCCTGGCGCTGGCGGAAGATGGGCAGCGAACGCGGGTCGTGGCCGGCCGCAGCCGGCTGCTTCGTCTCGAGTTTGGCGAGCGCCAGGACCTCCTCGAAGGCCAGGCGCAACGCCGTGGGGTCGAGGTCGGCCTGATAGTCGGCCAGCCCGAGACCGGCCGGGTCGACGCGCGCCCACTCATGCGTGGGCCGCAGCGCGCGCATCGCCAGCACGACTGCCGAGGCCACTTCGGGGGACAGCGACAGCGGCCGCGCGGTGAAGCGCTCGCGCGCTGCGGCCACCCCGGCCGGCGGCACCGGCCACACGGGCAAGCGCGCCTGCAAGGCCGCCCGGGCCAGTGCGAGCCGCTCCGAAGCGTGGGCCTGCGTGGGAACGACCACCGCCTGCGCGTCTCGCTGCACGAACCACTCGGCGAGCCGAGCGGCCTCATCGTCGCTCTGGTTGGAGTGCTCGGACGCCACGACGCGGCCCTGGCGGTCGACGATGGCAAGGCCCGCGCGACCGTGTTCGGCGCCCAAGAACAACGACCCGAGCAGCGCCACGTCGGGGGCCGGGGCCCGGAGCAAGTCGCGGAAGAGCCGCGCCGCCCGGTCGACCGCGGCGTCGCGAGCACGCTGGTCGAGCCGCTGGAGCAACGCGGGCTCCAGCTGTGGCCGGATCGCGGCATCGAGCACCGCCGTCGGGCCCCCGAGCGGGATGAGCGCCTCGCCCAGCGCTTCGGCCTGCTCGACGAAACCGGCGGCCGGCAGGTCGACCTGCAGGCGCAGCACCCCGTCTTTCTCGCCGCGCCGCAGCGCCAACCAACGATGGGCCGGCAGGTCGCAGAGTGCCGAAGAGCGCCCCACGTGTTCTTCGTAGTCTGCGAGCTCGGGGCTGTCGGGGTTCACCGGATGCGCACGCACCGCGCCGTCGGCACAGGCGAGCGCCATGCAGCGCCGGAACAACTCAGCCGTGGCCGCCAGGGCCGCCTCGGCCTGCGTTTCGGCTCGCGACGCGTCTGTCCCGAGCAGCCCCTCGGCCCGCTCGGCCGCCGCCACCTCGTCGAGGGCCATGGCATCGTTGAGCACTGCGGCGGGCAGCGGGTGGGCGCCTTGCTGCGCCCGCTTCTGGCGAAGTTGGCCGAGCGCCTCGCCCAGTTCGACCCAGCGCTTGTGAGCGCGCGAGAGGGCCTGGAGGGACTCGCCGGGCACGCCCGCGAGGTCGGCCCCCCGGCGCCGGGCGATCATGGCCAGGTTGTGGCCGAGTTCGAGCCAACTCACGATCTGGTCGCAAAGCAGCGGCGGCAAGGTGTCCGGGTCGAACAGGCCGGACTTGCGGGCAAAGTCCAGGAACGTCATGGTGTCTCCAGAGGCAAACGGGCGGACCCGCCGCGGGTCCGCTGTGCAGGGTTGCGAGGTCCATAGCCTTCGGCCGAGAAACGCGCCGTCAGAGGCTCCCGTACGCCGCCCGAGCGGAAGACGGACGTGCGGAGGCCGAGCCCAGCAGGGGGTGGTGGCGAGACCCCCCGGACCGAGCAGAACAACGCGCGAGGGGACGGGGTGCCTCCGGGCCGAATGGGGCACGCCGGCGACGCTTCACTCACTCCGTTTGTGAGCGGCCGGCGAACCTTTGGATGCTTCAGAAAAATCCGAACTGTAGGCAGCGGCAGCCGGCCTCCAAGATGCCGGCCGACCAGATCGCGGGGACGCCGCCGGGCCTAGTCGCAGTACTTGCCGTCGTCGGGGTCGCCGATGCAGTCGGGGTCGACGCTGGTCGGGCACCACGTGTCGCAATGCGAATCCAGATCGCAAGCCGTCCCGCAATCGGGATCGCAGTCGCAGCCGTACTCGCTGCAACGCGCCCCAGCGTCGCAGATGCCATTCGTGCCGTCGCAGTCGCAGGTACCGCCGCAGTCGGGGTCGTAGCCGCAACTGGTGTCGCACCAGCCGTCGGCCGAGCATTCGCTGGGGTTTTCGCAGTACTTGCCGTCGTCGGGGTCGCCGATGCAGTCGGGGTCGACACTCGTCGGACACCACGTGTCGCAGTGGCCGTCCTGGCCGCAAGCGTCTTCGCCGCCACCGCAATCGTCGTCACAGCCGCACGTGGCCGAGCTGCACTGGGCCGCCGCCTCACAGAAGCGGTTCGTGTCACAAGCGCAGGTGCCGCCGCAATCGGGGTCGTCGGCACATCCCGACGCGCAACAGCCGTCGTTCGTACAAGTGCAGGTCGGCTGGTTGCAGTCGGGATCGGACTGACACTGCTGGTTGCAGCAGCTGTCGGAAGCGCACGTGCACTGCGTGCCGCCGCAATCGGGGTCGTACTGGCACTGCGGATTGCAGTAGTTGTCGGCGTTGCAGTTTTGCTGATTCGTGTCGCCGTAGTAGCCGTCGGCGTCGGCCAGATCGTCGAGTTCGCAGCCGGCGGGCCCGATCACGGCGAGCACCCCAACGACCGCGAGCGCACCGGCAAGTCCGTCACGCATCCATTTCATGGCAAGCAACCTCCGTCAATGCCTGCAAGCGGGCGCCGTGCGACGCTGGCTTCGCCTGAGAACCGCATCGGGCGGCCGCGCACGCTGCCCTGTCCGTTCAGTGGTTCAAGACGGGGCGCCGGCCGCGTGCAAGCGGGCCGGCGCCGGACTCTATTCCTGTACACCGTTCCGGCCGCCGGAGTCAAACGGCGCCGACGGCGACCCGACGAACCGGACGGGGCCCTTGCCGCAGACCGAAGCGGCCCGATGCGCTATCATCCGGCGCCACCAGGAGGTTCGCATGCCCACCGCAAGCCCGCCACACGAACCGCTGCGCCGGCAGTTGCGGCTGCCGACCGCCACCTTGCTCGTGGTCACCAACATGGTCGGAGCGGGCGTCTTCTTGATGCCTGGCGAAGTGGCGAGCCAAGTGGCCGAGCCGCTGGCCTACTTCGGGGCCTGGCTGCTAGGCGCGGTGTTGGCGCTGAGCGGCGCGGCCAGCTACGGCGAACTGGGCGCACGCTTCCCGCAGGCGGGGGGGGAGTACGTCTACCTGCACCGCTCGTTCGGGCCCTTCCTGGCCTTCGTTGCGGGCTGGCTGAGCTTCTTCGTGGCGTTTGCCGGCTCTCAGGCCATGCTCGCCGAGGGGCTCGCCCGCGGTCTGCTCGAAATCGTGGTCGCCGCGCCGGACGGGGCGATCCGGCCGGTCGCCGACGGCTTCGTCGACGCGCTCGCGGCCGCCCTGCTCTTCGTCTTCGCGGCCGTCAACTGCGTTGGGCTCAGGCCGTCGGGCTGGCTCCAGGCGACGCTCGGCTGCGCCACGTTCACCGGCATCGCGCTGCTGGTCACGCTGGGGCTCTCGTCGGACGCGGGCGACCTGCCCGCGCACCTGGGGGCCAGCGCGCCTGCCGTCACGCCCACCACGCCGCCGCTGTGGATGGGCCTGCTCATGGCGCAGATTCCCATTTTCTTTGCGTATTCCGGCTGGAACGTTACGACGTACCTCGGGGCCGAGGTGGTCCAGCCGCAACGGGTCATCCCGCGCTCGCTGCTGCTCGGCACGGCCCTCGTGGCCGGCGTCTACCTGGCGCTCAACCTCGTGTTCGTCCACGCCTTCCCTCTGAGCCGGATGGCCGGCCAGAAGGCGGTCGGCTTCCAGGCCTGCGCGCAGCTCCTGAGCGGACCGGCGCGCGTGCTGCCGCAGATCCTGATGGCGGTCGCCATGGCGGGTGCGCTCAATGCCGTGAGCCTCGCCGGCCCGCGCGTCGCCTACGCCATGGCGCGCGACGACCTTTTCCCACGGCCCTTCGCGACGTTGCACGCGCGCTTCGGCACGCCGGCACACGCCGTGATGCTGCAGGCGGGCGCGGCGCTCGTCCTGCTGCTCACGGGCACTTTTGACGACCTCACCCGGGTCACGTCGTCGACCATGATGCTGATCTCAGGCCTCACGGTGGCCGCCCTCATTCGGCTGCGGGCCCGCGGCGAAGGGGCGGCCGCCGCCTACCGCACGCCGCTCTACCCGGTGCCGGCACTCCTCTACCTGGCCATGACGCTTGCCGTCGTCGCCGTCACCGTGTACGAGGACTGGCGGCGGGTGGCGACCGGGCTCGTTGTGGCCCTCACAGCACTGCCCGCCTACGCGCTGCTGCGGCGCACCCGGAAGCAACAGCCATGAACACGCACAGCGTTCGCGTCGGGGACCGCGACGTGGTCATCGAGACCGGACGGCTGGCCGCCCAGGCGAACGGTGCCGCGCTCGTGCGCCTCGGCGACACGGTCGTGCTGGTCACTGCGGTGGCTGACGAGGCTCCGCGGGTTGGCGGCGATTTCTTCCCCCTCACGGTGGAATACGCCGAACGGGCCGCGGCCGGGGGACGAATCCCCGGCCAGCGCAATCGCCGCGAAGGGCGCCCCGACGAACGCGAGATCCTCTGCGCCCGGCTCATCGACCGGGCCGTGCGACCGCTCTTCCCGGGCGCCTTTCGGGCCGAGACCCAGATCATCGCGACGGTGCTGTCGGCCGACCCCGACGTCGAGCCGGCACCGCTCGCCATGCTGGGAGCCTCGGCGGCGCTGCGGCTTTCCGATATCCCCTGGGAGGGGCCGGTCGCGGCACTGCGGCTCGCGCGGCTCGACCGCCAGTGGGTGACGTTTCCGACGCCGCGCGAGCGCGCTGCTGCCGAGCTCGACATCGTGGTCGCCGTCGGCCCGAACGGTCTGCTCATGGTCGAGGGGGCGGGCCGCGAGGCCAGAGAAGCCCTCATTGTCGAGGCGCTCGTTACGGCCCAGGCGCTCGCGGCGCCCCTCCTCGACGTGCAGCAGACGGGGCTGGCGCCGGAAAGCCGGCCCAAGCGCTCCCTCGCCGGCGTGCCTCAGTTTGAACCACTGCTTGCCTCGCTCGCCGGCTTCGCCCCACGGCTCGAAGAGGCTTGGCTCCGGCCGGCCAAGGCCGAGCGGCGCCGGGCGCGCGCAGCCGTGCGCGGGGAGATGCTCGCGGCCGCCCTGCCCTCCGTCCCCGACTCGCCGGCCCTGGCCGAACAGGCCTGCAACGCCCTCGAACGCGATGCGGCGCGCCGGCTGCTCCTCGACGGCCGGCGCTTCGACGGCCGCGGCACAACCGAAGTGCGCCCCATCGGGAGCGAGGTTGGCCTTCTCCCCCGCTGCCACGGGTCGGCGCTGTTTTCCCGCGGCGAGACGCAGGCGCTCGCCACCTGCACACTCGGCGTCGGACGCGATGCGCTCACCGTCGAAGACCTGCACGGCCGCGAGGAGCGTCGCTTCTTCCTGCACTACAACTTCCCGCCGTTCTCGGTGGGCGAAGTGCGGCCGCTGCGAGGCACGGGCCGCCGCGAGTTCGGCCATGGGGCACTGGCCACCCGCGCCCTGCTGCCTGTGCTCCCCGAAGCCGACCGCTTTCCGTACGTGGTACGGGTAGTGTCTGACATCCTGGCATCGAACGGTTCGTCTTCCATGGCCAGTGTCTGCGCCGGCTGCCTAGCTATGCTCGACGCAGGTGTGCCGCTCCTGAGGCCCGTCGCGGGGGTCGCGATGGGACTTGTGTCAGACGGCAGCCGCATCGTCGTGCTCACGGATATCCTCGGGGACGAGGACCACCTCGGCGACATGGACTTCAAGGTCGCGGGCACCGAAGAGGGGATTACCGCGGTCCAGATGGACATCAAGATCGCCGGGCTCGCCGCCGATGTGCTGTCCAACGCCCTGTCCCAGGCCCGGGACGCCCGACTGCACATTCTCGCCTGCATGGCCGAGACCCTGGCCACTCCGCGCGCCGAACTCTCGCCCCAGGCCCCGCGCCTCCTGTCGATGCGCATCCGCGCCGACCGCAAGGCCGACGTCATCGGCCCGGGCGGGTCGCGCATCCGCCAGATCCAGGACGACACGGGCGCCACCGTCGAACTGCGCGACGATGGGCTCGTTCAGGTCGCGGCCCCCGACCTCGGCGCGGCCCGGGCCGCGCTCTCGCGTATCGAATCGCTCGTCCGCGAGGCCGAAGTCGGTGCCCTGTACCGGGCACGGGTCGCAAAGGTGCTCCCGAGCGTGGCCTTCGTCGAACTGTTCCCGGGCACCGAGGCCGTGCTCCCCATCTCGGAAGTAGCCCCGGAGCGAATCGCTCAGGTGTCCGACGTCCTACGGGAAGGCTCGTTCGTGGCCGTGCGGGTACTGGGCGTCGACCGCCAGGGGCGCATCCGCGCGTCCCGCAAGGCGGCTCTGGATGCGGCCGCCGAAGAAGTCCCCGACTACCATGCCGACCCTTGGACTTGACGTCACAACCCCCCTATGCGATACGATGACGGTTTGCGCGCCTTGCGCAGCACTAGCCCTGGGAGGACACTGTGGTCAAACGTTATCCGAAAGACTTTCGAGAACAGGTCGTTGCGATGGCGCGCTCGCAGAACAACGTCTACGCGGCGGCCAAGAAGCACGGCGTGACGTGGAAGACGGTCAACAAGTGGATGCGGCGCTCCGAGGGCGCGGTTGATGAGCCCGAGCCCGAGACGTCGGCCAAGGACGCCGCCGCGCGTTTCAGCGGCAACCGCACCCCACTCTCCCTGCGCATTGCCGAGAAATTCAAGACGATCGAGAACTTCGCCAATACGGCCGGCATCTCGATCGATACCTACTACCGCACCAACCGCAACCTGCCGGTGTCCCCGGTCACTTTGAAGAAAATCGCCGGCGTGCTCGACATGGGCATCGACGACCTCAACGTGCTGCGGGCTCAGCCTGCCACCCTCGACAACGGGGCGCCTGCGCCCAAACCCGCGGCCGCTCCCGAGCCGGCCCCCGCCGCGAAACTGACCACCGCCCCCGCGGCGCCCCAGTCTCCGACGGACGAGCGCATGGTCAACACCTATGGCACGTCCAGTCGCCTCTATCAGGAAGCGGTCAAGCGCTACGGCAACGCTCGAAACTTCGGCACTGCGGCAGCGGTGCCCCCCGATGCGCTCATCAACTTCGTGCTCGGTCGTTCGGTGCCGGCCGAATCCCAGGCGCTCATGGCCAAGGCGCTCGACCTGACGGTCGAGGACATCCAGCGCATGCGCTCCGAGAAGGCCGAGAGCGCCCCCCCGGCCGCTCCCAAGCCCGCTGCCGGCGAACCCGCGCCCGCGCCCAAGGCCGCGCCCCCGAGCGAGACGAAGCCCGCGCCCCAAGCGCCGCCGGCCGCCGCCGAGAAAGCGGCTGCCGAGAGCGCCGCCCCGGCTGCCGCGGCGGCCAAGGCCCCGGACGCAAAGGCCCCGGCGCCCGGCCCGGCCAAGCCGACGGCCCCGTCGGCGCCCAAGTCTGCGGCCAAGCCCGCCGAGTCAGCCAAGGCCGAAGCCACGGCGCCGGCCAAGCCCACCAAGGCCGAAGCCACGGCGCCGGCCAAGCCCGCCAAGGCCGAAGCCAAAACGCCGGCCAAGCCGGCCGAGAAGCCCGCCGAGCCCGCCAAGGCCCCCGCGAAGGCCCCGGCCAAGCCGGCCGAGAAGCCCGCCAAGGCCGAAGCGAAGGCCCCGGCTAAGCCGGCCGAGAAGCCCGCCAAGGCCGAAGCGAAGGCCCCGGCCAAGCCGGCCGAGAAGCCCGCACCCGCGCCCAAGGCCGACGCGAAGCCGGCCCAGGCGGCCTCAGCCGCGACGGCGCCTGTCGAAGCGCCCACCGCAGGTGCGGGGGCTGGTCGCGCCCTTGGCACCCTCGAACAGATGACCGCGCAGTGCACGAACCGGCCGCTCAACGTGGTGGTGGCCACCCAGTCCGGCGCGCAGGGCCAGATCCGGTCCTTGCGCATCTACCTCGCCGACCGCTCCTTCATCGAGGTGGCGCTCCAGCCCGACGGGGCCGGCCTCGACGTTTCGCTGCGCGACATCGGCGGCAATCCGCTCGTGAGCGTCCGCTAGTTTTCGTCCCGCACCTCCCCATCGTCGCGAGCTCAGCGCAGCCGGCCGCGCAAGCGGCGGTTGCCCTGAGCCACGCGGTGCGTCCCCATGGGGCGACGATGCCCCCGCGTGTGACCGCGTTTCCGCGTCAGCGCGTGCTCGTGCTACGATAGCGCTTCGGTCGCGGGGGCCGCTCGCCGGGCCTGCCGCACGGAGGGTTGGAAATGCACCGCCGGGCCACGTGGGTCGCGCGCCTCGTCATTCTGTCGGTCTCGTTCTGCGTCGGCGGATGCGGAAGTGCGGGTCACCGCAACCCGCAGCTGACGTTCGGTCCGGCGACACCCGACATCGCGTCGGACATCGGCGTGGCCGACGCCGCCGGCGACGCGGCACAGCCCGACGCGGCACAGCCCGACGCGGCACAGCCCGACGCGGCA
>CAYRCM010000001.1:9688-43018 GCA_964422715.1 uncultured Myxococcales bacterium | reverse complement strand
CGACGCGGCACAGCCCGACGCGGCACAGCCCGACGCGGCACAGCCCGACGCGGCAGCCCCCGCCGATGCGCCGGTCGACAGCGGGCCCGCCGACGTGGCGCCGCCCCCCGACGTCCCCGGGCCCGACGCCGGCGACGTCGCCCCCGAGGCCGGAGCGCCCGACCTCGCTGCGCCCGACGGCGCTCCCCCCGACGTGCCCGCGGGGCCGGATGCCGTCGGCCCCGACCTCGGCCCCGGCCCCGATACCGTTCCGCCGCCCGACGCGGCCGGCGACGGGCCCCCAGGCAACGACACGCCGGGCGCCGACGCCCAAGATGTAGCCGGCGACCAGCCCTCGTGCCTGACCGATCCCGACGTGTGCGATGACGACAGTCCGTGCACCGACGACTTCTGCAACGCCTCGTCCGGCCTATGCGTCCACGAGCCCGTTGCCGCCGGTACGCCGTGCAATGACGGCAGCGCCTGTACCTTCGACGACGCCTGCGCCGACGGCGCCTGCGTGGGCCTTGCGGTGTCCTGCGAAGACTTCAACGTATGCACCGACGACCGCTGTGACCCCGGGCAAGGCGTCTGCCTCCACGAGCCGAACGATGCCCCGTGCGACGACCTCGACCCGCTCACCGACGTCGATGTGTGCATCGACGGCGACTGCGTGGGCAGCTGCACGCGGCGCTGCGAGGGGCGCGTCTGCGGCGACGACGGCTGCGGCGGCAGTTGCGGCAGCTGCCCCGACACCGAGCACTGCGTCGAGGGGGCCTGTGCGCCCAACTGCCCGCCCTACTGCGCGGCCATCCCCGGCTGCGGTAGCGCCAACGTCTACCCCGGAAACGGGCACGCCTACTACGTGTGCGGCGGCGGCGCGCGGGCGCAAGACGCCGAGGCGTTCTGCGCCACGCATGGCGGCTATTTGGCCTCGCTCACCGATGCCGACGAAAACAACTACGTGGCCGCCCTGGCGGCCGACCACGATAGCGTCTGGCTCGGCGGCCACGACCGCGCCGAAGAAGGCCGTTTCGTCTGGAGCAGCGGCGAGGCCTGGCAATTCACGGCCTGGTCGCGGGGCGAGCCCAACAACGGGACGTGGTGGTGGGAAGAGGAAGACTGCGTCGAACTCGCCCCCGAAGACCGCGAGTGGAACGACCTCGACTGCGCCGAGGAACGCCCGTTTGTCTGCGAGATTCCGGTGCGCTGACGCCGGCCATCCTCAGAAGGAGTTGCTCGCATGGACGACAAGGTCCAGGAACGATTGGCTGTCCTCAAGCGCAAGGCGTGGACGGCCGTCGACGCCGGCAATGCCACGGACATGGTGGCCTGCTTCGAAGAGGCCGAGACGCTGCTTCCCGGCGACGCCACGTTGCGCCTCGAACGCGGGGTCGGGTTCTTCAAACTCAACCGTTTTGAAGACGCCCTGACCTGCTTCGACGAGGCGCTCGCCCGCCAGCCGCGAAACGTGCTGGCGCTCAACAACCGGGCCAAGGTACTCCTCAGCCTCGGTCGCCCCAAGGAGTCTCTCGAAGCCTACAAGGCCGCCCTCGAAATCGACCCGAAGCACGCCCGCACGTGGTACAACTGCGGGTTGCTGATGGAGCACGAAGAGAAATGGGAACAGGCCGAACGCTGCTTCGGCCACGTGCTCGAACTCACTCCGCACGATCCCGATGCCTGGCACCACAAGGGGCGCGCCCTGTGGCGCCAGGGTCGCGGTCGCGAAGCCTTCGACCTCCTCGACAAGGCGGTGCGGCTGCGCGAGAACTTCTACGGCGCTCAACTCGACATCGGGCGCCTGCTCGCGGAGTTGGGGCAGCGCGAGCCCGCCGCCGAGGCCCTTGCCATCGCCGCGAAGTCCGAGCCGAAGAACCCCGAGGGGCACACGGCGCTCGGCCAGGTTCTGCTCTCCCTCGGGCACCCCCGCGAGGCCATGAGCTGCTTCGACAAGGCGCTCGACAACGACCAGAACTATGCCGATGCCTGGGAAGGCAAGGGCCGCTGCCTCACGCTGCTCGACGATGCCCCGCGGGGCCATCTCTACATCGGCATGGCGCACCACCAGCGCGGCGACCACGCGGCCGCGCTCGGCGCAATCGACCAGGCGCTGGGGCTGCGCGAACGGTTTCTTGAG
Source organism: uncultured Myxococcales bacterium (assembly GCA_964422715.1). GTDB lineage: Bacteria > Myxococcota_A > UBA9042 > PWKZ01 > CAYRCM01 > CAYRCM01. Next base: position 40,899 of record CAYRCM010000001.1, on the reverse strand, counting down.
GCCTGGGCCAACCGCGCCCAGGTGCTCGAAGCGCTCGAACGCTTCGAGGAAGCGCTTGCTTCCTACGACCGGGCGCTCGACATCCACCCGGGGGCCATCGACCTCCACCACAACAAAGGGCTGCTGCTCCTGCGAAAGATGGGGCGGGAACGAGAGGGACTCAAGTGCTTTCAGAGAGTCGTAGCGCTGGACAGCAAACGCTGGTTCAAACTCCCGAAGGAAATCCGACAGGGACTCGAGAAGCTGTAGCGCCGCCTGGGCGGGCCGTCTTCCTGCTTGGCCGACCGGCCTCGGGCAAGTCGGTCATCCACGGTCGCCTCGTTGAGCGGCTGCGCGCGGCGGGGCTCGGCAACGAGTTCCCGCGGCTCGACGACTATCCAAAGATTCTCGAAGTCAACGCGGCCGACACCGCGTTCCGGCGCCATCAACCGGCTCCCGGCGGCGGCTTCATCATCACGGACGACAGCGTCTGGAACGACGTGTTGCAGCGGCTCGACCGCGACGTGCAGCGCGCCATCCAGCAGTACCGCGTGGTGTTCGTCGAGTTCGCGCGCTCCGACTACCGCGAGGCGCTCGCGCAGTTCTCGGCCGCGGTGCTCGAACGCGCGGTGTTCGTGTACCTCGATTGCCCGTTCGACCTGTGCTGGGAACGCAACGTTGCGCGGTGGCGGCAGGAGCGCGAGCGCGGCATCGACGCCCACCTCACCTCGCGCGAAGAAATGGAGCGCACCTACCGCACCGACGACGGGCTCGCCCTGCCGCAGTACTTCCCGCGCCAGGCCATCGTCGTCGACAACAGCCGCCAAGACCTGGCGCTGCTCGACCGGCACGTCGAACAGATCGTGGCCGCGCTACAGAGTTGAGTTTGAGACCGTTCGTCGCCGGCGGCGCCCCGGCGCCAACGCGGCGGACGCGGGCGCCCGGGAACACGATGCCCGGCGCCCGGCGCCGTCCAAGAACGAAAAAACGGCCGGTGGAACGAACCACCGGCCGTTTGCGGGTCGCGGGGGCTGGATTTGAACCAGCGACCTTCGGGTTATGAGCCCGACGAGCTACCGGGCTGCTCTACCCCGCAACGAGCCCGAGCCAAAAAACGGGTGAACCAATACCCTCCGCGATGCAGCTTGTCAAGCCCCATTCTGGCGAACGGTTGTCAGGCCCGCCCGACCGGTCTCCCGGGGCGCGCCCACCTTGACGCCCCGCCGGCCCCCCGCTAGACTCGCGCCCCGTGTCCGCAGGCCCCTTGGAAATCAGGAGGTTGCACCATGGCTGGCCGCTTCGTCGAGACCCTCTCGCGCACGCACGACTGTGGCGCGTTGCGCGCCGCGCACGTCGGGCAATCGGTCGTTCTCATGGGCTGGGTTCAAAGCGTGCGCAACCTCGGCGGCTGTCTGTTCGTCGATTTGCGCGATCGCTTCGGGACGACCCAAATCAAGTTCGACCCGGCGGTCATTGCCGCCGCGTCCTACGAGGAGGCAGCGCACCTGCGTGCCGAATACGTCTTGGCCGTGGCCGGCGAGGTGGTGAGCCGCGGCGCCAACGCGAACCAGACCATCGCCACGGGCGCCGTCGAAGTGCTCGCCCGCGAGGCGGAGGTGCTGAACGGCGCCGAGGTCCCCCCCTTCGTCATCGGCGACGAAGAAACGGCCAAGGAAGACTTGCGGCTGCGCTACCGCTACCTCGACCTGCGGCGCCGCCCCCTGCAGCGCAACCTCATCACGCGCGCCAAGGTCTACGCGGCTGTGCGGCGCCACCTCGACGCCCACGGCTTCCTCGAACTCGACACGCCCATCCTCATGAAGAGCACGCCCGAAGGGGCGCGTGACTTCCTCGTGCCGAGCCGGCGCCATTCCGGCCACTTCTTCGCGCTGCCGCAGTCGCCGCAGACGTTCAAGCAGCTCTATATGGTGGCCGGCTATGACCGCTACTACCAGATTTGCCGCTGCTTCCGCGACGAGGACCTGCGCGGCGACCGGCAGCCCGAATTCACGCAGATCGACCTCGAGATGTCGTTCATCAACGAACGCGACATCCAGGAAGTCGTCGAGGGTCTGCTCCAGACCATCTGGCGCGACGCGCTCGAGGTCGAGGTGGCGCGCCCCTTCCAGCGCATGCGTTGGGACGAGGCCATGGACCGCTACGGCGTCGACAAACCCGACCTGCGCTTCGGCCTCGAAATCGTCGACGTCACCGATCTCGCGCCCGAGTCCGGGTTCGCCCCGTTCATCGAGGCGGCGCAAGGCGGCCAGGTCGTGCGGGCCATTGCCGTGAAGGGGGGTGCGGCCCTGTCGCGCAAGCAGACCGACGGCTTTGGCGACTTCGTCACGCGCGGCTCCGAATCGGGGGCCAAAGGGCTGCTCGTCCTGCGCATCAAACCCGACGGCGAATGGCAAGGACCCCTCGCAAAGACTTGCACGGCGCCCGAGGCGCGGGCGCGGCTGGCCGCCCGCCTCGGCCTCGAACCGGGCGACCTGGCCCTCTTCGTGGCCGACAAACTCCCCACGGTGCGCAAGGCGCTCGGGGCGCTGCGCGGCCACGTGGCCCAGGCGCTCAACCTCATCCAGCCGGGCCAGTTCCGTTTCCTCTGGGTCACCGATTTCCCCATGTTCGAGTGGAACGACGACGACCAGCGCTTCTACGCCATGCACCACCCGTTCACGAGCCCGCACCCGGGAGACCTCGAACGCCTGCTCAGCGACCCCGCGAGCGTGCGCGCCCGGGCCTACGACGTGGTCCTGAACGGGGTCGAACTCGGCGGTGGATCCATCCGAATCCACCGCCAGGATACGCAACGCAAGGTGTTCGAGGCGCTGGGCATCGGCCCGGCCGAAGCCGAAGAGAAGTTCGGCTTCCTGCTCCAGGCCCTGTCGTTCGGTACGCCGCCGCATGGCGGGCTGGCGCTCGGGCTCGACCGGCTCGTCATGCTGGCAGTCGGCGCCTCGTCCATTCGCGACGTCATCGCGTTCCCGAAGACCACGGCCGCCGCGTGCCTCATGACCGACTCACCGAGCCCGGTCGACGAAGCGCAACTGCGCGAGCTCAAGATCCGCGTCGACCTCTAAACGCCCGTCGCCACACAACATCGTCACACCGAGGGCGCCGAGGCGCCCGGCCGGCAAGGGGCGCGACTGCGGCATACCCCCGGGATGCCGCAGGGAGCGCAACGCAGCCGGCCGGGATTCATCGGCGACCGAATGTAGAGGTTATTCGAAGACGGGCCCTGAGCCGCCGGCGCCCCGCCGGCGCGCCCACCGCAGCCCATCCTTCGCCGCCGCGCGGCTCGTGGCCGCGCTTTACAGCCGCGCCGGCCGGCCCCTACAATGAGCGGCACGCCCGCCCGGCGTAGACCGAGACGCGCGGTCGCGCGCACGCGAAAGGTTCCCCTGCCATGCCGGGCAAGACCATCGGACCGTATCAGGTCCTCGACGAAATCGGCCGCGGAGGCATGGCCGTCGTCTATCGCGCCCGCGACCCCAACCTCGAACGCGAACTCGCCGTCAAGGTGTTGCACGCCCACCTCGCCGACAGCGAAGAGGCGCGGCGCCGTTTTCGCCGCGAAGCCCGCGCCGTCGCGGCACTCGACCGCCACCCCAACATCATCGATGTGTACGCCTGCTCGCCCGACGACGAGCGCGAGCTCTACATCGCCACCGAGTACATCCGCGGTGTCAACCTCAAGGAATTCGTCGAGCGCCACCCCATTCGCATCCCGGAATTGGCGGTGCTGCTGGTGCTGCCCGTGGCCGGGGGGCTCGCGTACGCGCACGCCCAGGGCATCATCCACCGCGACATCAAGCCCGAGAACGTCATGGTGCGCGACGACGGGGTCCTGAAAATCATGGACTTCGGCATCGCGCACATCCGCGACGCGCAGCGCCATCTGACGCAGACCGGCGCCATCTTGGGCTCGCCGGCCTTCATGTCGCCCGAACACATCGACGGCAAGGCGCTCGACCCGCGCGCCGACGTCTTCTCACTGGGCACCCTCCTCTACTTCCTCGCGACCGGCAGCCTGCCGTTCCAGGGAGACAACACGCACGCGCTGCTGCGCAACATCCTCGAATCGCGCTACGCCCCACCGCGCGAGCGCAATCCGCTCATCGGCGTGCGCCTCGGGCATATCATCGCCCGGGCGCTGCAGCGCGACATCGAGGCCCGCTACCCGACCATGGAGGCCTTGCGCCGCGACCTCGCGGCGTACGTGGCCGAGGAGGGCTTCGCCGACCCCGAGGGCGCGCTCCAGGTGTACCTCGCCGACCCCGACGTCTACCAGGACAACCTGGCGAGCCGGCTGGCCGAACGCCTGCTCGCGCGGGCCCGCGAGGCGGCGGCCCGGCGCCAGTTGAGCCGGGCGATGGACCTCTACAATCGCGTGCTGGCGCTCGACGAGGACAACGCCGCGGTGCTGGCCGAGGTGGCGCGCGTTTCCGGCCGCCAGCGGCGCGGCCGCATCGCGCGGTTGCTCGCCCTCGCGGCCCTCGTCCTGGGAGTTGCGGCTGCCGCGTTCGTGGGGGCGCGGGGCATCTGGAACGAGCGGGACCTTTCTGAGAGCGCCGCCGCCGCGCACCTGCGGCAGGTGGCCGCCGTCGCCCGCTTGCTCGGTGACCGCCAGGGCGTCTTGGCGGGCCATCGCGCCATTGCGCCCACCGAAGACCCGACGCCCGCAGTGCCGATCTGGGACGGCCGGCGCCGCTGGGCCTATGGCGCGCGCGTGCCCGAACTCCTGCGCCGCGGCGAACGCCTGTTTGCGCCGCGCCGCGACGATCCCGGTCTCGAACACTGGTATGGCGACAAGCGACAAGGGCCGCGCGAGGGCAGTCGCCAGTTGCGGCTGCTCGAACCCGAAGCCGAACCCACGCTCCCGGCCAACCCGCCGGGAGGCCGGCGGCCCCCCGGTCTCGCGCCACGGCTCGTCGACGTCCGGCTCGACGTCGACATCCCGGCGGTGGCCATCTACCTCGGTGCCCGGCGGGTGGCGCCGCGTCAGGTGCTGCGCATCCCGGCGGGGCGCCATCAAGTCCGCCTCGTGCACACCAACAACGCCCGCCTGCAGCCCGATGTCCAGGAACTCGTCATCGACGCCGACCGTCCGCCGGCCGACCTCGTGCGCTACCGGTTCCGCGTGCACTACAGACCGGCGCTGCTCGTCGTCAAGGCCGCCCAGGACGGCAGCGTGGTCGTCCGCGGCCAGCGCGAGACGGGGCGCACCAACCGGGCTCTGACCGTTGAAATGGGCGACCAGCCGACGCGCCGTGTACGCGTGAAGGTGGGGGCCGCGGGCGGCCTCACGTGGACGGGCGAAGTCGACGTCGAGGCGGGCGAGCAGCGAGTCGTCCCCGTCGAGCTCGCACCTCAAGGCAAAACTCCCGAGAATCGTTGACCTGTGTCGCGGGCCGCGCCTATAATCCGGCGCATGAAGGCCCGCCTACCGCTCCTGTTCCTGCTCCACGCGCTGCTCGTCGCTCCGCCCGCGCGTGCGGCGGTTGCGCCCGACGCCTTCCAGACGGCTGAGAACACCTTCCGCTACCACGACTACCCGCGCGCCATCGCGCTCCTCGAAGACTTCCTGAACGACCCGGCCGCCGCCGGCGCCGGCGCCGACGCCGACCAACGCACCAAGGCGCGCGAGTACCTCGCCGCGTCCTACTGGTTCGAGCGGGGCAGCGACCCCACGTACCTCGCCCGCTGTCGTGAGTGGTTTCGCGCGCTGCTCTTCGAGCGCCCCGCGCACACGCTCGATGCTTTCTACTACCCCCCCGAAATTCTTTCACTTTTCGAAGAAGAGCGGCAGGGCCTCAGCCGCACGGGGCTGCTCGGCAACGTCCGCTCCTCGGGGGGAGAGCCGCCGCCAACGACGGCCCCCGCCGCCCCGGTGCTCCTCGAACGGCGGATCGTGGAGCGGCGCCGCAACTGGGGCGTCTGCCTCGTCCCGTTCGGCGTGGGGCAGTTCTACAACGGCGACACGGCGAAGGGAGTGGCGTTTCTCACCACGGAGGTGGTCACGCTCAGCACCAACATCGCCTCCTACTTTCTGATCTTGTCGCTGCGCGAGGGCTCTGGGCGCATCGCGCCGCAGAACATGCAGCGCGCCCGTGACCTGCGAGTCGTGCTATACACTTCGCTCGGAGCGTACTTGGCGCTCACCGTGGGCGGCATCGTCGAAGCCCTTGTCCGGCACCGACCGGTCGACACCGAGGTTGGCGAACCGCGCCCGGTGGCCCCGGAGGGCACGAGCCCCGCGCCGCCGGCCGGGCCCGCTGCCGGAACCTTGTCGCGGCTGCCGCTCCTGAGCGTCACCCCTGGCGCCTCCGATGACCCCTGGCTGCTCAGCTACCAGGCGCGCTTCTGAGAGTTCTCCAATGCCCTCACTCATCGTTTTTCCGGCCAGCGCCCGCATGCCGCGCGTCGTGCCGGTCACGAAGAAAATCACCACGATCGGCACCGACTCGCACAACGATGTCGTGCTCGACGACCCCGACGTGAGCGCCAGCCACGCCCACATCCTGTTCGACGGCAACGATTTCGAAATCGCGGCGCTCGACCGGGACGCCACACTGCTCATCCACGGCAAGGCGCGCCGTTCTGCAAGGCTCGAAGATCAAGACATCTTCCAGTGCGGCCACACGACGTTGCAGTTTCGCATCTACGACGTGCAGGAATCGGCTGAATCGCGCGGCGGCCCCGAGCCCGACGACGTGTTCAGGCGCCTGTTCGATGTCAGCCTCCAGCTCATGCGCCAGTCCGACATCGACGCGCTCTTGAACGGGGTGCTCGACCAGGTCATCCAGGTCACTTCGGCCGACAAGGGCTTCATCCTCCTCGTCGAATCGGGGCGCGCGCGCGTGCGCGTGGCGCGCGGCATGGACAAGACCGACATCCCGGTCAGCGAGGCCTCCATCTCCGACAGCATCGTGCGCAAGGTGCTCGACGAAGGCGAACCGCTGATCGTGTCCGACGCGCTCCACGACACGCATTTTTCGCTGTCGGAGAGTGTGCTCAACCTGCGCCTCTGCTCCGTCATGTGCGTGCCGCTCGTTGCCCGCGGCACCACGCTCGGCCTCATCTACGTGGGCAACGACAACGTGGTCAACCTCTTCACCCAGCAGTCGCTCGAAATCCTGACCGTTTTCGCGGCCCAGGCGGCGCTCATCATCCACAACGCCCTCGTGCTCGACGAGCTGACCCTCGACAACCAGCGCCTCAAGGAAACCCTCGCCAGCGTCCGCTTCGGTGAGATCATCGGCACTTGCGACGGCATGCGCGAGGTCTTCCGCAAGGTCGTCAAGGTGGCCTCCACCGACATCTCGGTGCTCATCCAGGGCGAGACGGGCACGGGCAAGGAGTTGATCGCGAAGGAGATTCACCAGCGGTCCAACCGGGTTCGGGGGCCGTTCGTGGTCATCAACTGTGGCGCCATTCCCGAGAGTCTGCTCGAAAGCGAGCTCTTTGGCCACTTGCGGGGGGCGTTCACCGGAGCCGTGGCGACCACGCGCGGCAAATTCCAGGCCGCCCATGGCGGCACGCTTTTCCTCGACGAGGTGGGCGAACTGCCGCTGGCGCTCCAGGTCAAGTTGCTGCGCGCCATCCAGGAAAAGCAGGTCACCAAGATCGGCGAGACCCGGCCCGAGAAGGTCGATATCCGCATCGTCGCGGCCACGAACAAGAACCTCACCGACGAAGTCCACGCCGGGCGGTTCCGCGAGGACCTCTTCTACCGGCTCAACGTCATCGCCCTGCACTTGCCGCCGCTGCGCGAACGCGGCGACGACGTACTGCTCATCGCCAAGTACCTGCTGAATCACTACGTCCAGGAATTCAAGGCGCCGAATGTCAAAGGCTTCTCTCACGAAGCCGTGCGGGCCATGCGCTGCTACTCCTGGCCGGGCAACATCCGCGAATTGCAGAACCGCCTGAAAAAGGCCGTCGTCTTCGCGCCGGGCAGTCTCGTCACCCCCGAAGACATGGACCTCCAACAAGACCGGGTGCCGCCCGTGTTGTCGCTGGCCGATGCCAAGGACAACTTCCAGCGCGACTACATCAACCACGTCCTGCGCCTGAACCAAGGCAACCGCACCAAGAGCGCCCGCGACCTCGATGTCGACCCGCGCACCATCTTTCGCCACCTCGAAAAAGAACGCGAAATCGCCGAAAAGGAAGGCCGCAAGTTCGAGTTCGAGTAGCGGCTCGACTCCGCCCCCGGCCCCCATGCCCCCGGCTCGCCATTGCCAGCGGCCGCGGGCGTGGCTATTCTGCGGTCGTGTTGCTCGGCGATCCTGACAACGATGTCGCGATCCCGGGGCCCACCCCCAGGGGCAGTTCGTTGGGTTTGTCCACGAAATCAAGCTCCTCAAGCCACCCTTCCGCCGTGGCACGCCGCTTGCTTCGCCCACTGTTGCGTTGGGGAGCGCGGGCCATGACGGCGTGGGTAGCTATTGCAAACGCAGGTTGTTTCGTCGCTCCGCCGATCGAGCAGGAAGACCTGAGCCTGTCCCCCATTCGCCTGCTGCCCGAGGCTTCGCAACCGCCGGCGCTGCCCGGCGGGCCCTGCCTGGGCCTCGACGTAGCCCCCGTATTCAACCCCGACGGTTCCCAGAAAGACCCGCCCACCCTCGGGTTCAGCCTTTCCATTGGCGCGCTCGACGCGCCCGACGACGCGGGCGACCTGTACTACTTCTGGTACCAGCACGACCTGCCCGGCGACGGCCGGGTCCGCGCCCCGGAGTTCTCGGGACGCGGCCTAGCGCACGTGCGGTTCGAATACGACCCGTGCAGGCGCGACGGCATGCGCGTCACCTCCGACCCGCCGACCTACCGGCTGGTCGAGTTGGAGGTGGCCGACCGGGACCACGAAGATCCCGACGGCAAAGACCCCCGAGCCTTTCCGGAAGGCACTCGTTCCGCCTCGCTGCTCTGGTGCGTCCAGCACACGAGCACCACCGGCGCCTGCGCGGGGTTGCTGCCATGAGACCCAACCCGCGGCACGGTACGGTCCGGTTGCCTGCTGCCCCGCGCGGGGCCGCCCTGGGCCTCAGCGTGCTCGCCGGCGCGCTGCTGGGCCTTCTCGTCGCGGCCTGCGACCTGCGCGAGGCGGGTGTCGATGCCCGGCCGGCCACCGCATGCAAGGCCGACACCGATTGCGCGCAGAGCGACCGCTGCGACCTCGCGCTGGCAGCCTGCGTGAGCGATGCTCCCAATCCACTGGCCGTCGCCTTCCAGTTCACGCCGCCGGCGACGGCGCGCGCCCGGGTCGCCCAGTTCACCGACGTCATCCTGCCCGCCAGCAACCAGTTTCACGTGAGCCTGCCGGCCCCCGTGCGCATCGTCGGGGCCGTTGCCGTACCCGACGCCGACGGGCAAACCGGCGATGTCGAGGCCACCATCGTGGCCGTCGCGCCGGGCGACATTGCCGGCACCCAGTACCGCTTCCAGTCCCGAGCGGGTGTCTGGCGCCTGCCGACGGGCGAGCCCGCCTATGAGCTGTTCCTCGCGCGCGACCGGCGCTACACGGTCAGCGTCATGTTCGACAGCGGCGCCTACCCCACGTGGCGCACGCGGCGCACCTTCTCGCAGGACGAGACCTGGTCCATCGAGGTTGCCGGACTCGGCGAATACGTCGAGGTCGGCGGGCGCATCCGGCAGAGCCAGACCGTCGACCTCGGGGTCGCCGGCGTGCGCGTCATGGCCGTGTCGGCCGACTACGGCTTCGACGGGGCCGGCAACGGCACGCAGGCCGACCACCCGCTGACCTCCACCGAGGCCTTCACCGACGCCGACGGGCAGTTCACGCTGCTCGTGCCGCCCCGCCCCGCCGGCACCTACGAAGTCGTTGTCTCGCGCGGTCAGGACCCCCTGTCGCCGCCCATTCCCGACGTGCGCTTCCCGGCGGCCTTCGTCATTTCGGGTGTCAAGGGCGAAGAGAAGAGCCAGGCGCTCGGCGACCTGTTCCTCGGCGAACTGCCCGACCGGCTGGCCGACGTGCCCGTCATCGTCACCGACGCCGACGGCGAGCCGGTGCCCGACTGCGAAGTCGTCTTCGTCGCCGACCAGGTAGGCTCGGGGGTGTACCGCACGAGCACCGTCACCGATGCGAGCGGCGCGGGGACGGTCGATCTGTTCGTCGAGCGCTACGACATTCTCGCGTTCCCGCCCCTCGCGAGCCCCTGGCGCACGTTTGCGCTCTCGCGCGACTTCACGTTGGCCGACCGCGAACAGCCCTTCGCCATTCGGCTCGAACGCAAGACCTTTGTCACGGGCCACATCGTCGATTTCGGCGGGCGCCACCCGGTCGAGCGCGCCAGTGTAACCGCCGTGCGCACCGAGCCCGACAGCGAAGTCGACGGCCGCTCTGCCAGCACCGAAACCGACGGCAACGGCGACTACGTGCTGCCGCTCGATCCCGGCAGCTACGTGTTCATCATCCAACCGCGCGAGAGTGCGGGGCTTCCCACCCACGTGCAACGCGACGTGCAGGTGCCAGCCGGCGCGATTGCGGCGCGTACCGACATCGAACTGCCGCGCGCAACCATCGTCGAGGGCATCGTGTCCGACGCCGACGGCCAGCCATTGGCCGACGTGGTGGTCGAAGTGTTCGCCACGCCCGCCGCGGCCGAGAGCGCGGCGCCGCCCCGCGGCCGGCTTGCGGGCGGACGCCAGGGCGAATCGGCTGCGCCGGCCGCCACCGACGACTCCGCGACCGCGCCCATCGTCGGCCGCGCCACCACCGATAGCGCCGGCACCTACCGGCTGCTGCTCGCGCGCCCCGAGCCCTGAGAGCGTCGACCCAGGCCCCGTTTTCCCCGCCGAACCGCTCGCCGCGGCAAGCCCTGCGGCCGATCGCTCCGCCGCGCACACCGCCCGCCTCTTGATTGTGCACGCCGGCCTGCCTATCTTGGCGCGCGCCTTGTGACGCGGGTGGGCCACGCCGGTTGCCACCCCCGAAGTACCGCCCACGGGAGGAGATGCACGCCATGGAAAACCTCGTCATCGTCGGCTCCGGTCCAGCCGGACTCACCGCCGCCATCTACGCCGCCCGCGCCAACCTCAACCCGCTCGTACTCGAAGGCCTCGAACCCGGCGGGCAACTCACGACGACCACCGAAGTTGAGAATTTTCCAGGGTTTCCCGAGGGAATCCAGGGCCCGGAACTCATGGAGGTGCTGCGCCAGCAGGCCCAACGGTTCGGCTCGCGCCACGAGTATTGGGTGGTCGAACGCGTCGATTTCAGCGGGCGTCCGCTCGCGGTCTACACGAGCGACCAGCGCATCGAGGCCCGCGCGGTCATCATCGCCACCGGCGCCTCGGCGCGCTATCTGGGGCTGCCGAGCGAGCAGCGCATGCGTGGACGCGGCGTGTCGGCCTGCGCCACCTGCGACGGCTTCTTCTTCCGCGGCAAGAAAATCGCCGTGGTCGGCGGCGGCGATTCAGCCATGGAAGAGGCCAGTTTCCTGACGCGCTTCGCCGAAAGCGTCACCCTGATCCACCGGCGCGACCAGTTCCGCGCATCGGCCATCATGCAGCGCCGGGCAGCCGAGAACCCCAAGATCCGGCTGCTGCTGAGCCACACCGTGGCCGAGGTGCTCTCGGCGGACGGGCAGCAGGTGACGGGACTACGGCTCGCGGATCTGAAGACCGGGCGACAATACGACGAACCGTTCGACGGGCTCTTCCTGGCCATCGGGCACGACCCGAACACCGCGTTTCTGAAGGGGCAGGTCGACCTCGACGAGAAAGGCTACGTGCGGCTCGTGCGGCACACCGAAACCAGCGTGCCGGGGGTGTTCGCCGCCGGCGACGTGGCCGATTCACGCTACCGGCAGGCCATCTCGGCGGCCGGAACGGGCTGCATGGCGGCGCTCGACGCGCAGCACTACTTGGAGGCGCTCGGCTCGTGAGCCCGGTCGGCGCCCGAGCCGGACGTCGCGTACCGCCCGCCCTGCACTGCGCTGCTCAGTTCTCCTGGCTTCATCAAATCGACTTTGTGGATGATTTGCCCGTCGCGATCGTAGGTGGGCGGGCAGTGCACGCCCGTGTCCATGCGGATGGCATCGCACGGACAGGCCTGCACGCAGTTGCCGCAGTACACGCAGCGCAGCAGATCGATGACGAACGATTTTGGGGCCTTCTCGACGCGCTTGTCGGGCACTTCTTCGGCCACGATTTCGATGGTCTGCGCGGGGCAAGCGGTGGAGCAGCACATGCAGGCCACGCAGCGCACCGAACCGTCGACGCGGTGCATGAGCCGGTGCCGGCCGCGGAAGTGGGCGGGGTACTTCTCGGTGGTTTCGGGGTAGCGCAGCGTGCACACCTCGCGCCCGCCGAGCAGGTTGCGGAAGAAGCGGCCACTCGTGACCTTCAGCCCGCGCGCCACCTCGGGAACGTAACTCCGAACGGCGGCGCTCTGCGGGTCTGGGCGGACGACCTTGTAGTACGCCATCGGAACTCCTCTCCGCGCGGGTTGCGGCGCCGCGGACCGTTGCCCTCCGCTACTTGCGCAACAGCCACAAGGCGATGGCCGTCAGCGCAAAATTGGCCAAGCCAAGCGGCAGCAGCACGCGCCAGCCGAGGTTCATGACCTGGTCGTAGCGAAAACGCGGCAGGGTCCAGCGGATCATCATCTGCAGCCAAACGAAGAACACGACCTTGCCGAGGAAGAACGCGCAGCCGAGCGCCTGGAGCCACCAGGGGCTCGCCGCGGAAACATCGACCCAGGGGATCTGCCAGCCGCCGAAGAAGCAGACCGCGATAAGGGCCCCGTTCAGCACGATGGCCACGAATTCGCTCAGGAAGAATGCGCCGAACTTGAGGCTCGAGTACTCGGTGAAGTAGCCCGACACGAGTTCGGAATCGGCTTCGGCGACGTCGAACGGGGCGCGCTTGTTTTCGGCCACGGCGGCCGTCAGGAACAGCAGAAACGCCACCGGTTGCGTGACGATGCCCCACTTCGGCAGCCAGCCGCCGATGAGGACACCCTGCCCTGCGACGATTTCGCCGAGGTTGACGCTGCCGTACACCATGAAGACGCCGACAAGGCTGAGGCCCAGCGCCACTTCGTAGGAGATCATCTGCGCCGCGACGCGCATGCCGCCGAGCAGCGACCACTTGCTGGCCGAGGCCCACGCCCCGATGGTGTTGCCGTAGACGCCCAGCGAGGTGACCGCGAACAACGCCAGGATGCCCGAGTCGAGGTTGGCGATGACGAACGGATCGCCCGGGCCGAAGGGCACCACCGCGAAAGCGATGAGCACCACGGCAAACGACAGAAACGGTGCCAGGTTGAACAGCACCGGGTTGGCCGCTGTGGGGTTGAAGTCCTCTTTCGTGAACATCTTGATGGCGTCGGCCACGAGGTGCATGAGCCCGAACACCCGGATGCCCAGGATGGCGGCGCGGTTTGGCCCCACACGATTCTGAATGAGGGCGCTCTGCTTGCGCTCGACCCACGTCAGCACGGCGCCAAACGTGAGCGCGAATCCGACGACGATGAGCACGACCTTGAGGAGGCTCCAGAGGACGGTTGCCAAGAGGGGTGACATGGGGCCCGCTCCTCCCTACGCCCGACTGGCCCGGGCGACGTCGTCGGTTTGCGGGGGTGCCGCCGGCGGCTCGGACAGCCGCGCGCCGTGTTCGCCGAGCGCGTCCCACGTGAGCCCGGCGAAGGCCGGCACGCGGGCAGCGAGGTCGGCGAAGCAGCCGGCGGCGTCTTTGAGTCCCAGCCCGGCGCCGAGGCCCGAGGCCAGGCGTTCGGCGTATTTCCAGAGGGGATGCACGTGGTTGGGCGGCCTGACCGCCGGCTCGAACCGCTGCACCTGGCCGCGGAAGTTGGTGAAACTGCCCGCCTGCTCGAAGAACACGGTGCTCGGCAAGGCCACGTGGGCGTGCTCGGTGAGCGGCCCCGCGTGACTGGCCATCACGACGAAGGCATCGAGCGCCGCGAGCGCCGACAGCAGGTTGCCCGGCACCGCCCATTCGCTGCCGAAAACGACGAGGCCGCCAAGCCGCGCCGCCAGCACGTCGGCGCACAGCCGGTCGAGGTCGGCGGCAACGGACGGACCGAGGGTGCGCGGCGCGAGCATGTGCGCGATGCCGGTACGATTCGGGTTCTTGTCGGCGCGGATCAGGATGTCGTCCTCGACACCATCGGGCAGGCCCGCCACGTAGATGTGCTCGGTGCGGAGCGCTTCGCGGGCAAAGCGCAGCGCCGCGTGCGCGTCCTCGTTGGTGGCGTGCAGCGACAACAACACCCCGATCGGCCGGCCCGCAGCCCGCACCTGTTGCAGCCGCGCCACGGCTGCGTCGGCCCCCTGCCGGGTGGTCGCGGGCTCTGCCGCGTGCCCCCGGCGCACGAACGCGTGGGCAAGCCGCCCCTGCCGCAGGCGCTCGAACGAAAGCCGCCCGGCGTCGCACATCCAGAAATCGTTGACGAGCGGGTTCGGGCGCGGCCGGTAGCGCTGCACCTCGTTTCGCCGGGTGTCGATGTGGATGGCGCAGTTGCGCGCGCAGGCGTTGCACACGGCGGGTGTCGTCTGGAGCCACCACACGCGCGCCCGGAAGCGGAACGGCACGGTCGTGAGGGCCCCCACGGGGCACACGTCGGCCGTGCACATGGAATACGGGTTGTCGAGTGGCCGCCCCGGGAACGGCGCGATGACGGCCTTGTCGCCACGGTGCAGCACGGCGAGGTCGTTGCTGCGGCTCACTTCCTGGACGAAGCGGATGCAGCGCGTGCAAAGGATGCAACGTTCGCCGTCGTAGATCACATACGGGCCGAAGGGCTCTGCCTTGGGCTTGTGCAACTTGGGCACGTTGAGGCGCGACGAGGCCAGGCTGAAGTCGCGGTAGTTGTTCTGCAGTTCGCATTCGCCCGATTGGTCGCAGATCGGGCAGTCGACGGGATGGTGGATGAGGATGAATTCGAGGATGCCGCGGCGCGCGGCGCGGACCCGTTCGCTCTGCGTCTGCACATCCATGTCGGGCATGACCTGCGCGTGGCAGGCCGGCACCAACTTGGGGCTCTTGTTGGTCTCGACGAGGCACATGCGGCAGTTGGCCGCGATGGAAAGGCCGTCGTGATAGCAGAACGTGGGGATGTCGATGCCCAGTTCGCGCGCGGCCTTGAGAATGGTCGTGCCCGCCGGAACCGTGACCGGCCGGCCGTCGATCCGCAGGGTGACGTCGGACATCGGAAGCCCTCTAGCGGTCGATTTCGCCGCCGATCATGTTGATCGAGTCGAAGGTGGGAACGATGTCGGCCAACATGCCGCCTTCGACGAGCTGGGGCAGCGCCTGCATCAGCGCGAAGCACGGCCCGCGGACGTGGCAGCGGTGCGGCCCGCCGCCCCCCGCCGAAACGAGGTAGAACCCGAGTTCGCCGTTGCCGCCCTCGACGTAGCCGTAGGCCTCGCCCGCCGGCACCTGGAGGCCTTCCATGATCAACTTGAAGTGCGCCATCATGGCTTCGATGCTGTTGTAGACGTCGTCTTTGGGCGGCAGCACGACCCCCCAGTCGGGGACGTTGATGGGCCCCGCCGGCATGCGCTTGAAGCACTGGTCGACGATGCGCAGCGACTGGGTAATCTCTTCCATGCGACAGAGGTAGCGGTCGTAGTTGTCGCCGTTCGTGCCGACCGGTACGTCGAAATCGAGCTGGTCGTAGACGAGATAGGGGTGGGCCTTGCGCACGTCGTATTCGACGCCGGTCGAACGCAGGCAAATGCCCGTCCAGCCCCAGTCGATGGCGTCGGCCGGTTTCATGATGCCCACGCCGGCCATGCGGTCGATGAACACGCGGTTGCGCGTGAGCAGCGCGTGGATGTCGGCCCAGAGTTGGCGGATCTTCTTCTCGTGGGCGCGGAAATAGGGTTCGGCCTCGGCGGGCAAATCGAACCGCACGCCGCCGACTTGCGCGTAGTTGGTGGTGACGCGCGCCCCCGTGATGATTTCGGTGAGGTGATAGAGGTACTCGCGCGCCTCGACGCCCCAGAGCATGGCCGTGAAACCGCCGAGTTCGAGAGCACCGGCCGCAACCGCCGTGAAATGGTCGCAGAGCCGGCTCACCTCGCTCACGAGCACGCGAATCCACTGGCAGCGTTCGGGCACGCGCAGGCCGAGGAGTTTTTCGACGGTGAGCGCGAAGCCGACGTTGTTGATGAGCGGCGAGACGTAGTTCAACCGGTCGGTATAGGGGATGGCCTGCGACCAGGTGCCCGACTCGCACATCTTCTCGAAACCGCGATGCAAATACCCGATTTCGGGCTCGCACTTGACGATGGTCTCGCCGTCGAGGTCGAGAATGAGGCGGACCGTACCGTGCATCGCCGGGTGCGACGGCCCCATGTGCAGCACCATGGGGGTGTTTTCGAGGAAGTCGACCGCGCGCTTCTCTGCCACGGATTCGTCTCTCGTCGCAGCCGCGGGGCCGCGGGCAGAGGGGTCTCAGAGATCTTCGGTGAGCGGCGTCACGCCGGGCACCGGCTCGCCGCGCAGTTTGGGCATGTCGATGCGCGGCTGGTAGCCACGCACGGGGTAGTCCTTGCGCAACGGGTGCCCCACGAACTCGTCGTACAAGAGGATGCGCTTGAGGTTCGGATGCCCCGCGAACCGGATGCCGAACATGTCGAACGTCTCGCGTTCGGCCCAGTTGAGCCCGCGCCACACCGAGGTGACCGAGTCGACGACCGGATCGGCCTCGGAAACCGGAACCTTGAGCCGAATGCGGTGCCTGTGGGCCAACGAGTAGAGGTGGTAGACGACGACGAAGCGCGGCTGCCAGCCGAGCGGCAAGCCGTCGACGGCAGTGACGTCGACCGGGAGGTCGAACGCCAGGTCGGGCTCGCGCCTGAGGAACCGGCACACATCGAGCAGCGCCCCGCGCTCGATGACGACGGTGTCGTCGCCGTGCTGGCTGTGGCTGTCGAGAACCTGCGCCCCGAAGGCTTGTTTCAGGCGGTCGATGACCCGCTGGCTCATGGGCGTGCGCCCCCCTCGTACGCGCGGCGGCTAGTCCCAGTCGAGCGCCCCGCGGCGCCAGACGTACACCAAGGCCACGGCCAGAACGCCCACAAAAGTGAGCATGCTGAGCAGCGAAAACAGGCCGAAGGCACCGTCCCCGAGGAAATCGCCGTAGAGCACGGCCCACGGGATGATGAGAACGGCCTCGATGTCGAAGATGAGGAAGATCATGCCAACGAGGTAGAACTTGACCGAAAAGCGGCGCCGCGGATCGTCGACCGGAGGCCCGCCGCATTCGAACGGTTGGCCCTTGACCGCGTTGCGCCGCTTGGGACCGAGCAGCGCGTTGCCGGCCCACATGATGAACCCGAGGCCGGCAACCACGACGATGCACACGAGAAGGGGCAAGTAGGCGAGATGGTCGCCGCTCATGCGTGTCTCCGCCCGTTCGAGATGAGGCCCGCGCGTCAGGCAACCGCGCGATTCCCGGCTGTTTCTATCACTCAGCCGGCGGGGGCGTCAACGTCCCGGGGTCGCGGAACGTTCGACTGCACTAACTTTGCGGCACTTGCAGTTCGTCGAGGTTGGGCACCAGGATGATTTCGATGCGCCGGTTGAGGGACCGGTTCTCGGGCGTGTCGTTGGCCGTGTCGGGCTGGAACATGCCGAAGCCGGCCGCACTGATGCGCTCGGGCGGCATGCCGTTCTCTTCCATGAACAGGACCACCGTGAGCGCGCGATCGACCGAAAGACGCCAGTTGAGTTGGGAAGACCCCACGTTGTCGGTGTGCCCGGCGACCTGGAAACTGCGGTTCGGGATGCCGGCGAGGATGCCCGTGAGTTCGCGGATGGCGTCTTCGCCTTCGGTCTTGAGCCGGCTCTTGCCCGAGTCGAAGAGGATGGCTTCGGCGAGTTGCACGATCATCATGCCGCGCTTCTGCACGACCGTGAGTTTGCCGGCGCTGATCATGTCTTTCAGCGAGTTGCGCAGCCGCTCGAACATTTCGCGGCGCTGCTGTTCCTGGGCCTTGAGTTCTTCGAGTTTGCGGATGAGGCGTTCCTGCTCGCTGGACAGCTGCCCGGCCTGCAGCTTGAGCTGATCGATTTCGCTCAGCTGCTGCTTCTTCTCGCCGATGAGGCGCTGCTTCTGGTCTTCGAGGTCGTTGATCTGGGCGCGCAGGCGCGTCATGTCCCGGTTGTACACTTCCTGTTTGATGCCGCAGCCGGCGACGAGCGTGGCCAAGCCCAGCAGCACCGCAAGCGAACCTCCGAGCCGTTTCATGTGGTTCTCTCCTCAACTGGCGGGCCCGCAAACACCGGCCGGAAGCAGCCCCGCGCGGCTAGAGCCCGTTCGAACGGTAGATGGACCATAGCAGAACCAGGCCGGTCAGAAAAGCCACGAAGTAGCCACCGAGTGCCAAGGCGACGACGCCTGGACCCGATCCGGGCGGCGGGTAGTAGAGCAGCACCGTGGACAACGCGACGAGCAGAGAGAAGACCACCGTCGCGATGCTGCGATTGACGGCGCGGTCGCGCTGGCGCGCCACGCGTTCGAGATCGGCACTGGAGATGCGCACTTGCAGCTCGCCGCGATTGGCCTTGCGCAGAATGCCGCGCAGGTCGCGGGGCAGCGAGCGCAGCAGGTTGAGCGACTCGCTCAGCGTGCGGGCGACCTGCCGCGAATGCTCGCGTGGGTCGAGGGTGCGGCGCACGTAGGTGGAGATGAGGTACGGGCGGACCTCGTCGAGCGGGCGGAACGACGGGCAGATGGTCTTGGCGATGCCCTCCATCGTGCCGAGCGCCTTGCCGACGAGCACCAGGTCGGCCGGCAGGTGGATGTCGTAGCGCCGCATGGCGTCGATGATTTCGGCAACGAGCGCGGCCGCGTCGAGGTCTTCGAGCGCGAGCCCCTGATACCGCTCGATCTGCATGGACAATTCGCGCCTCAGCGATCGTTCGTCGACCGTGTCGGGCACCAGTTCCATGTCTTCGAGCAGCGTGACCAACATGTCGGCGTCGCTGAGCAGGATCGCGGCGAGAAACGTGAGCATCTCGTCGATGCGCTGCGCGTCGAGCTGGCCCATGAGGCCGAAATCGAGCACACAGAAGACGCCGTCGGGGCGAATGAGGAAGTTGCCCGGGTGCGGGTCGGCGTGGAAGTAGCCGTGCTCGAAAATCGAGGTGAGCGCGATGCGCGTGCCGCGTCGGGCAATCTCGACGGGGTCGAGCCCGGTCGCCGCGAGCGCCGCGTGGTCGGTGACCTTGAAGCCCGCCATGAGTTCCATGACGATCACGCGCTCGCTGCAGAGCGCCGTGTGCGGCCGCGGCACGACGGCGTCGGGGCTGCCCGCATGGTGCCGCGCGAAACGCTGCATCGCATAGACTTCATTGCGGAAATCGAGCTCGCGGCGCAAGGCCCGGTCGAATTCGTTGACGAGACCGACCGGGTCGAAGCGACGCGCCTCGGGGATGCGCTCGACGACGAGTTCGGCCAGCCCGCGCAGAATGGACAGATCGCTGGCCACCGTCTCGCGCACGCGCGGGCGCTGCACCTTGACGGCCACCTCGCTGCCGTCGTGCAGCCGCGCCCGATGCACCTGGGCCACGGAAGCAGCGGCGAGCGGCGTCTCGTCGAACGAGACGAACAGGTCGGCGAGCGGCCGGCCCGCGTCCTCCTCGATGGCCGCCTTGAGCTGGTCGACCGGGAACGGCGGCACCTGGTCTTGTAGTTGGCGCAGTTCGAGCACGAGCGAGGGGGGCACGAGGTCGGGGCGCGTGGCCATGACCTGGCCGAGTTTCACGAACGTGGGCCCGAGGTCTTCGAGGGTGTGCCGGATGCGCTCCTCAACCGTCTGGCGCTGCCAAGCCTGCCCCTCGGCGGCGGCGGCGCGCGCCCGGCGGCGCCGCACCGTCACGACATCGAGTTTGAGGCGCGCCACCACATCGCCAAAGCCGTGCCGCAGCAGCACGCTGACGATGGACTGCAGCCGCTTGAGGTTGCGAAAGCGCTCTTGCAGCGACAGCGTCATGGGTTCCTGGGCCCCCCGGGCCCCTTGCCGAGGAGACAATCGAGCAGCGAGCCGAAGCCGCGCTGGAGCAGTTCGAGCGACTCGCGGCCTTCGCGTTCGACTTCGGCGAGCCGGCGCTGGGTTTCGTCGCGCAGTTGCTGGAGTTGCTCGTCCGACAGGGCCCCGAGACGACGCACCTGCTCGAAGACCAATTCGAGTCGGTTCTGCAACATGAAACGGCTCATTGCACTGGCGAGGCCCTGTTCGACGAGACGACGCAACATGGGTTCCCTACGGTGCTGCGGGCCGGCCGGAGGCGACCGGCCGGGACGCGGCAGGCGCCTTGGGGCCCGGCCCAGGCGGGGCGCGCTGGAGGAGCCGGCCGCACCGCGCCGGGCCAGCCAGTCAGCGGCTCGCCAGACGCGGCCGCCGGGAAGATTGTCAGATCCGCGGGAGCTGCGCAAGCGCCTGGGCTCCAACCGTGTGGCGGCGTCGAGCACTCCGAATGTGTTGTATTGCATATGTATCTCTATGTTAATAATAATGAATAGTGACACTACTCTTGCCATGCATGGGGCTCCCGGGTACACTGGCGCCGCCTCGGAACCTTCCCCGCAAACCGAGTGGTTGTGCCAGCCGGAGGGACCGAGCGCCCGGAGCGGCAAGGAGTCTCCCGCATGGCCAGCGAAGCGACGGAACCCGCCACCAAGACGCCGGAGTCCGATTTCACGTTCTACTGTGAAAACCGCCAGATGGAAGTGGGGCTGCTCTTCTGTCTCGACAGCTACGTCGACGTCAACGCGCTCAACGTGCGCGACTCGCAGTGCTTCAAGTGCGCCCAGGGGGCGCGCATCCGGGCACAGTTCGCAACGAGCTAGCCCGCCGGCCCTGAGTCGACCCTCGCGCCCCCGCCGTCCGGGGGCGTGAGGGGCCTGCCCTTTCAGCCCGCGTCCTGCCCCGCCCTGCGACCGTCCGGAAACAGCAACGGCAACACCTCGGCTGCCCGGCCTTCTACGAACTGTTCGAAACGGCTCACGTTCTCGGCCGGCTCGCGGTTGACGAGCACCGTGTGGGCCCCGACGGCCAGTGCGAGTTCGACAAACGCCGCCGCGGGAAAGACGGTGCCGCTCGTCCCCACCGCGAAGAACCACGTGCAGCGTTGGATGACCTGTTCGGCAACCGCGAGCACGTCGGCGGCCAGCGCTTCGCCAAACCAGACGACATCGGGTCGCAGCGGCGCCCCACAGTGCGCGCAGGTCGGCGGAGCGAGCGGATAGTCGCGGTTGTCGGAAAATGGCTGCCGGGCCGCGGGGCAGTCGGGCGCACTGCACCGCGTGCGAAAGAGGGAGCCGTGCAACTCGTAGACCGGCTCGCTGCCCGCGCGCTGGTGCAGGCCGTCGACGTTCTGGGTGAGCAGCGTGAACCGCTCGGGCCCGAGCTCGCGACCGAGGCGCGCCAGCGTGAGATGGCCGGCGTTCGGCGTGGCGGCCTCGGCGCGGCTGCGCCGGCCACCGATGAACTGCCAGACGAGCCCGGGGTCACGCTCGAAGCCGGCGACGCTCGCGAGGTCGAAGACGTCGTACTGGCGCCAAAGGCCCCCGGCCCCGCGGAACGTGGCGATGCCGGAGTCGGCCGAGATCCCCGCGCCGGTGAGCACGACGACGCGATCCTGCGCAGTGAGTGGAGCGGGCACGATGGACGCCATACGCGGACTCCTTTGCGGCTCTGCGCGCCGCACGGCACGGGCCGTCGGCATGGTGGCCGAGGCGAGGGCCCACGGCACCGCCGCACCCGAGGATAGCGAGCCCCGCGGCGGACGGAAAGAGGCCGCCGTGAGCCGGCCTGGCGAGGCTCCGCGGGCCGCCCGGCAGCGCCCTGGCCGGGCGACCGTGAGGCGCCGGCAGGCGTTGGTATTGCGCCCCGCCGTGTGCTAGTCTCCGCTGACTTCGGGTGGCTTGCAGCGGCCACAGAAAACCTGCTCGCTGCGTGGGATGAAGCCGATGAGCCGAACCATGGTCGCGGTACGCAAGACGGGCCGGACGGGGGGGGCGGAACTGGTCGAACTGCCCATTCCGCGGCCGGGTCCGGGTGAGGTACTGGTCAAAGTCCGAGCAACGTCCATCTGCGGCA
Source organism: uncultured Myxococcales bacterium (assembly GCA_964422715.1). Lineage (GTDB taxonomy): Bacteria > Myxococcota_A > UBA9042 > PWKZ01 > CAYRCM01 > CAYRCM01. The sequence continues at coordinate 18,814 of CAYRCM010000001.1, read as the reverse complement.
CCGACGTACACATCTACGGCTGGAACGCCTGGGCCGAGCATCGCATCCGCCACGTGCCCCAAACCCTCGGACACGAGTTCGCGGGCGACGTCGTCGACGTGGGTCCCGACGTGCGGCAGCTGCGGGTCGGCGACTACGTCTCGGCCGAAACGCACATCCCCTGCCTGCGCTGCCAGCAGTGCCTCACGGGGCAGATGCACATCTGCCACAACCTCAAGATCCTCGGCGTCGACTGCGACGGCTGCTTCGCCGAATACGCCATCGTGCCCGAAATCGTGGCCTGGAAAAACGACCGCTCCATTCCCGCTTCGGTCGCCTCCGTGCAAGAGCCGCTCGGCAATGCCGTCTACTGCACGCTCGTCGAGCCGGTGGTCGGCAAGTCGGTGCTCATCTTCGGCGACGGGCCCACGGGCCTGTTCGCGGCGGCCGTCGCCCGGGTCGCCGGCGCCACCGACATCGTGCTCGTCGGCCGCGAAGACTATCGGCTCGACATCGCGCGCAGGGTCGGCGCCGACATGACCATCAACGGGGCCACCGCCGACGTCTCGGCGCTCGTCGCCGAACGCACGCACGGACTGGGCGTCGACGTCGTCCTCGAAATGAGCGGCACGCAGTTGGCCGTCGATCAGGGCCTCGAACTCGTGCGCAAAGGCGGTCGCTTCTCGGCCTTCGGCCTGGCCTCGGCCAAGCTGCAAGTCGACATGACCGACGGCGTCATCTTCAAGGGCCTCACCGTCCACGGCATCAGCGGCCGGCGCATGTTCGAGACTTGGCACATCGTGCGCAACCTGCTTGCATCCGGACGGCTCGACATCCAACCCATCATCACGCACAAGATGCCGCTGCGGCAGTTCGGCGACGGCTTCGACCTCATGATGAATCTGCCCAAAATGTCGGGCAAAATCGTGCTCTACCCCGACCCGACCCTGACCGACTAGCGCGGAGGTCTGTCATGTACGGCAAGATGCAGGAACACCTGGCGCTCGAACTGCGTGGCATCCACGACGCGGGCCTCTACAAGGACGAACGCATCATCCTCTCGCCGCAGGCGGCGGCCATTCGCGTCCGCAGCGGCGAGGTGCTGAACTTCTGCGCCAACAACTACCTCGGGCTGTCGAGCCACCCAGCCGTTGTCGCGGCGGCCCACCGCGCGCTCGACGAGTGGGGCTACGGCCTTTCGTCGGTGCGTTTCATCTGCGGCACCCAGGAAATCCACAAGGTCCTCGAACGCAAGTTGGCCGACTTCCTCGGCATGGCCGACAGCATCCTCTATTCGTCGTGCTTCGACGCCAACGGCGGCCTGTTCGAGACGCTGTTCGGCGAGGAAGACGCGATCATCTCCGACCAGCTGAACCACGCGTCCATCATCGACGGGGTGCGTCTCAGCAAGGCCAAGCGGCTGCGCTACCTCAACGCCGACATGAACGACCTCGAAGCGCGCCTCAAGGAAACCCGCGACTGCCGCTTCCGCGTCGTCGCCACCGACGGCGTCTTCTCCATGGACGGCAACATCGCGCCGCTCAAGGACATTTGCGACCTGGCCGAACGCTACGACGCCCTCGTCTTCGTCGACGACTCGCACGCCTCGGGCTTCGTGGGCAAGACCGGCCGCGGCACGCACGAGTACAACGGCGTCATGGGGCGGGTCGACATCATCACGTCGACGCTCGGTAAGGCTCTCGGCGGCGCGTCCGGCGGCTTCACGGCGTCACACCGCGACGTGGTTGGCTATCTGCGGCAGCGCTCGCGGCCCTACCTGTTCTCCAATACTGTGCCCCCGCCCATCGCAGCGGCAGCCATCGCCGTCGTCGACCTGCTGTCGGCCACCACCGAGCGGCGCGACAAACTCGAAGCCAATTCGAAGTACTTCCGCGCGGCCATGACGGCTGCCGGCTTCCAGATCAAGCCCGGCGACCACCCCATCGCCCCCATCATGCTCGGCGATGCGCGGCTCGCCGCCGACATGGCGCGCGACATGCTGGTCGAAGGCATCTACGTCATCGGTTTCTCGTACCCGGTCGTGCCCAAGGGGGCGGCGCGCATCCGCGTGCAGCTCTCCGCGGCCCACGAACGGCAGCACCTCGACCGCGCCATCGAAGCGTTCATCAAGGTCGGTCGCAAGCACGGCGTCATCGGCAAGTGAGGCCCCACGGGACGGAGGGCTCGGGAGGATGACCATGGCCAGCGAAGAGCGTCCGCAAACCACCCCGGACACGGCAGCGGATCCCCACCGCCCCGATGCGGTCCAGCAGTTTTGCGCCCACGTGCTCGCCGGCGAGCAGCGCAAACCCGCCTTCCGCACGCTGTCGGGCGTTCCCGTCGAGCCGCTCTACGCGCCACCTTGCCCCGGTCCCGACCACGACCAGCGGCTTGGCTTGCCCGGCCAGTACCCCTTCACGCGCGGCGTCTACCCGAGCATGTACCGCGGCCGGCTCTGGACCATGCGCATGTTCGCCGGGTTTGGCGCCCCCGAGGACACGAACCGACGCTTCAAGTACCTGCTCCAGGCCGGACAGACCGGGCTTTCGACCGCCTTCGACATGCCCACGCTCATGGGCTACGACCCCGACCATCCGCTGTCGGCGGGCGAAGTGGGCAAAGAAGGCGTGTCCGTCGCCACGCTCCCCGACATGCAGCGCCTCTTCGACGGCATTCCGCTCGATGAGGTGACCACGTCGATGACCATCAATGCGCCGGCCATCGTGCTGTTGTCGCTGTACGTGGCCGTGGCGCGCGCGCGCGGGATCCCGCTCGAACGGCTCGGGGGCACGACCCAGAACGACATTCTGAAGGAGTTCATCGCCCAGAAAGAATGGATCTGCCCGCCGCGGCCGTCGATGCGCATCATTCGCGACATGATGGTGTACTGCACCGAAAAACTGCCGCGCTGGCACCCCATCTCCATCAGCGGCTACCACATCCGCGAGGCCGGGGCCACGGCCGCCCAGGAACTGGCGTTCACGCTCGCCGACGGCATCGGCTACGTGCAGACCGGCGTCGAGGCGGGCCTCGACGTCGACCGCTTTGGCCAGCGGCTGTCGTTCTTCTTCGACGTGCACAACGATTTCTTCGAGGAAATCGCCAAGTTCCGCGCGGGGCGGCGGCTTTGGGGACGCATCATGCGCGAACGCTTCGGGGCCAAAAACCCGCGTGCCATGCTGTTGCGCACGCACGCGCAGACGGCCGGGGTGTCGCTCACGGCGCAGCAGCCCTACAACAACGTCGTGCGCACCACGTGGCAGGCGCTCGCGGCGGTGCTCGGCGGCACGCAGTCGCTGCACACGAACTCGCTCGACGAAACCTACGCCCTGCCGACGGAAGAAGCCGCCAAGATCGCGCTGCGCACGCAGCAGCTGCTCGCCGAAGAAAGCGGGGTCGCCAATACCATCGATCCGCTCGGCGGGTCGTATTTCGTCGAGGCGCTCACCGATCGCATCGAGGCCGAAGCCGAAGCCTACATCCGCAAGATCGACGACCTCGGCGGCATCCTGGCAGCCGTCGAGGCAGGCTACCCGCAGCGCGAAATCGCCGACAGCGCGTACCGCTTCCAGCAGTCCGTCGAGGCGGGCGAACAGGGCATCGTGGGGGTCAACTGCTACGTCGAGGAAGGCGAAACCCCCATCCCCACCTTGCGCATCGACCACGCGCTCGAAGAACGCCGGCGCGCCGAACACCGGCGGTTCATGGCCGAACGCAGCGGCGATGCCGTGCGCCGCGGGCTCGCCGACGTCCGGCGGGCCTGTGAGAGCGACGACAACCTCATGCCGCCGATCGTGGAGGCGGTCGCCAAGGGGGCGTCGGTCGGCGAGATCTCCGACGTTTTCCGAGCGGTTTTCGGCATCTACCGCGACCCGGCCTACGTCTAGCCCGGCGGTCGCGGGCCCGCGGGCAATGTCCCGCTCGCCCCGGGCTTGCCACGGAGTCGCACAATCGAATACCTTACGCGCGCCGTCACGGGGCGCGGGCCCCACGACGGCGGCATGCGGGGCGTAGCGCAGCCTGGTAGCGCACCTGCCTTGGGAGCAGGGGGTCACCGGTTCAAATCCGGTCGTCCCGACTGCGACGAGACACCCGGCCCGCAAACTTCGGGCCGCGACGCGTTTCGCGCGCGAACGCACGAATGGAGGCTTCTATGGTTGAGGGCACGACGGCACCGGCCACCTCGGTCAAGTGCTACATCAGCAAGAAACAGATTCGCATCGAAGACGCCCGCGAAGTTGCCTACGAGAAGGGCAAGAATGTGTGGGTCCACAAGCGCTTCGTCGAAGGCGACAGCGCCGCCAACGAGGACCAGGCCGGCGACACCTCCGCCAACGACGACGACACGAGCGACGAGTAGCGCGCGCCCCGGCCGTCGGCGGAACGCCGCCGCATCGCCGGCTTCCCCCATCCCGTCCAGACCCTGCGACCGGCGGCGGATGCGATCCGCTGCGGCGGTCGCGCATCCGGCGCCAGCCGCCAGGCCCCGGCTCGCCCGGGCCGCGAACGGTTGTGGGCGCGGCCTACTTCAGCGTTTTGGCGATGAATTCGGCGACCTCGGGGATGCCGCCCTGATAGACGAGGTAGCCGTCGTGCGGTTCGCGGTCGGAGAGTTCGCGCGAGATGGGCGTGAGCATGAGGCGCTGCACCTGCTCCCGGTCGTCGCCGTGGCCGAGCGCCCAGCAGAGTTTCATGTAGGCGACTTCGGGCAGCATGTTGGCGGCCGGTACGACCCCGAGTTCCATGATGTCGCGGCCCGTGTCGTAGACGTACATCTGCACGTAGCCCCACAGCGTCTGCACGGTCATGTAGATGTGCAGCCCGGCCGCTATGGCGCGGCGCAACGCCGGGTAGAGCGGCTTGTTGACGTGACCGAGGCCCGTGCCGGCGATGATGATGCCGCGATAGCCGTTGTCGACGAGCGCGTCGATGATGTCGGGCTTCATGCCGGGGTAGTAGTAGACGATGGTGACCCGGTCGTCGAACACGGCGTCGATCTGCACGTCGCGGTCGTTGCGCCGGCGGCGGTAGTCCTCGGTGAACGTGACGATGTGGTGCCGATCGACCATGCCCACGGGCACGTCGCCGATGGTGCGGAACGTGGAGCGGTACGACGAGTGCATCTTGCGCACGCGCGTGCCGCGGTGCAGGAGCCCGTACTCGTCGGACGTGGGGCCGAACATGCAGACGAGCACTTCGGCGATGTCGCTCTCGCCGGCCGTCTTGGTGGCGTTGATGAGGTTGATGGCCGCGTCGGATGACGGCCGGTCGCTCGAACGCTGCGAACCGACCATGACGATGGGTACCGGCGGATTCTGGACCATGAACGTGAGCACGGCCGCCGTATGGTGCATGGTGTCGGTGCCGTGACCGATGACGATGCCGTCGACCCCCTCTTCGCGGATGGCCCGGCCGATGGCTTGCGCGAGCCCAATGTACTGTTCGCGCGCCATGTTCTCGCTGAACACGGCGTAGAGTTTTTCGGTGGTGAGGTTGCAGACGTCGGCGAGTTCGGGCACCGAGCCGTAGAGTTCGCCCGGGCTGAACGCCGGGATGACCGCCCCCGTGCGGTAGTCGAGTCGGCTCGCAATGGTGCCGCCCGTGCCGAACAGCCGCACGTTGGGCTTGCCCGGGTCGGACGGGAACGTACGCTCGGGGATCTTGTAGTGGGCTTCGTGGTAGCCGCGTTTTTCGAGCCCGGTGATGGTCTCGACCGCCAGCCCGACGTTGTAGCCGTTGCCGAGTTTGAGCACCACGTGCCGGTCGTCGGCCGTCTCGGAACGGGGCAGCACGAGACCGTGGAACGTGCCGCGCGTGGTCTGGGCGAAGACCTCGCTCCAGACGGGCACCTCGTGCGTTTGCAGCAGGTCGCGTGCGGCACCGCGATAGCCCTTGTACGGATCGGGGGTTTGCACCATCAGCGCGCCGCCTCCTCCCGGCTGTCGAGTCGCCCGGTCGAACGCAGCTGTTCCTCGACCGCGGCAACAATGAAGCGTCCCGGGGCACGCCCCCGCAGACCACCTTCCATGACGTGCCCAATGGCCGCGCGCAGCGCCTGGCCCGGACGCCGCGGCCCGCCCCACTGGCCCGGGGCGAGAAGCCGCGCCACCTCGGACCGCACGGCCGTCGGGTCGGCGAGCGGCTCATCCTGAAGCGCCGGCAGGTCTTCGACGGCACAATCGGCCTGGCGCCCCGCCTGGGCGAGCACGGCGGGCCACAATTCGCGGAAGAAGCGACCCGCCACGAACAACCGGAACAACTCAACCAGGCGCTCGTCGGCCGGCAACGGCTGCCAGCCCCGGGCTCGGTGTTTGAGCGTCTGCGTGAGGACGGCACAGGCCACGACCGGCGGCGCCCCGGCCTCGCGCACGAGCCGATCGAACAGAGGCAAGCGACGGGAGCGCAGCAGGTCGAGCCGCATGTCGGCATTGACGCCCAAGCCCGCCAGGCGTTCGTCGATTTGCCAAGGTGTTTCGGGAAGTTGGGATCGAACGCGTTGCACCCGACTTTCGGTGAGCGCAATCGGCGGCAAGTCGGTGTCGGGGTACATGCGGTTCGGCCCAGGCAACAGCCGCTCGAAGCCTGTGCTGCCGTCGGGCCGCGCCTGGCGCGTTTCGGAAGGCACGCCGAGCGCGGCTTCACGCGCCCGCGCGACGATTTCGTCGGCGCCGAGCTGCACGTCGCGGGCCGGGCCCCACACGAGCACCACCGCGTCCTGTTCGCTGGCGCCGAGCGCCTGCTGAACTTTGTCCCAAAGCCGCGGGGCTAGCGACTCGGGCGTTTCGGAATGCACCAGGTTGGGCTGACCGTCGAGGCAGGCGATGACGCGCACGCGCTCGACGAACTCGCGTTCGAAGCGGTTGTGCGGACCTGTCTGCCGGGTCAGGATGCCGCGAAAGCTGGGCAGCCGTACGGCGAGGACGTGCGCGCCCTGGAGCACAGCCTCGCGCAACGGAACGAGCAGCGAGTGGCGCACGAGGGTCGTGACGTCGACGACCCTGGAGCCCGCTACGACGTCGTCGGGCGTGAGCCCCCGGCGGCGCAGCTCGCGTGCGACGTCGAGCAGCGCCTTCTGGCGCAGCGCCTCGTAGTGAACGAGCGCCGGGATCCAGCGAATGGAGTGCACCCCCTTGATTTCGCAGCGCGTTCCGCCGGCCACCGAGACGTTGACGTCCTGGCGGGCGCTGCCGTGCCCGCGTCGCACCTTGCCGGTAAGCCGGCACAGGCGCCGCAGGATCTCGGCGACCTCGGCCACTTCGCGCGGCGTGCGCATGTCGGGTTCGGTGACGAGCTCGATGAGCGGGATGGACAGGCGGTCGGTCATGTAGGTGCGGCGGTGGCCCCGGTCTTCGACTTCGCGGCAGGAGTCTTCTTCGAGCCCGAGCTGCCGAATGCCGATGGTACGGTCGGGCCCGAACGGGATGGAGCCGTCGACGCCCAGGATCGTCGTGCGCTGGAAGCCCGTCGGGATGGAGCCGTCGAGGTACTGCTTGCGCGCTATGTGGAGCTCGCCGACCACCTTGCAGCCGAGCAACAGCGTCACTTCGAGGGCGATGTCGAGGGCCTGCTCGTTGAGGGCGAACGGCGGGGCGTCGTCCATTTCGTACGTGCAGACCGTCTCGCGGTTGAGGCGATAGAGAATTTCCTTGCGGGTCTTGAACTCCATCAGCGCCGTGGGGTCGTATTCGCCGAGTTCGGACAGCGTCGGCCGCATGTGACGCAGGATCTCGGCGTCGAAACGGGGGGAATAGCGCCCTGCGGGACAACGACAGAACAGTTTGCGTTCGGTGTGCAACTGCTGATGGATTTCGAGCCCTGCGCGGAGGCCCAGCCGTTCGTAGTCCGCGGGGGTTGCTTGCGCCGGTGTGAGCACGGGTCCTCCTCTGGCCGGCCCGGGGAGCCGCGCCGGCTCGTCGTCGGCCCGTTCTAGACCTTCTCGGGATTTGGCGCAAGGTTGCCCGCGCCGCGGCGCCACGCGCGTCACGGCAGGCCGGCCCAAGAAAGCCGAACGGCCGGCTCGCTTAGCGGGCCGGCCGTTCGAGAGGACCGGAGAGGGCGAGCGGAGAAGAGGATTACTCCTCGACCTCCGCCACGCCGTCGATCATGGCCGGGATGGTGCCGAAGGTCACGCCGATGGAGATGCTATCGGCCGTGCCGTCGCCGTCGGAGTCGACGTCGAGCACCATGTCGATGAACGGAAGCGCCATGCCGCAGTAGTTGTAGATCTGGCCGCAGGTCTCGGCATCGTCGGTGCAGTTTTCCGGCGTGCCGGCAGTGGCGCAGGCGTTGGTCTCGAGGTCGATGAGGGGCGCGCCACCGAGGCCGAGGCAGTCGCAGCTCGAATCGATGTAGGCGTTGAGCGCGTTGGCGATGGTTTCCTTCGCGACGTAGCCACCGAGCTTGCCGTCGGTGATGCTGACTTTGTTCTCGGCCGTCGCCGCCACGTTGCCCTCGATCATGGCGCCGTCGACGACGGCGTGGATGACGATGCCTTCCATGATGGGCAGATCGAGGATGAACTGGGACGGGCCGCCTTCGAGCAGGCCGCCGGTGATCGACATGTCGGCGAACGTGACGAGCGGATTGCCTTCGGCGTCGAGCGACGCCGGGTCGATGAGGAACGTGCCGCCGTTAACCGGGTCGAGGTTGTCGGTGTAGTCGTCGTCGGCGTCTTTGCCGAGGAAGAAGTTCATGTCGAGGGCGGCCTGGTCGACCCAGTCGGCCACATCGAGGAACTCGAAGAGGACGGCCACGGAACCGCCGTCGATCGCGCCCTGGATTTCGGCGTTGATGTCGACATCGCCGAGCAGCCCACCGAGCATGCCGAGGAGGTTGGCCACGGCGTTGTCGATTTCGCCGTCGCCCGTGAAGTCGAAGCAGCAGGGCTCGTCGCCTTCGGCAAACGGCAGATAGAGGGTGTTGACGAACGTGGAGGGGCCGTACGCGAACGCGATGCACATATGCGTTTCGTCGTCGCAGGTGAAGCCGTCTTCGCAGCCGGCGCCGCAGGTGCCGCCGCAGCCGTCGTCGCCGCATTCCCACGCCGCGTCGCAGTTGGGCGTGCAGGCCTCGCAGACGTGGTCGACACAGGCGAAGCCGTCTTCGCAGCCGGCGCCGCAGGTGCCGCCGCAGCCGTCGTCGCCGCAT
>CAYRCM010000001.1:0-9588 GCA_964422715.1 uncultured Myxococcales bacterium | reverse complement strand
GCAGGTGCCGCCGCAGCCGTCGTCGCCGCATTCCCACGCCGCGTCGCAGTTGGGCTCGCACACGACGCACAGATGGTCGACACAGTCGACGCCGTCGGCGCAGCCGGCGCCGCAGGTGCCGCCGCAGCCGTCGTCGCCGCATTCCCACGCCGCGTCGCAGTTGGGCTCGCACACGACGCACAGATGGTCGACACAGTCGACGCCGTCGGCGCAGCCGGCGCCGCAGGTGCCGCCGCAGCCGTCGTCGCCGCATTCCCACGCCGCGTCGCAGTTGGGCTCGCACACGGCGCACATATGGTCGACACAGTCGACGCCGTCGGCGCAGCCAGCCCCGCAGGAGCCGCCGCAGCCGTCGTCGCCGCATTCCCACGCGGCATCGCACTGCTTGACGCACGTGGTATCGCACATGTGCTCGACACACGCGACGCCGTCGGCGCAGCCCGCGCCGCAAGTGCCGCCGCAGCCGTCGTCGCCGCATTCCCACGCGGCGTCGCAGGTCGGGGTGCAGGTGCCATCGGGTTCGGGCGTGGTGTCGCCGCCGCCACCGTTGTCGGGAACGATGATGTCGCCTTCACCGCCGCCGCCGCCACCACCGCCATCGTCGCAGGCGGCGTAGACAGCCAGAGCTGCAATCACGAACACAGGCAGAAATCTCTTCATGATGTCGTCCTCCCCAAAAAGAAACGCTTGACGCCTTCGGTCTGCGGTTGCCGCCCGGAGATTCCGGCCGACAATCGAGACCCCGATAACCACACTTCAGCGAGCATTGGCCTCGCGGGGCCTTGGCGGAACCGCGCGAAGCCGGTTGCATTTAACGGATCGTGCCCCTGCCGGTCAAGTACAGAGCTCCGCGCATCGAAAAAAGGCGCTGCCGGCCTTGAGTTCAGGGATTGGTGCCCTCGATGATGCGGACTTCGATGCGACGATTCTTGGCTCGGCCCTCGGGTGAGGAGTTGGGCGCCACGGGGCGTTCGGCGCCAAACGCCTTGGTTTCGAGCCGGGCCGGGTCGACGCCGGCCCCGACGAGATAGTCGAACACCGCGTTGGCGAGATCCTCGCTGCGCGTCTGGGCCTTGCCGGTGCCCCCGGCGTTGTCCATGTGCCCTTCGACCCGGACCTTGCGGTACTGCTTGGAAGAGTTAAGGAACTCGGCCAGTTGCGACAGCATGTCTTTGGCGGGCTGCTGGAGGCTGCCCGGGTTGCGCTCGTCGATGGGGAACGGCTTGAGGAAGACGATGACGTTGCCGCGCACGACCACGTCGCCCGCCTTGTCGGGGCAACCGTCTTCGTCGTCGACGCCGTTCTTGGTCTCGGGTTCGAGCGGACAACGGTCGAGGGTATCGGGGACGCCGTCGTTGTCGTTGTCGGGGTCGGAGCAGCCGTCGGTGTCTTCGAAGCCGTCGCGGTCTTCGGGCTGGTCGGGGCAGCGGTCGTCGCCGTCGGCCAGGCCATCGGCGTCGTTGTCGAGGTCGGGGCAGCCATCGGTGTCGAGGTAGCCGTCCTGGTCTTCGGGCTCGAGCGGACACTGGTCGGTTTCGTCGAAGACGCCGTCGTTGTCGTTGTCGGGGTCGGGACAGCCATCGCGATCTTCGAAGGCGTCGCGGTCTTCAGGTTCGTTCGGGCAACGGTCGAGGTCGTCGGCGACCCCGTCGCCGTCGGCATCGAGCCGATTGGGCGTCCACGCGGCCGAGAAGAACACCTGCGCCGTGGGCGTGCCGTAGCCCGCGACGATGGCAGAGCCGCCGGCAAGCTGCAGCGTAAGCGGGCCCATGGGCCGGCTGCGCACGCCAACGAGCCACTCGACGGCGGTTTCGCTGGGCACGCCCAGCGGATCGGTGAGCGAGAAGTAGCCGCTCATTTCGGCAATGGGCGACACGAGGCCGCCCAGGAACGGCGATTCGAGGCCAACGCCCCAGACGAACTCGTGCTGCGGTCGCGGCCGGTCTTGCGGCCGATCGTCGGCCCGCGGCAGGGCTGCCGGATCGAGCCGCCCGCTGCGGAGCCGCGCGCCAACGCTGAAATGTACGTTGAGATACGCCATCTGTTCGAGCAGCGCCGAGCCCGCGACGCGCACCGTGGTGGCGAACAGGCCCTCGCCGAGGCCCATGGCCTTGTTGCCGGACGGAAAGACCTGTTCGACCGCGCCCGCGATGCGGAAGAGCCGATGAACAGGGTAGCCGCCTTTGAGGATGAGCCGGATGTCGCCCTGGGCGAAGTTGGACAGGTCGGAGCCGTCGCCGCCAAACCCTGGCCCGGTCAGGTAGCCGAGCGGAACGTCGAGGCCGATTTCGCCGTACCGGAAGAGCCCCACCGCCCCAAACACGTGGATCGCCACGAGGTGGTCGACGACGGATTCGCGGACGTCGCCCCCCGACTTGTCGCGGTAGACCCACGGCTGGTAGGCGTAGCCGAGTCCCAGACCGGCGCTGGCCCCGAGGTGGGGCAGGAGCCGCGCGCCGTCGACCCCAATGCCCGTGTGCAGTGTCGTGGATGGCTGGAACGCGGCCAGGTTGACATTGAGGTCGGCGGCCGCCGCGGGAATCGCGGACAGCCACACGAACAGCAACCCCAGTCCCGCAAGCGCCCTCTTCATGGATGATCCTCGCTCAGGATGCCACCGTCATGGGCCTGTGTTGTACACCAGAAAACGCCGTAACGCGAATCGCCGGACGCGATCTACGGGTCGCACGTGACGGACAGGCGGAAGGGGCCCTGGTCCTTCTCGAACTTGCCGTCGACGACGAAGTAGTAGAGGCGCCCCTTGTCGGCGCGGAACGACAGTACCTCGTCGACGCCGGCGGAACCGGCGTCGCGCCAGAGATCGCCCAGGCAGCGCCTCGGCGTACAGCGGTCGCCGAGCACGAACAGCGCGAGATCGATGCTGTCGACCAAGGGATGCAGCCGGATGGTGACCATGCGATTGCGGGACGTCTGGAACGCCCAGATCGCGTGGCGCGCCCCGTAGGCGCGCTGAGCCCCGGGGCACGAGCTGTAGTCGACGAAGGGCACGGGCTGGCTGATGCCCAGGTTGTCGGTTTCGACGACGTCGCCACACTCGATGGGCGCAAGCGGCGTGCAGGCATTGGAGCAGGGCGCGAGGGACGCGCAGTGCTCGTCGAGGCAGTCGGTGAGCCCGTCGCTGTCGTTGTCGAGACCGTCGTCGCAGGATCTTTCACCAAACGGTTCGCACAGTTGACCCTGATCTCCGTAGGCGCCTTCACAGTCGACGTCGGCGCAGTCGGAACGGTCGTCGAAATCGTCGTCGGCGCTGTTGCCGCAACACACCTCGCGGCCTGGCACGCAGACCTCGTCGGCGCAGTGCGATTCGGCGACGCACTCGTTGGCGTCGGGACACGCGCCGGTGTGCCCCGGGTAGGTGCAGCCGGCAGGTTCGCAGACATCGGTGGTGCAGTCGTTGCCGTCCTGACAGAGTTCAAGGGTCAGCGGCTGGGTGCAGAAGCCGGCCGCGCACGTGAGGCGCCGCCGTTCGAGGCCGACGCACAGCGGCTCGCTGCACACCGTGCCGTTCGGCCGATTGGCGTGCGAGCAACCCGCGTACGGATTGCAGATGTCGTACGTGCAGGCGTTGTCGTCGGCGCAGTTGTCGACCAGTTGACTGCCCGAACAGGAGCCCGCCGTGCACGTGGGCTGGAGGAACGAGAGTCCGTCGCAGTAGCGCGTGCCGCAGGGGGTACCGTTCGGCACCGGTTCGTGCGTGCAGCCGACGCCGGAAACGCAGGCGTCGACGGTGCACTCGAGCGAATCGACGCACGATTCGACGACGGCCGACTGCGTGCACGCCCCCGCCTGGCAGGCCCGGCGCAGCCAGTTGGTGCCGACGCAATAGCGTTGCCCGCATTCGGTGCCGTTTGGCAGCGCCACGTGCGAACAGCCGACGCCCGGCGTGCAGACGTCCTCGGTGCACTCGTTGGCGTCGCCGCAGTCGATGCTCGCCGCGGGGACGCACTGTCCGTTGCTGCACGTGCTCGCCGGCACGTAGATGTCGCCCGCGCATTCGGATGGCGCACACTCGGCCGCATTGGGGACGCTCGCGCATTCGCCCGTGGCGGGGTTGCAGGCGTCGTCGGTGCAGACGTTGCCGTCGTCGCAAGGAAGCGGATGGCCCGTGCACCCGAACGCCTCGCAGGCGTCGTCGAGCGTGCACGGATTGCTGTCGTCGCAGGGGGCGGCGGCGCACTGTTCGTCGGCGCAATCGACGAGCCCGTCGTGGTCGTTGTCGAAGCCGTCGGAGCAGCTCACTTCGCCAGCGGGTTCGCAGGATTGCCCCTCGGAGCCGGTTTGACCGGCGCAATCGGCGTCGGCACAGTCGGTCAGGCTGTCGCCGTCGTTGTCGCCGCCGTCGGCGCAGATGGATTCGCCGGCCGGTTCGCACGGGGAACCGTCGGGCCCGGCTTGACCGGCGCAGTCGGCGTCGCCGCAGTCGGTCAGGGCGTCGATGTCGTTGTCGGCGAGGTCGGCGCAGTGGCCCGTCTCGCTCGTGCAACCGGGCCGACCGAAGCACCAGACGTCAGCGCAGTCGGTCAGTCCGTCGCCGTCATCGTCGATGCCGTCGGAGCAGTCGGATTCGGGCGTGCAGGCGTCGTCGCAGTCGCTGTCGGCGCAGTCGGTCTGCCCGTCGGCGTCGTTGTCGCGCCCGTCGGCGCAGAAGGTTTCGGCGTCGCAGCCCGCGAGGCCGAAGCAATCGGCATCGGCGCAGTTGGCGCGCCCGTCGCAATCGTTGTCGAAGATGTCGCTGCAGGCGCGCTCGGCACCTTCTTCATAGTTGGGCCCGTAGTCGGCGGCCTGGCAGGCCGTCCACTGCCCGGCAACGCAGCGTTCGGCGGGTTTGCGCGTGCCGGCACAGAGGCCCAGCGTGCGCTCGCACGAACGCGGGTCGTGCTGGACCAAGTCGGCGGCATCGGCCGCGTCGACGAGTCCATCACAGTCGTTGTCGGCCGCGTCGCACACTTCGGGACGCAGCAGGCCGGCCGTGGAGCACACGGCAGCCGCGCCCGAATCGGAACAGATGACCTGACCGTCGGCACACACACCGGTGCCGCAGGGTTCGCCAAGACGCCGCACGCCACCGTCGAAGTCGATGACGGTGAAGTCTTCGTCGACCCCGCCGTGCAACGTGCCATTGCAGTCGTTGTCGAGGCCGTCGCACGTGGTTTCGAAACCCGCCTGATAGGCCGGGTGGTGTTCGCGGTACTGCTCGGCCGTACAGGGCAGCCACTGCCCGGCGACGCAGGCCGTCGGCGATTTTGCGCTACCCGCGCACACACCCTGCTGGAATTCGCAGAGCGGCAGACCGAAGGCCGCCAAGTCGTCGAGGTCGGCGGCGTCGGTGAGGCCATCGCAGTCGTCGTCGGCGCCGTTGCAGCGCTCGCCCGCGTCGGGGTGGACCCTCGGGTCGGCGTCGTCGCAGTCGCTTTCGAGGCATTCGGACCATTCGAGGCCCCCGGCCTCGCCGTAGCCGTCGCGGTCGAAGTCGAGGCAGCCGTCGCGACAGTCGATGACGAAGTCGAGGTCGTCGTCGACCGCGCAGTTGCCGGTGCAGCTCGCCGCCGTGTCGAGGCAGTCGAAGCCGAGGCAACCGGAACCGAGTCCGAAGCCGTCGCCATCGACATCGCGGCAGGCGTCGGCGCAGTCGGGCACACCGTCCATGTCCTCGTCGCTCGTGCAGCTGCGGTTGCAGGTCGGCAGCGCGTCGTCGCAGTCGAGACCGGCGCAGCCGACCCCCACGCCGTAGCCGTCGCCGTCGCCATCGTGACAGCCGTCGGCGCAGTCGGGCACACCGTCGGCGTCGGCATCGGCGGCGCAATCGGCGGTGCAAGCCGCAACGTCGTCGTTGCAGTCGCCGCCGACGCACGCGCCCTCGGTGAGGTTGCTCGAACCGTACCCATCGCCATCGACATCGACGCACGGGTCGTCGCAGTCGCGTGCGGCGTCTCCGTCGCGGTCGGCGGCGCAATCGACATGGCAGGAGGCAGCCGCATCGTCGCAGTCGTTGGCACCGTCGCAGAACGTGTCGCCGTCGGCGTCGGCGCAGAGGAGTTGGCAGTCGGCAACCTCGTCGCCGTCGCCGTCGCTGCAGTCGGTCGTGCAGTAGAAGGATGCTTCAAGACAATCGGCGGCGACGCACTCGTACCCCTCGCCGTAGCCGTCGCGGTCGTAGTCGACGCAGCCGTCGGCGCAGTCGGGCAACCCGTCGATGTCGGCGTCGGTGTCACAGTCGACGGCGCAACCCGCCGCGGTGTCGTCGCAGTCGGCGCCGGCGCAGAAGCCGTCCTGGTCGAGGTCGAAGCAATCGTCGTCGCAATCGCGCAGGCCGTCGCCATCGGCGTCGCTCGCGCAGTCGGTGTTGCAGAGCGCCGAAGCGTCGTCGCAGTCGAGGTCGAGGCACGCGTTGCCGTGCGGGGTGGGCTCGCCGAAGCCATCGCCGTCGGCGTCGAGGCACGGATCGAGGCAATCGGGGAAGCCGTCGGCATCGCCATCGGCGACGCAGTCGGCGTTGCATGCCCTGGAATGGTCGTAGCAATCGGCACCGAGGCAGCCTGCGCCGATGCCATAGCCATCGCCATCGAGGTCGAAACAGGCGTCGCGACAGTCGACGACGCCGTCGCCGTCGGCGTCGCCCGTGCACACGAACCTGCATTCGGGCGCCTGGTCGTCGCAATCGGGGCCGAGGCAGTCGGCGCCAACGCCGTAGCCGTCGGCGTCGGCATCGATGCAGCCGTCGGCGCAGTCGGGCAACCCGTCGCCGTCGGCGTCGGTGCAAACCTGCTGACACAGCGGCTGGCCATCGTCGCAGTCGGGCCCGAGGCAGAGCGGCCCGGCGCCGTAGCCGTCGTCGTCGAGGTCGAGACAGCTCGCCTGGCAATCGGACTGGCCGTCGCCGTCGAGGTCGCGACAATCGGACGTGCAGGTGGCCACCCCTTCGCGACAGTCGCCGCCCGTGCAGCCCGGACCCGTGCCGAAGTTGTCGCCGTCGAGGTCGATACACGGGTCGTCGCAGTCGCGCCGCAGGTCGCCGTCGCCGTCGGAGGCGCAATCGGCGCCGCACATGGGTGCCTGATCGTCGCAGTCGGGGCCATCGCAGTCGGGCCCCGCGCCACGGCCATCGCCGTCGAAGTCGATGCACGTGTCGGCGCAGTCGCGCAGGTCGTCGCCGTCGAGGTCGCTCGTGCAGTCGGAGGTGCAGCGAGACTCGCTGTCGTCGCAGTCGGGACCGAGGCAGCCGGCGCCCTCGCCGTAGCCATCGTGGTCGGCGTCGACGCAAACGGCAGGCGGCCCGCAGCGACCCGCGGCGTTGCAGTCTTCGCCGGCCGGGCAACTGCCGCAGCTGCCGCCGCAGCCGTCGGGGCCGCATTCGCGGCCGCTGCAGCCGAGCGTGGGATCGCACACGCACAGCCCAAGCCGGCAGCTGTGCCCCGGCTCGCCGCAGAGGGTGCCGTTCGGCAGCGGGATGCCGCAGGCCTGCGTCTGGGGGTTGCAGCGGTCGGTGGTGCACTGGTTCAGGTCGTTCGGGCAGGCGCTCGCCTCGGACCACGCGAGACAGGAGGGCGTACGCTGCATGCAGATGGAGACCTGGTCGCCCACGCAGCGGGTAGCGTCGAGCACCGTGCAGGGGTTGAGGCAGGGCCCTGTGTCGCCCGCATCGGCGTCGGCTTCGACCTCGACGTCGACCGCTTCGCCCCCGTCGATCTCGGCGTCGGCTGTTTCGGCCCGCGGTTCGGCGACTTCGGGCGTTTCGGGCCCGGACACGTCGACCTCGGGGACGACTTCGATGTCGATGCGCGGGCCGTCGGTTTCGGCGAAACCGTCGAACCCCGTGGGCCGACAGATGCCTTCGAGACAGCGGTAGCCGCTGGCACAATCGGCATCGGTCTCGCACGCCCAGTAACCGGCCTCGGGGTCGGGGGCGGTGCAGCCGCTGAGGAGGCCGAAGCCGGAAATCAGCAAAACGGCGAACCGGTACAATCGTCGGGCCATCGGCTAGAACCTCCCCGTCGCGAAAACGCAGGCGCCGCCGTCCACGGGAGATACGGCCAGGGGCGCCGCCACCGCCGAGGGCTTGTCGGCCACCGCGTCGAGCACGAACAGCACCGTGGACGCAACCAAGGCTGCGCCGCCCACGCCCCACAGCACGTAGCCCGCGCGCTTCTTGACGTCGCCCGCGGCCGTGAGGTCGACCGCTTCGGCCTGGGTCAGATCGCTCGCGGGATCGTTCGGGTCGAAACTCTGGGCATCGGCCACCCGGCGGTGGTTCAACTCGCCGACGACATAGGTGACGGTGGCGCTCACGACCAGTGCCGCCCCGGTGCCCAAGGTGGCCCACTTCCAGGGGACGTACGGCGAGCGAACCGGGCCGGCGATCGCGTCGCCCCCGCCCTGCCCGACCACGCCGGCCGCGGGACGCGAACCTGTGGGCAGCGCGGGCGGGACCGCCGGCGGCTTGGTGGGCGCCTCGGCCACGAGGGCCACAACCACCCGGACCTCTTCGCCGCCTGCCGCCACGACCTGCTCGCGGTGTTCGCGGTAGCCCGGCAGCGTGACGCGAACGTCATGGCGCCCCGGCTGCAGCGATTGCGGAGGCAGCGGCGCCTTGCCGACGACGACGCCGTCGATCTCGACCTCGGCCCCAAACGGCGCCACCTGCAGGACGACCGAGGCCCGCGCCACGCGGTCGCGCAGGATGCGGATGGCGCTCTGCGCCATGCCACGCGCTTCGGGAGGGGCGTCGCCTTGCAGGAACCGCTCGAACAGGTCGAGCGCCTCGCGGTATCGGCCCATCTCCTCGTGGCAGCGCGCCATCATGTAGACGAGGCCGTTGACCTGCGTGCGGGCGTAGGCCGTGCTGTAGGCGTCGAGCGCCTCGGAGAACTTGGCTTCGAGAAACAGATCCTTGGCGCGCCCGATGAGGGCCTGGACTTCTGGATCGGGGGCCGGCGCCGCGGTCGGCGGCGGTCGCTTGCGCGCGGCCGTGGCCGGACTCGGGACGAGCCCCGCGACACAGACCGCAACGACCAGGCCCCAACCGATGAACCTACGGCGCATGGTGTTTCTCCTGCCCGACAAGGCCGCGCAACGGCATCGGGCACCGGGACCGCAACGTGGGACGCGAAGCCCCGCCGGACGCCGTCAGGGCCGCCAACGTGCGGCGCTGCGGCAACGAGCGCCCGGCGTGCGGCGCGACCCGTCGATGTTCAAAGATACTCGACATCATAGCCCGGGCCAGTGCGACGCGTGCCGCGGCTCCCGCCGGGGCGCACAGGCGTGCGGCCCGTGCGCTCGCGGGGCTGGAGGTCGACATCGACCTGCGGCGCGCCAGAATCCCCGGACAGTTGAATGACGGCACTCTTGTACCCTGGCAGCGCCAGCACCAGCGTGCGTTCGCCGCCGCGGGGCACGTCGACGGTGAGCGGCGTGACCCCCAGGCGGCGGTCGCCCTCGCTCACGGTAGCGCCCGCCGGCGCCGTACGCAGTTCGACCTGCCGGGCAGCCGAGGCGTCGGCCCCGGCGCTGGCCGGGCGCGCATCGGGAGCCGGCCCCGGCCCCGGAGCCGGCGCGGCGTCGGCACGGGCA